>NZ_JALJRM010000016.1:0-117938 GCF_024519685.1 Paenibacillus sp. Pae15 | reverse complement strand
AAGCAAGCCAGGGAAAATGCAGGCAGGGTCAAAAAACGAAAATGGCCCGGTCCAGTTTGTTATTGCCATTTTTCGATCCACAAGCAATACAGATTTTTTGAACAAGGGACTTGCATGTTTTCATAGGTGAGAGGACGGGGGTTAGCCGCCCTCTCTTACTCGGTTACTCTTTCGGATGTTCCGCATCGTATTCAGCCGAGTATTGTGCAAGAGACTTGATTTTACCGTGCGGCCGCTGAGTTTGCTTACGGATTTTCCATTGGTTTTCCTCACGTCGTTTGGAATGGCTCATCCCTTGTCAGCTCCTTTGCTTCACGTTAAATAAAGTGGTCTTGCTTTTTTAGCATGGCGGAGCTCAAGAGGTTTTATGCTTGACTAAATTTTCACGAGCCGGTACGCGCTGCCGCAAAGATGTTTGCTTTAAAACGCAGCTGCAGGTCAGATACAATCAAAAGAAGCTTAAGAACGGGTGGAGTAGATGAGGGCGTTTTTTTGGAACGGTTGTTTGTCGTATTTGTTGATCGGATTGGCCCATGTCATTATGGGATCTCTTCTTCCTGAAATGTTGGTTTACTATAACAAGGATTACAGCGATGGCGGTCTTCTGGTATCGTTTCAGTTCACGGGGTTTCTGATCGGTGTGCTCGCAGGCCCATGGTGCGCCCGACAGCTTGGGAAAAGGGGAGCTATCCTGATGTGTCTGTTCTGCCTGAGTGCAGCGCAGCTGGTCTTTTTTTCGCTGCCGGCCTGGGGGCTTGTGCTCGCCGTCGCACCCGTGGCCGGCTTCGGATTCGGAATGGTGGAGACCATTATCGGTGCTTTAGTGATTCAATATATGGAGGACAGTCAAAAAACGTCATCCATGGCAAGGCTGGAGGTATTTTTCGGCTTAGGCGCTCTATTGATGCCGCTTTTCTCTTCCGCCTTCATCGCCGCCGGCTGGTGGCGGGGCGCTTTCCTGAGCTTGAGCCTCCTTTCCGTGATCGTACTGGTTCTTTGGGCGAAGCTGCCTCTGGGCAGAATGCAGAGTTTGATGGGACGGCAGGACGGGGGACAGGCCGCAGAAGCCCGTACCCGGCTGAGAATGAGCGGCGGTTCCTGGACGCTGTTGATCCTGTTTTTACTTGTATTTGTGGTTTATGTAGGGACCGAGATGAGCGTGGCCAACTTCTTGCCGTCCATACTTGTTGAGAATGTCGGGGTTAAACCGGAGATCGGAGCACTCGGGGCAACCTGTTTCTGGGGCGCAATAACCGTCGGGAGATTATTTGCCGCTCAACTGGCGGAGAAGGTAGGCAAAACCCGTTATTTACTGCTCGGGTCTTTAGGAGGCGCCGTAATTTTGGCCGGATTTAACATGGCAAGCGGAGCAGCAGCCAGCTTTACGCTGATTCTGCTCCTTGGACTTGTGATGTCAGGCATGTTTGCCGTTGCGCTTGTTTATGCCAACGAGTTCTTCCGTGGAAGGGAGGAACGGATCACCAGCATGCTGATCGCGGCAGGCGGGGTTGGCGGCGCACTCGTTCCACTGCTGACGGGATGGCTTATGGAACGTCTGTCCATACAACAGGCCTTGTGGGCATTGGTTCTGTTCTATGCGCTGATGTTTGTTCTGGTGCTTCAAGCTTCGCGGTCGGTGGAAGGAAAAGACGGCTCATCGGCTTCGGCCCAAGACTCCGGGGGATAAGCAGGGCTGTTCCCCGATCAATCAAGCGAAGCGAACATTGGAGCGTATCTGATCATGCTTATTATGCAGTAAACAAAAAACGGCCAGCAGGGCCGTCTTCCGACATTCATTCATTTTTATTGCCATCTTGATTCAAATGCAAGTCTTCCAGCGTATACCGATGATTCCACAAAAATTCCATATCGTACTCCGTTGAATCGTTCGCAAGAAGTTGAAGTAAAACGACGATAAATCCAATGAGGATCGCTCCGAACAACGCCAACCACATCAGAAGCTGAATCGTATGGTACATACGGACACGCTCCCTTTCGGTTTTGTTGCTATTATCATATGAACCGTTCCTCCAAGAGTTGATCCCGATGATGCGGAATTTATGATGGCTAATCCTTGTCAGCGGCCGAATGGGCGGCTATAATGGAAATGAACATCATAAAAAGGCTAAAACGAATAGGAGCCCGGTAAACCATGGCTCCTATTCGTTTTATCAGATCTTATGGAGACGGAATGATGAAATGGACAAGAAAATGGAGATTGACCCTGATCCGTCTGCTCCGGGTAAAATCGGCCGACCGTCATGTCGCCTTTGGACTTGTTGTCGGTTTTGTTCCGTGCTGGCTGCCTACTTTCGGCATAGGAGCCTTTCTTTCAGCCGCCCTCGCGCGTTTGTTTAAGGCCAGTGTAACGGCCGCTCTGGCATCCGCCGCCGTCGGTTCCGTTCTTTGGCCGGCCCTGTTCTACCTCAATTATAAAATCGGCGGGCTCGTATCTTTGCTCTTCAGCAGACATACTCCTGCGGAAATCGAAATCGATGAAGTGGAGTATATGGAAGCTGCAGAGAACGTTCAAAGCCGGGCACAGATAGGCATTGATTTTACAGTGGGCGCCTTGATCAACAGCGTCGTATTCTCTGTTATAGGCTACTATGTTATTCTGGCCATTCTCAACAGATACCGTGTACCGCTGCTTAATAAACTGCGTTCTTAAGTAATTCTTAGATGCGGCAGCGGCCAGCGGTTATAATATTTCTTCCCTGCTTAATATCTGTTTGAAAATGCGGGTTAAATGACGGACATCCTCTTCGGGTAAATCCCCGAAATAAGCCTCGACCACTCTCTTCTTATGAGCTCTCAAGGCTTCGATGACTTCCCGGCCTTTATCCGTAATCTCCATCATGACAACCCTGCGGTCTTCCTCCGACCGGGTTCTTTTGGCAAAGCCTCCGGCAATCAGTTTGTCGGATAACGTTGTAACGGCACCGGAAGTAATCCACAGCGCCTCGGCGATTTGGGACACCTTGAGCGGCCCGTCGCTATTCAATTTTTCCAAAATAATCGCTTGGGAAGCCGATACACCCTGTTCTTCAAATCGGGACCAGCTTGTTCTTATCCTGCGAAATAATTGTCTGAATGTTTCTTCCAACTCATATAAGTCTTGACGGCTTGTCATGGAATCCCCCTTCATTCACCGGTCTATATAAACTATTGTACCACGAATAGCCTAAATTCCCGAAGCATATGTGCAAGAGAATGTAAATGATATGAGGAGGATTTATACATAATGAACCAACCGCATGTCGTCCAGCCTCAGCCGGTATTTCAGGTAGACCCGTTCGTCGTCCAAGCGCTTCGAGCTGTCCTCGGCAAAAAGCTGGTGGTTGAGACGATCAAGGGGAGTGTTTCCGGAGACTTGAGGGATGTAAAGCCGGATCATGTCGTGGTGCAGCAAGCTGACGGAAAGCCGGTTTATGTCCGAATTTTCCAAATCGTCTGGAGCATGCCGGTATGAATCTGTCCATTCAAACACAAACCGTTTGCGTGAAACATGCGAACGGTTTTTGTAATGCGATGATGATCATCGACATTGTCCCCAAACTAATGACAGTTTCAAGACAATCGGAGAAGGCTGGTTGTATGGCCAACGTTTTCATGGTAATCTTGTGGTTGAAGCGCTGCATGTTAGGTCAACTTTGGGGAGTGAATCGCCTTGACATATGACTCCATATATTGGCTCATCCTGGGGGCCGGGTGTATTTTGACAGGTCTGGTAGGAATCGGCTCCATGATCAAAACCGGGAAGCTTCTTTGGTCTTTTTTGGCGGGAACTGCGGTTAACATGATCATTACATTTCCTGCCTGCTGGTGGTGGGCGTTGGTGTTTGCAGGACCGGATCACCATTTTTCACGCATGTTCGGCTTGTTCGGATTATTGATTTCGTTTGTAAACAACGAAGTGCTGCTGTTTTTCGCCCAATTCGTCATGAAAAAGAAAACGGGCGGAGAGCCTGCGTCCACCAAAGGATGACTTTCCCGGCTGTTTTGTAACAAAACTGTAATCTGTCTTTTATTTGATATTAATGTTGCCGGTCTATAATAAATATCGACCCCCTTTTTAATATATATCCCTTGACGGCCTGTAATCCAAACGATTACGGGTTATTTTTTGCGCATAGGATAAAAAAGGCTCCGCGGCTCGGCGTACCGGACCGGGAGTCTTTTCGTTTGCGTATCCTTAGAAGGAAGCAGCCAGCTTGGAAGCTTGGTTCAGTCCTTCTTCCACGATGGATTGCGCGCGATCTGGGAATTGATTGTGTCCTTCGATAACCGTTACTTCAATATCTTTGATTCCGAAGAAGCCCATGATGGTTTTGACGTAATTAAGCGACATTTCCAATTGAGCCGCCGGACCTTCAGAGTAAACGCCGCCGCGAGCGTTAAGCAGGACTACCTTTTTGTCGCCGGCAAGTCCTACAGGGCCTTCAGCGGTATATTTGAACGTTTTACCTGCTTGGCAGAGGTAAGTCAGGTATGTGATCAGCTGTGCAGGGACAGTGAAGTTCCACAATGGAAAAGCAATAACCACTTTATCAGCAGCCAGGAATTGGTTCAGATAGCGGTTAACGATGTCGGTCGCTTGCTTTTCTTCGGCAGTCAGCTCTATACCGTTAGCAAGCTTGTACATACCGGTCATGGAAGTGGAGTCGTAATAAGGAAGATTTTCCGCGAACAGGTCCAGCTCCGTAATTTGATCCGCCGGATGGGATTTTTTATAGCTCTCCAAAAAAGTATTGTACAGCTTTACGCTGATCGCCTGATCGGCAGGGCGGTCGTTCGCTTTGATAAATAATACATTAGACATGATGCAGCCTCCTTTAGTATGAAGAAATTAAATGTTCAACAACTTACTTAACGTAAGTATAATAAACCATGTCACTTACTAAAGTCAAGTGAATTATTTATATATAGCTCTTTGCCTCAAACCGGCTCCTTACTCTGCATCTTTGGTCAAAAATGTTCTTTCATTGGCATCCCAGCGAAAATTGGCAATGAAGAATCCGACGATACTAAACACCACGAGACGAATTGTAAACCATGATCCGTTGAAAGACTGTTGGGAGAACCATTCGACAGCCGTAAAGAGAAAGGTCAGCAGCAGTCCCCAGGTCACTACTCCGTAATACATTACATATTTCGCTTTTCCCATTTGCCTTGTTTTCCGCCATTTGCCGGCTTGTGCTTTATTCATATTCCTTCGGTCCTCCTGATCGGCTTGCCTTATAAGCTCATCCATTCGCGACCCATTCACCGAATTCCTGCATGTTCAGAGAACGTTCACAGGTAAGCCGGGTAATTTTAAAATGTTTTGCCGTTTCTTTTATCATTATTCCATATCATGCTTATACTGCAAAATAAAGGGTTTTGGGATGGCGGATCGCGCCAGCGTTCGTGTATTGTTCACTTTACAGCAAAATATGGTACAATCGGCTAAAATGATATGAAGGCAGGAAGTGATGAAGAATGGGCAAATTATTGATTTTTTCCTTGTTGTGGTGGGTTCTGGGCAATCCTTTTGTGGCCATTATTGTGGTTATCATCCTTTTTTATTTGCTGGATCGCCGCTTTATTGGAATGACACCGAGCGTGCTCAAGCCTCTCAAGAGATCGCGGCGCTTGTCGAAGCTTAAAGAGGAGCTTCGCCTGAGTCCGCACCATACATCGACCAAGCTGGATATTGCCAGAATCTATATGGAACAAAAAAAATACGCTGCTGCGCTTGAACTGCTGGATCAGGTAGGCGAGGTCATGGAGGATTCTGCGGATGTGCTGAGCGAGAAGGGAATCTGCAAGCTGAAGCTCGGAGCGGTGGAAGAAGGAGAGCGTTTGATCCTGCAGGCGGTGCAACTGAATCCCAGGGTAAAATACGGCGATCCTTATCTTAAACTGGGCGAAGCCTTCGCGGATACGGATGCAAAGAAAGCGATTGGATATCTGGAACGGTTCCGTGAGGTGAATTCCTCCTCTTGCGAAGCGTACTATTTGCTAGGTCAATTATACCGCAAGTTGGGCAGAGAAGAAGAAGCCCGCCGGTCGTTCCGCGAGGCGGTAGAACTGTACCGGGGGCTTCCGAAATACAAACGGCGCCATGAACGCCGTTGGGCGCTGCTTGCCCGTTTGAAATCATAATGATGCCGTTGCTTTTGCGGAATCTCTCATTGGCGAGAAGGGCTTGAGATCCTCAAGAGGCTTGTCTCCTGCCGCGATCTGAGCAACAATTCTGCCGGTGACCGGAGCAAGCAGAATCCCGTTTCTATAATGACCTGTGGCGAAAATCAATCCGGGAAGCTCACTGGTTTCGCCGAGATACGGCAGCCCGTCACGTGTCCCGGGGCGCAGACCTGCCCAGGAGCTTATAAATTCGGCCTCTTCTATCCGCGGCAGCAGCGCGGCCGCTTTGCCGTGAAGCTCGGCTATGGCCTTTACGGTGACTTGCTTATCGAAACCGGCTTCCGCTTGCGTCGCTCCGATGATATAGCTGCCGTCCAGCTTCGGTACGATATAGCAGCCATGAGTAAATACGGTTGAACGGATGATCGGAGCTCCCGTTTTGACCGATATGCATTGTCCCTTTACGGGGAACATATCAAGCTTGATGCCCAGCGGCCCGGTCAATGCCGGACTCCAGGCTCCGGAAGCAAGCACGACGATGTCGGCATACAGGGGGCCCTCCGAGGTTTGAACGCCGCAGATACGTCCGGTGCCGGGCTCCGTCAGCAGCTTGAATACGGGCGTCCATTCGCGGATGCGGCAGCCTTGCCGTACAATGGCTGCGCCAAGTGATTTGGCGAGCCAGACCGGATGGACCTGGTGATCGGCGTGAAAATGTAATCCTCCCCGCACTTCAGCGGAAAGCTCTGGCTCCATCCGCCGCATGTCCTCCGGCTTCATCCAGTCGGCGTTCTGAATCCACGACAGACGGCTGCGAAGCTCAAGCTCGTCTTCTTCCGTCAGGGCGGCGCGAAGTATTCCCTTACCGATGTATTGTGCCGTTACGCCGCCGATCTGCTCAAGCTCATCGATCCAGGCTTTATATATCTCCTGGCTTTGGCGGCAAAGCTCGTAGAACGGACCGGGCTGATGTATTTCCACCTGGGCCCCGAGCATACCTGCGGCGGCAGTAGACGCTTCCTGATGAATAGCCCCTTTGTCGAGAAGGGTGCAGGCATAACCGGCCTTGGACAGTTCGAAGGCCGCTGCACAGCCGATGACGCCTCCTCCGATAATGATTGCGGTGGGGGCCGATGTCCTGCCGCCGGTTTGTTGTGCTGCCGTGCTCATGTAAATCCTCTCCTTGGTTTGTGCTTGGTCCGATCAAGCGCCTCACGGTAAGCGTATACTTGTCCGACAGGGTCAGAGTGCAGCAGGACGGAAGACAGTACAGCTACGCCTGCGGCACCGGTGGACAGAACGTCGTCCACGGTCTGCGGCTCGATGCCTCCGATGGCGATGACCGGCACGTTTGCGGCAATCACAGTTTGTCTCAGGACGGCAATGCCTTTAGGGGGGATTCCCGGCTTCGAGCCCGTAGGGTAGACATGGCCGAAGATGACGTAATCCGCGCCTTGGAGGGATGCTTCCGCCGCTTCATTGGCAGAATGCACAGAACAGCCGATAGTCATGCCTGTCGGGGCGATAGCCCGTGCCTCTGCAGGCGACAGACTGTTCCCAGTGAGCTGCACCCCGTCCGCCGAGGCTGCAAGCGCAGCGTCCATACGGTCGTTCAGCACTACCTTTGTTTGAGGGAGCAGGGGCTTCAGCATCGCGTGCCATTGCACAAGCTCGTGTGCGCTCCGGTGCTTCTCGCGTATATGCAGCACATCGATGAACGACACAGGGCACCGCTTCAGAATCGCGGCCACCTCTTCGAGCTCTTGCCGTCCCGTGGTGATGATGTGCAGCGCATGCAGTCTACTGATCATCAAAGATCGGACCCTTTCCTTAACTCTTTCGTTAACTTCATCATAACGCTTTCGCTTTGACGGCGTCAAAGCGTTTATTCCAGTTGTCATAAAATGATCACCAAACGAAACAACCCCGTCCCCCCGGGCTTCTTGACGGTAAACCGACGGAAGACTAAACTTAAACTAAGGTAAATTCTAGACACTGCGTATTATCTTATTGAATAAGGAGATTGTAGGAATGGTCATATCTAAAGCTCTGACCATCGCCGGTTCGGATAGCGGCGGCGGTGCGGGGATTCAAGCCGATCTCAAAACGTTTCAAATGCTGGACGTGTTCGGAATGTCCGCCATCACGGCCGTCACGGCACAGAATACATTGGGTGTGCATGGAATATACGATATCCCGCTCGAAGGCATCGAAAAGCAGATTCAGGCGGTCTTATCGGATCTCGGAGCCGATGCGGCCAAAACAGGCATGCTTTCGCAGCCGGAGGTCATTGAGCTTGTGGCGGACTGTATTCGTAAAGCCGGTCTGCGGCGGCTGGTGGTAGATCCTGTGATGGTTTCCAAAGGCGGTGCCCGCCTCCTTGCCGAGAACGCCCAGGACGCGCTGCGGCAAAAGCTGCTGCCGCTGGCAGCCGTCGTAACGCCGAATATTCCGGAAGCGGAGGTCATCACGGGGATGACCGTGTCGTCGCTGGAGGACATGAAGCAGGCGGCTGTACGTATAGTGAAGGAGTTGGGCGCTTCGGCAGCCATCGTGAAGGGCGGTCATCGCAGCGGCGATCCTACCGATGTGCTCTATGACGGAGAAAGCTTCCACCTGCTGACGGGGGAACGTTATGAGACGCGCCATACGCACGGGACAGGCTGCACCTTCTCCGCAGCGATATGTGCCGAGCTTGCAAAAGGGAAGCCGCTCCTGGAAGCCGCGCATACGGCCAAGCGCTTCATTACGCTGGCGATCCGCCATGAACTGGGGATTGGCGGAGGACACGGACCGACGAATCATTGGGCCTATTCGCGCGAAGGTGCGCCCTCCAGGGAGAACGAATGAAGATGAGCTACGAATATTTGATGCAGGCCGTCGTGCTTATCGTTCTGTTGTTTGTTTCATTCCCTGCAATCCTGATATGGTCTAAACGGAGAAATAAGAAACGGAGATAACCACATGTATTATGTCAACCAGGAACAAATCGATCTGCGCTTGTCATTTGTGCCTACGCTGCTGCAGGCTTGCACCGAATTAAGAGAAGCCTGGCCGGAAGATGTACAGGGGGAGGCTAAGGAAGAACCGCTTCTCCTTCATTTTGCCCAAGAGCGGACGCTTCATCTGGCTATCGAGACGGTAACGGATGTAGGCAGTCTGCTCATTGATGCGTTTATGATGCGCGATGCAAGCAGCTACGAGGACATTATCGACATTTTAGGCGATGAAGGCGTCTTTGACCAGGACACGGCTGCAACGCTAAAGGAGCTGGTTCTGCTGCGCCGACCGTTAACACAGGATTACACTGCGGTCAGGCACAAAGGATTGCATCCCATGATCGGCAGGCTCCCGGCAGCACTCGAAGCATTCGCCGAAGCGGTTCCGGCTTTCATTCGTAAGGAAATGCTGTAGGCGGTGCTGCAACGGGTAAAAGACGTGAATCCTGTTCTGTAAATCCGTTCTCGTTTTTCATATCCGGTTCTTATAACTTTGAGCACATTCATTTACTTATGGATTATTTTCGTTTACAATGTGTTGTATTCAGACGGCGACATAACCCGGCAGCGGCATGAACAAGCGGCGCTCGGCTAACAAGAAGGACGGTGAGACCGGATGAACCACGGGGCGGACGTATCCACGAGAAAAATGATTTTAACCATGCTTAAAACCAAGGGACCGCTGAGCGTCAGCGAGATGACCAGAGAGCTGGGCATTACGGAAATGGCCGTACGGCGTCATTTGAACACGCTGGAACGAGACAACCTCATCGCATCGGAGCTGGTTCGGCAAGCGATGGGAAGACCCATGAATCAGTATTCGCTGACAGAGCATGCAGAAGACTTGTTTCCGAAGAAGTACCAGCATCTCACGTTGGATTTGTTGGAAGAGCTGGAATCCGCTTTGGGGGAAGATAAGGTGAACCTGCTGTTCGAACGCCGGAAGCAGCGCCTGATCCGACGATATGAGAATCGGATGGAAGGTAAATCCCTGGTGGACCGGGTACTGGAGCTCTCGGACATTCAGAATGCGAATGGCTACATGGTGGAGCTGGAACGGAAAGAAGACGGGTCCTTTCTGCTGAACGAGCATAATTGCCCCATCTCGCAGGTGGCTAACCAATACAATCATGCGTGCAGTTGTGAGCTGGAGATGTTCAAAAGCTTGCTTGGCAAAGAAGCCAGAGTGGAGCGAATGGAATGTCTGGCCAAGGGAGGCAGCAAGTGCGCTTACGTTATACAACCTAAATAAACCATCTTCAGAAACCGTAAACCGTAATACGGCTGAAGATGGTTTTTTGCTATTTTCATAAAAAGCGGCGGATTAGAAAAAAATAATCCCTATACTGAGGCGGAGGGAAAAGCATGGAGAACGAACAAAAAAGCCGGCTGGAGCTGCAGTTCGGCAGACAACTGACGGAAGGTGAAGCGGCGGAAATATTAAATGAGCAAATCGTTCATCCGGATGACGAGGAATATGATGAAGAAATGGATGATGCTGCGCCATCTCTGGCAGCCACCCAAATCTTCAGGAGACATCTGTAATCCGTGTGAACGCTTGATCGTATGGCTGACAGGACCTCCTTTATCGGGAAGTCCTGTAATGTGTCTGGGTTATGTTTTTGTCCCGGAGGTCGGTGACGGATGGGTCTATACCGAAGCGCTTTGAAAGTACGCTATAGGTCGCGCCTGTAACCGTGCTGCTTTCCGATGGTAGGCCCAGCTGCGTCCGAAGCGCGGCGATGGCGGCACTAAGATCCTCTTCTTTGGGCACAATATAGGGGCTATCCCATCGCCCATCCAAAGGAATCGATTCGATATGATCGGGCTTCAGCTTCTGAAAGGACAGGATGAATTTGCGCAGCTGGTCAGGCGGAATATCGGTTTGCACATTTTTGCCGGCAATGTCGAGCAATCCTCCCCATTGGGTGATTCCGGTAAACGAGGTCATCTTATCAAGCAGCGTAGACAAGACCTTCTGCTGCCGTTCGTTTCGGGCAATGTCGGAGGATTCCTGCGTGCCCCGGTTGGACTTGCGGTAACGCAGGAAATCAAGCGTTTCCTTGCCGTTGAGTGTTTGCAGCCCTTTGGACAGATTGATGTTCGTACCGTCGAAGTTATCTACATAACGCATATCCATGTCGACATCAATTGTAATTCCGTTAAGCTCGTCAATCACCTGGCGGAACCCGTCAAAATCGATCACCGCTATATAATCGATCGGAACGTCAAACATGCCGCTGAAGAATTTTTTGGTATGGGCGAGGGCCGTTTCGCGGTCCTTATTATAATAGTAAGCGTAATAATAGTTGGCTTTTTGCGAGGACAGTCCGAATTCTCTTGGCTTTAGCTGCAAGTCGCGAGGGATGGAAACCATGGTGGCTGAACGCGTCTCAGGATTGAGCGAGACCAGCATCATCACGTCGCTATTCATGCTTCCTCCGCTGCCGCTTCGGTTATCCACACCGATCAGCAGAAAGCTCATCGGTTTCAGCTGCGCGCTGCTTTCAACAGCGGCTGACTGATGTGCGCCTGCGGCGGATACGGACATTTGCTCCAGAGCTTTATCAGCTTTATGTATTAAATAACCCGCATAACTGGCTGCCCCTATACCGAAAATTCCAAGGGTAAGCATGACGGTACGCAGTATTTTTCGGTTTTTTTTCTTTTTGCGCGGTGACAACATCCGTAGTTCCTCCCGATAAGGTAAAATATGCACTATCTATCATAATAACGTATATTGATGGGTAAAATGTTACAAAAATATTAAATTTTCGACGAAAAGCATGTGAAAATTTTTTTAGAGCAGGCAGCGGCAGCGAGAACGGTGAGAAGTTGACATATGCCATAATTTGGAGGATAATAGAATAAAATAGAATACGATTTACTTTTTACGTTACAAAGCAGATTGGCATATGTAAACATTTTGGAGCGGCGGACCAATTCTCTGTTTGCGTGTCCGACATACTGGAAAGGAGAATGAAATCATGTCTTACGATGTTGCTATTATCGGAGCAGGACCAGCCGGAGCCAGTGCAGCGCTTTTTACCGCCAAAGCCGGGAAGAAGACAGTGGTTATCGATAACGATCAGAGCATTACCAAACGCGCATGGGTTGAGAACCACTACGGGGTAACGGAAATCTCGGGCCCGGATCTCGTCGAGATCGGCAAGAAGCAAGCTGCCAAGTTTGGCGCAGAACTGGTGCAATCCAAGGCGGTAAATGTAAAAAAGACTGGTGATGTCTTCCAGGTGGAAACGGAAAACGGAACCTACGAGGCGAAGCATGTCATTCTTGCCACGGGTGTTTCCGTCGAACTCGCGGAAAAGATTGGCGTATCCACCAAGCCGGGTACGGAGCCCCGGATCAAAACGGTCTTTGAAGCGGACAGTGACGGCAAAACGGCTGTACCAGGTATTTGGGCGGCCGGGACGGCTGCAGGAGTAAGCGTGCATACGATCATTACAGCCGGGGACGGCGCCAAAGTGGCTATTAACGTAATCAGCGAACTGAACGGTGAACGCTACGTGGACCACGATGTCATAAAAGGTTAAGTGAAGATGAAGGCGGCCTAAAGGCCGCCTTTTTTGGTTTAACGCTTATGACTGCCGCAGCCGCTGTTGGCTTTTGTTCTCTTTGGATGAAGCGGGCTCAGCCTCTTAAACGAGCCGTTAACCGCGATGCCTTTTCCTGAATCCATCCATAATTTCCGGCGGCAATTTCCTTTAAATTGACAAGCGAGCCGCCGATGCCGACACCGTAACACCCTATTTTGATAAACTCGACTATATTGTCTTCGTTAACCCCGCCGACGGCCATCATAGGAATGTGATTCAAAGGTCCCATCAGCTCTTTAATGTAGCCCATGCCAAGGCTGGACCCCGGAAAAATTTTCACAGCCGTCGCCCCGGCTTTCCATGCTTTGACGATTTCCGTCGGCGTCATCGCTCCAGGGAAGATAGGAACGTCACGGCGGACCGCATAAGAGATGACTTCTTCCTCCATATTAGGCGTGACCAAATAGGATGCGCCCGCGTCCAGGGCTTGACGGGCATCGTCCAAATCCAATACGGTCCCGGCTCCGATATACATCCGGTCGCCGAACTGCTCTTGCAGCTTCCCGATCATCCTGAGCGCTCCGGGCGTATTCATTGTAATCTCCATGACGGGAATGCCCCCCGCCAACAGCGCCTCGGCGACGCCGACAATGTGCTGTTCTTCCACACCTCGTACGATAGCAATGATTTTGACCTCTTCAATTCGCTGCAAGCCTTGCTCTCTGTTCATATCGATGAGTCCACCGCTTTCTTATGTAATCAGGAGAATCAGAAAACGCATCCACTTCTCTCCATTATACCTTCTTTTTTCTTCTTGCCAACCAGGTTGACGTCATGAACTGCTTATGATTGTTTTGCGTTCGGACAGGTCTGCTGCCATACTTTTTTTTCAATTGTTGTGTCAAAATGGCCCCCGGCGTCTTATACTGTAGTATCTCATAGGCATTCGTCCAGAAGCTTAATGGATCGGAGGTGACGGCCATGTGGTGGCAATGGGGACTCTTGCTCTGCATGCTCGCATTCCTTCTATTTTTATTTTTCGCTGTCAGGTTGATACAAACGGCAACAGAGGTGCTGAAGCGCAGCGAAATGAAGCTCGAATTTATGCAGGAGCAGGTGCGCAGAACGACGGAGGAATCGGAGCGGCTGGTTAAGGTTTCCACCGAAGTGATGGAAGATGTGCAGAAAAAGCTGGGTACGGTCGACTTCTGGTTTGCTGCTGCGAATGAAACGGGTGAAGCGGTGGACCGGATGTCCCGTTCCGTCAAGGCTGTATCATTGGCAGTGGAAGATACGGTATCGGAAGCCCGCAGGGCTGTCCTTAACAACCGCGACACCGCTAAGGATTTGGTAGAGCTCATGACAGCCGGTCTTCATCTCTGGTATCGACTGAAAGCTTCGAAATCAAATCAATCCAAGGAGTGAAGAGAAGATGACAGCAAACAAAAAAAACAAGGATTTGATCATTGGAGCGGTGATCGGCAGTGTGCTGGGCGCCGTAACCTCGCTGCTGCTGGCACCCAAGTCCGGTCGTGAACTAAGAAACGATATTGCAGAGGGGTATCAGCAGGTCAGTGAGAAGACACAGCGGCTGGCGGGGGATGTCGCCGAGAAATCGAAGCAAATCTTTTCCGCCGTATCGGAAACGTCCCAAACGACAGTAGAGACGATCGGAAAGCATACTTCCGAATGGGCAAGCAAAGCCAAGGAAGTGGCGATTCATGTAGGGGAAGAAGTGAAATCCTGGAAAAAAGATAAAGCCGCTCAACGGCAGGACGACATAGCTGCTGCAGAAGCTTCCGTCGCCGCTACAACAGCGGAACGCGAGGAAGCATAACATAGGCAACGGGACTTGGCTTTTACTCCAAGTCCCGTTCCGTTATATAGTTGAAGATGGATTTACCACTTGGACGGGTCGATTTTACTCGGATCCAGTCCCTCCCAAATATTGCGAATGTTCGCTTTCTTCGGATCCTTGAAAACAAGCCAGGATGTCGGCAAATATCGTTCGCCATATTCACTGGAGGGCTTGTTTACAATGACGGCCTTGGTTGTTTTATTGGTGGAAGCGGACACTGCGGCATCCTGATTTCCCTGATTCCCCAGCACCAGTACTGAGGATGAGCCGCCGTCCAAATTAGCCGCAGTGACTGCACCGCGCTCTAGAAAAATATTCTGGATGTCGTAAAGCGTGGCGCCGATGCTGTGTCCGGGTTGACGCCCGTCAATAACGGCGAACATTACCGTTCCGTCGGCCTTTTGGGCCATCGCGGTCCTGGGAGCGATGCCCCAGCCGTCGGCTTTGCTCTTAATCAGCCCGACACCGTTTGCGATAAACCTGGGAGCGAACGTGACCGCTTCCTGTACGCCCATTTTCAGAAGCTCGGACGGAGAATATTTACCTGCTACCATACGCCCCTCTTTGTCGATACCGACGATATGGGTTGGCGTATTCATGCCGCCGTCATTATAAAAGATTTGGCCTCCGGACATGACAAGCCCTGTAGGCTGGAAGCCGTTTCCTTTCCATTCCGGGTCTACAAAGCCCCCCGCATTCACGCCGGCGAGCGCATCCAGACGCTGCACCATATCGGAAACCTTCTCGCCCTTTCCGGCTTTTCCGGGCACAGCGATACGCAGCATCGTCGGATCATGGACAATCAGAAGCTTACCTTTAAAATTCGTACCTTGAATATCTTCAATCTCAATAGGCGGCTTGGACTGCTTCTCTATCGTGGAAGTGCTTGTGCCGTCCACATGGACGAGCCCTTGATCCTGGACTTCCGAATAGGTGTCGAATTGCGACCAGTATCGATGAACCCGCTTTTCCAGCTCATCATTGCCGATAATATATTTGGCCCAGTGGCGGTGCTGGGTTGTAATCAGCGTATCGGCCATCAAATATCGAAGGTTGGTGCCTGATTCGGTTAGAAAAAACCATAGTAAGAAAAATAAGCCGAAGATAAACAATACAAACAGAGTATAGAAAAATAATGTTACCGAAACGGATAATCTGCGGTTTTTAACGTTTTTTTTTCTCTTGGGAACCGCGCTGTAAGAAGGCCGCGATGACGAACGGGAGCTGCGGGATAGAGGAGCAGGCATGGTTCAAATCCTTTCCGAATGAGCTGGACTACCATAATTTGACGAAAAAAAAAGAAAAAAGTTGCAGCCGCAGACCGCCTTTTTTCTTGGTTCAGATGTTTACATACAGTTGCTTGTTATTTTTAATTAAATGTTCAAAGTCGCTGGCGGGGATCGGCTTACTGAATACATTGCCTTGAATCTCGTCACAGCCTTGAGCAATCAGGAAATGAAGTTGGTCCATGGTTTCTACGCCTTCCGCCAATGACTTGATCTTTAATTGACGGGACATGGCGATCAAGGCCGTTACAATCGCAGCATTGTCTTCATCGGAAGAAATATCCCGAATAAACGATTGGTCGATTTTCAGCGTATGTACATGGAACCGTTTCAAATAGCTTAAGGAGGAATATCCGGTGCCGAAGTCATCAATGGAGAGGCGTACGCCGAGCACCTTCAGCTTTTGCAGGGTCTCGATAATGTAAGGGACGTTATTCATCGCTACATTTTCCGTGATTTCCAGACAGAGCCGATCGGGGGCCAAGCCGGACTCTTGCAGGGTATCCATCACCGTCTGCACAAAATTCGACTGGTGAAACTGTATCGCTGAAATATTGACAGATACGACCAGAGGGGGGAGGCCCTTTTGCTGCCACTCTTTGTTTTGCATGCACGATTGCTTCAAAATCCAGTTGCCGATCGGTATGATCAGACCGGTTTCCTCGGCCAGCGGAATAAATTCCGTGGGGGATACCATGCCCCAATCGGGGTGCTGCCAACGGACGAGAGACTCCATGCCGATCACGGACCCATGGCGAAGATCAACGATCGGTTGATAATAAATTTCAAACTCTCCGCGCTCCAGGGCTTTGCGCAAATGCACCTCAAGGTTCAAACGGTGCAAGGATCGCTTGTTCATATCCGGGTGGTAATAATGATATGAATTTCCCCCTTTCTCTTTGGAACGGTACATGGCGATATCCGCATTTTTTAAAAGGCTCTCCACTTCGGTGCCGTCCTGCGGGTAAATACTGATGCCGATGCTGGACGTGACAAAAAGCTCGTTGTCCTCAATAACGAACGGTTCCTTGAGCAAATCCGATATTCCTCCGGCAAACTGCGCAGCTTCTTCCGCTTGAGTCACATCCGTAAGAAGAATGATAAATTCGTCACCGCCGAAGCGGGCGACGATGTTTTCGCCTTTAACATATTCCTGAAGCTTACGGGCCAGCATTTGAAGCAGCTGATCTCCGATATGATGTCCGAGCGTATCGTTAATGACTTTAAAGCGGTCCAGATCAAGAAAAATAACCGCCATCATCGAACCGGTGCGCTGCGCTTCTTCAAAATAGTCCTTCAGCTTCTCGTCGAACATCGTGCGGTTAGGCAGGTTGGTCAACGAGTCATGGTAGGCCATGTGCAAAATTTTTTGCTCTGCTAGCTTGCGTTCATTTACGGCACGAATGGTAGCATATGAACGGAGCAGCTGGTAATCGTTGGTTTCGCTTGTGATTTTGGTGAACAGTTTCTCATGCAGCGTAGGATTATGCTCTGCGGAAGCGGAATTGGATGTTTTAATTAGCTGTATCGCATTCTCGATGTGTTCTTTGTGAATTCTTGCGGCGGATGCGGTTATATGGCTTGCCCGGTTTGATGTCAGATACACCAGGCCTTTTTTGGAGTCGTATCGATCGACATGATTCATATTCACGATATTGGTGCTGTCCAGCTGGCGAAATCCGTCCTCGAATAACCATTCTTCTAAGTTGTCAAAGGAAAAATCCAAATAGTACTGTTCGTCTTTGGTATGAACGATGACTTCGCGGTCCCGAATGCGGTCGATCTTGATTACATCGGATGCATCGACTACAAGTGCCTCGGAACCCCTTTTGCCATCGCGAGTAACGGGAATTTTCTGCATGAATGTTCAGCTCCATGGAAAAGGATGAGGCTGACGCGCCATGGCCCGTCAGCCCTAAAGTGCTACGATGTTCTTATTTTTTCAAGAGTTCTTGCGGAGTTTCCGGACGATTCGCAATGATGGTGTTGGTGAAAACAAAGAATGAAGCAAGTACTACAGCAACGCTATTAGCTACTTTTGCCATTTTCAGTTTCATTGTACCACCTCCTTTCCATTAATTTAAACAAGAAGTATCCCGGCTTGGTCAAAGTAACGGACTGTGCAAAAAAAACGGCGGATAAAAGGGAGGATTGAAAGTAAAAATTGCTGCCTATAAATATTAAACATATGATTTTTAAGTAAAGGTAGTTTTTGGGATCGATGCGGCTTATATTTTCCAACCCTTCCGGTGCCTTGATCAAAAAAATTATGAAGCTGAGTATATTAAGAATCAACCCGGTATGAAAGTAAGCGTAATCGATATGGGCCAAGGAAGTTAAAATCGTCAAGGAAAAGATGCAACACCCCAGCGAGGAACTGAGGTGAGCGCCGCCGCTCAAGTATCTAAGGAACAAAAAAGAAAAAATCGTTATAACCGCCTCGGGCAGGCGGCCCGTAAACGTACAGATGATTAAAGTCGCAGCAATAGCCAGGGATGTATTGATCAATAAACTGAGCGAATAAAACAGAACTTTCTCGGATGCGGCATCGGCATAATTATTTCGGATTGCTTTTGCTATGCTCATTGCTGAGCGATCGATCAAGTTCATCTCTCACAGGCCTTTCATAAGTTTCTCTAATGATTTTTTTGTTGTGAATATAAGCGACATATATACCAATCAGAAAGATGAAGGCAATAAAAGTAGAACTTACAATATTCATAGAATGATTGTAAAAAGAGATCAATTCGAGCTGAGCTAGGACAATGCTCAAAACTAAAAAAGCCGACAAGATAAAATTATATCCTTTAAGTGCCGTGCGGGATGCCAAATACTTGGTTTTAAACAAGAATCCGATCTTTCTTCTTTGCAGAGGATAGATGATCAAACTGATGATGAATGCGGTAATCAATTGTATAGAACCGAGCACCGCAACCGACTGCTGAATTTGTACCGGGTCAAATAACCCCAGCTTGATGCCGGAAAGCATGACGGCGGATTCGATAATGACTCCGGCGATAAAACCGGTTACACTGACAAGAAGAGAGTAGAAAAAGGGAATTCTGTAAATGATCATGATTAATATGATTTCAGCAGACAGGGCGGAAATTACGGCAAAAGTGCCTAACTCGACGATATCCCTGAAATAAAACGTGATCAAAGACATGATGAATGCGGTACCGTATATCTTATGTAAATAGTAATAATACTGAAAACGAAACATCGTTAGAGAGAGCACGATCATAGCGCTTAGTTCGATGGAGGAAAGAAATACTTTTATAGCAAAACTCATTGGAATGGGCTCCCTTGTCTTCTATTCTATAGGGTAATTAGAACTTGGTACATAGTTAAATAGACTCATGCTGATCCATGTTCATTATTGTTGTATAAAATTTACTTGTATTTTAGTTTAATACACTTTAAGTAGGGTGACAAGCGAATTATGTCGAATTTTGCTGATAACTTGAATCTCTCCCTATATTGATTTATGTACTGGAATCAAGGCGCATAATGTGCGATTCTATTGTGCGCAGGACAGGAGTGCAAAAAGTAATGAAGAAAAACAACAGGTTCGCAGTGCCGATTGGCTTATAAATAACCGGGACTTAAGAACCATCCGTTTTGATCATAAAAAATGCGCATTTGAGTTTTGAACCTAGTCATCCGACAATTCCTTTTCATAAAAAATGCGTATGATCCCGATCAACAGCAGCACAGAAAACAATTGAATGACCGCAGTTTCGGCCTTCCAATAAAATATGGAGGATACGGTTAGGGTAATGATCAACAGACCGGTACTCATGATAAAAAACATGGCTTTGTGAAAGCGGGGGTGAATGTGGTCTTTGCAGTTAATATGAAAGGGCACGAATGAAAAGCCGAGTCTGAATTTTTTAAGGATACAGGCGGCGGACAAATTCAGCAAGAACAAAGAAATGACGGGCATCGTCATGCTTTCCTGCGCGATCTTATAAAAATCTTCTGAAGTAAGCCGACTAATCATCAAGAAGAATCCCAGTTCCGTTGTAGTATCCACCAGATAGACCACTACACTAACGATCAAAGCGTATATAAAACGAAGTCTGAAAATCATGTAAAAGCATAAGATAACAAAAAGAGGCTGCAAAATTAAGCCTATGACCGAATGTGTCGTTTGGACAAAAACGGATATAAGCGTCAGTACAACAGCGCTGACAACAATCTGTTTCCGGTATTCTTTAAGCCGCTGACGAAACACTGCCAAAGCTAACACAATCATCGACAGCCAACATATAAAAAATAAGGGAACTAAATATAACACCCTCATAATATACCAACTTTCCTTGGGTAGTTACTTGGACATTGTATTGAAGTAAGGATGCTCCAATGGTTTATGGCTCTCGCTATATGCTTAGCGCCCAAACATGGAAAACAAGCCCGCAGCACATGATCGCGCAGACGGGCCAGTAGGCGGCGGTTGTATGAAGATTAAACGATTCAGATCAGGGCAGGGTAAACGTATCCCGTGATGTCTCTCATCTTATGTCTGCCCATTACTGCCAGCGCCGGTTTAAGTTAAATGTGTTTGTTGGCTGCGGAAAACGTCGGGGTGTTTCCGCTTTTGCCGAATGAAAATTCAAGGCTCTTCTCGGTATTGGCCGCTACTTTGCGGGCAATCAGGTCGTGATACTTTTTCTGCCGGATCGCAGAGATGGTTACGCGGGGGCCGGTGCCGTCTTCATGAAAAAAAAGCAGTCCCTTACGTTCGTCATACTTGCGAATGTGATTTAGATTAACATACAGATCGGTATCCATTTTCTTGAAGTCGTTTTCTTCCAGTTCGTCTAAAAACGTGCTGAAATCCAGCAGCGAATCGATGCTATGGACAATGTTCGAGCCCTCTGTATGATAAGTGATGTCCTTCCTGCCGATTTCGATAAAATACACGTGATTGAGATCCATATCCAATCGGTTGCCGTTGGATTGCGAATCGGTATCGCCGCCCGGCAGATGTCCCGCTTTGATCATCAATTCCGTATAAGAATAACCGTATGCAGCCGAGAGCTTCTTCAGCGTATCGGGCGAAGGGGTGATTTTGTCGTTGGTCGAACGGTTTCGTTCCAGTTCCAAATCTCTGATATAAGCATGAGAAAGACCGCTTTTCTTAGCCGCTTCTCTCAAAGACATGGATCCTCGAAGACCTTCAAGAAATTTTCCAAAATCAGGAATAGGACGTCCCATCCCGGTTCACTCCTTTCTAGTACTTAATTGTAATGGACAAATGCGGGAAAAGAAATAGTTTTCTTTACATTGCGCCATCTGACAAAGTATCCCTTGACGGTTTGTAATATCGATACTACATTAGATGTAGCAGTCTTTTTCAGTGTGAAGGGGGAGAATCACTATTGCGAGATAAAATAATGAGTCGTTGGAGTACATATGAACCCTTCCATGTACCATTTAACGGATATAAAATAGCCGACATCGTAATCACCAGCCACGCACAAAACCGGTGGTCCGAGCGTGTGGAAGACGAAAAGGGCGGAATTGAGCATATTTGCAGTTTTTTATGGAATAAATTGAAGTACGGCGGAATTCAACCGTATTATGCGAATGAGAAGGACGTTTATCTCATTGACGAGGACCTGGTGATGGTATCAGAGTTTGTCGAAATAAAAGATGAGATCGACATTGCCGGCAACCCTTTGCACAAAATGATCGTAGTGACGTTTCTTGGCCGCGTCTCTCAAGACATTCAGCTTCGTGATTTGAAGGCGTATTATTCATGGCTTAGGCACAGCCGAAGAATGACTCTTGTGAAGAACGGAAGAAAGAAAAGATAATGAAAACCGGTGTTCAGAGGCCGGCCTGCGGGCCGGCCTTTTTTGGGGTATCTCTGCTTTTCGGTGTAGAGAAAGAACGGTGAAACCAGCGAGCTGTGCCTGAACGGGCCAGGCTCGCTGGTTTGTTTCTGCGGAATGAGCGGACTTTCGTAAGATGGAACACCTCCGCCGGTTCTGATATGATGAGATTAATAGAAGGGAGAGAAAGAGTTATGAATTGGAGGAACACCATCCGCGAGAACGGGCTGCATCTTTCCTGGTTCGTGGCGTTGACCGCCACCCTCGGCAGCCTGTATTTTTCCGAAATTCTGCATTACATTCCATGCAAGCTCTGCTGGTATCAGCGTATTTTGATGTATCCGCTCGTCATTATCCTGGGCATTGCTGCCGTTCGCAAGGAACGACATATGTACATATATGCGCTCCCTATGTCCATTTGGGGCGCCGGCATCTCGCTTTATCATTATTTGATGCAAAAAACATCATGGTTTACAAGCGGCGCGCAAGCCTGCGGTCCGATTCCATGCGATGTCGACTATGTGAATTATTTCGGATTTATCACCATTCCTTTTATGGCATTAACCGCATTTGTAATCATTGCTGTTCTGCAGATTTTGATGTGGGCCGCAGAACGCAAATAAAGGGCGCATTCGTGGAGAGCAGCGGGTTTGGGTTTTCTTTGGACAAGGGGTCTGTTAATATAGAATAACTTGTGCGGTTACAGTATACGCCAGGTACCAATTGTTTCCTTCATTCATAGACTGGAAAAGCATACATCGTTTCAACACACCAACATAAAGGAAGCGAAAACACGTGCAGCAAGCGATAGCCATACTGGATTCAGGGGTTGGAGGATTGACCGTGGTCAAGGAGGTCATGCGTCAATTGCCGCAAGAAAAGATCATTTACTTCGGGGATACGGCCCGTACACCGTACGGCCCGCGGCCTGCGGAAGAGGTATTGATTTTTACCCGCCAGATTGTCGATTATTTGCTTCAATTTCATCCCAAAATGATTGTTATCGCCTGCAATACGGCAACGGCGGTAGCTCTTGAAGAGATTCGCAGCAGACTGCCGATCCCCGTCGTCGGTGTGATTCATCCGGGGGCCCGGGCAGCGATCAAAACGAGCAGGAATTTGAGAGTCGGGGTCATCGGTACCGAAGGCACCATCAAAAGTCGTGCTTACGAGTACGCTCTCCGCCAAATATCGCCACAAATTCAGGTAATCTGCCAGGCTTGCCCATCGTTCGTACCGCTGGTGGAGCAGGGTCTGTTCCATGCTGAAGAGACGCGGAAGGTTGTGGCGGATACATTATCCGAGCTGAGGAAGAAGCCTATAGACTGTTTGATCTTAGGTTGTACGCACTATCCTTTTCTTTCCGATATCATCTCCCAGGTTATGGGACCCAACGTGACTCTGATCAGTTCTGCGGACGAAACGGCCAGAGAAATCAGCACGATCTTGTATCATAAGGGGAAACTTGCGACCACGGGTACCGTACCCGTACATCAGTTCTTTTGCAGCGGCGACCCGGTATTGTTCAGGAAGATCGCCCAATCATGGCTGAACGAGCATATTAAAGTAACGCCTGTGGTTTGGCAGGTTCCGAATATTATCTAATTCCCGTTCATATGCATTAGCTAGGCTATCGGCCCTTTATAAGCGGATAGGCATTTGAACTTGAAGGGGGAAATGAGATGATATTCCCTTATACGGTGCGGTATGGAAAACCGTTATTCCGGTTGGCCGCGAGGAAAGGCGGGAACGTGGCGGACCGGATCGCGGCAAATCCGGGCGGTGATCCGCATCGCCCTTGTATCTGTATCGGACAAACCGTTGCTGTGGCGCCTGGCAGGACGATGGAAGCCGTGGATACGGCCAACCCCTATGATTATGAGCGCATGATGGAGGATTTGGGGCTCTTGAAGCAAAGGTATCCGTTCCTGGCGGTCGAATCGATCGGCCGGAGTGTGCTTGGAAAGACCATTCCCTCCATCCGTATCGGATCAGGACCCGCGGAGGTGCACTATAACGGTTCATTTCATGCGAATGAATGGATTACAAGCCTGCTGTTGATGAAGTTCATTGAGGACTACGCTTCAGCCTATGTGAATGGTGCGCCGCTTGGAGCATGGGATGTACGGTCGCTGTTCGAACAAACGTCGCTTTGGATCGTACCTATGGTGAATCCGGACGGAGTGGAGCTTGTCTTGCGGGGCCTTTCAAGGGAAAACCCCTATTACAGGCAGCTGATGGAATGGAACTGCGGATTGCAGGATTTCTCGGGCTGGAAGGCCAACATCCGCGGCGTTGATCTCAATGACCAGTTCCCCGCGCACTGGGAGATCGAGCGCGACCGCCGCGGCGTACCCGGGCCGGGCCCGCGGGATTATACCGGTATGGCTCCCCTGTCGGAACCGGAAGCTTTGGCGATGGCGGAATTTACGAAAAGCCGTAACTTTCAACTCGTCGCGGCGCTGCATACGCAGGGGAAAGAAATCTATTGGAATTACCGCGATCTGGAGCCCCGTGAATCGGAAGCGATAGCATGCCGATTGGCCAGCGTGAGCGGATATGAAGCGGTTAAGCTCCATGGCAGCGATGCGGGATACAAGGATTGGTTTATTCAAGAGTTTCGGCGTCCCGGCTTCACTGTGGAAGCCGGCCTCGGGGTTAACCCGCTGCCCGTTTCACAGTTTGGGGAAATGTATCGCGAAATCGCTCCTTTACTTCTGGAGGGGCTGGCGTCGGTTTCCATCAAATCGTAAATGACAAATCCTATCCTTTCGTCAAGGGGCAAGCCGGCTCTGTTATGACAGATGCCGGCTCGTCTTTTTTTGCTGCATGCTGTTGGGTGAATGCCGGGCATTTGGTGTATAATGGAATATAGAGCTGGGAGAGCACTAGGAGGAGAGAGCATCATGTGGAGACGATTATTATCGGTAAGGCGCTGGGCGCATGTGTTCCGCAGGATTGTGCCGCTTCTGCGCTCTTCGCGAATTCCTTTCCGTGAGAAGCTGTTGTTCGCCGTTCCGGCACTGGTGTATTGGATCATACCTGACGTGCTGCCGGCGCTGCCTATTGACGATGTGGCCGTCATCATGCTGCTGATGAACTGGTTCACCGAACGGGCAGAGCGCAAATATGGCGCCTAACCGGCAAGAGCCGCCCAAGCGGGCGGCTCTTGCCGTTATGCCTAACGGGAGGCACCGGGGTCTTGTTCATATTCTTCAGCAGGCATGCGAATCCATCTTTTCAAGTATCCCTGCTCATACAGCGCTTTAATCAGAATGATCAGAATCGGCGATAAAATCAAACCCGCGACCCCAAAAAGCGAAAGTGAAATGATGATAAACGCCAGCATGGTAAAGGCCGATACGCCGAGCGAATCACCGGTAATTTTGGGCTCAAGGATTTGTCTCGTTGTAATGACAACGGCAAGCAGCACCGACAGCCAGATCCCCAGCGTTGTTTGTCCGACGATGAACAGGTAGATGATCCACGGGATGAACAGCGTAGATACGCCGAGAAGCGGCAGCACGTCAAATACCGCCGATAAAAGCGCGATGGAGAAAGCGTTCTTCACATCCAACAAGAGCAGCGATATGAAAACGACGATAAACGTCAGCGTGATCAGCTTGGCCTGTGCCTTGATGTAGGTGACGATTCCCTTCAATACGTTTTCGCGCAGAAAATGGAACGCCTTTTTAAAGGTTTTGGGCGTTTTCTCTTCAGCCATACGCTTCCATGATTCGATTTCGATGCTTAAGAAATAGGCCAAAATGATCCCGATGGCGAAATTAATCAAAAAGGTTGAAACCGAGGTTAATGCCGTAAAAGTTCCCGTAAGAAAACCGGTGACGAATTGGGTTATTTTACCGGTGATGACCGTCGAATATTCTTTGGCCTGTTCAATCAGATCCTGGATAGGCAGCGGACCCAGGTAATTCTGAAGAGCTTCGGACCGCTGAATGATTTCCCTTTCCATGACGGCCGTATATTCGGGAAACTTATCTTTAAGGTGTAAAATCTGCGTTGTAAAAATGGCGCCGAGTCCGGTAATCGCCCCAAGGATAACCAGAATAAACAAAATGGTCGAGATGCCGGAAGCAATCGATTTCTTGAGCCCTCTGCGGTGCAGAAATTTCGCGAGCGGCTCGATAATCATGTAAATGACGAACGAAAAGAAAATCGGCGTGGCGATCCGATACAAGAGACTGAAGATGTACATAAACAAATACACCGTCAAAATCAGGAGCGCAATATCGAAGATGGTTTTGTAATATTTGCGGTAAAAACTAATCATTCGGTCACCTCGGACTTCGTCAATCCTCTGCGGCTTGCGCACACCATTTGGCGGCCCAGAGCTTCATCTCTTTTAACATGCGGTGCAAATCCTTGCCTTTGGGTGTAAGCTTGTACTCCACGGTAACAGGAACCGTCGGATAGGCGGTCCGTTCCAATACGCCGTTATCCTCCAGGTGACGAAGCGTGTCCGTTAACGATTTGGGGCTGACGGATTTGATTTTGCGCTGAAGCTCGCCAAACCGTTTGGTACCGCCGAACAATTCGCGAATGACGAGAAATGACCATTTGCCTCCGATAACATCGAGCGCTTTTTCGATGGAGCACTCGATATGAACCGGCTTCACCGGAATAGAACTGCTGGACTGACGCTGTTTGAGCTGCTCGTTTTCCCGCATGGACATGGTTCTCATCCTTTCCGTATGGCTATGTCTGTGTAGGTGCCGAGAGGCAGTAACCTTGTGGTAAGTAATGATATGAAAATGTAATAATATCCGAATTTTTTCACTCCTTTCCATTTTATATAACAAGCCATAGAATAGCAAATGCAGCGGCGATACCGTTTGATAGGGAGAAAGCGCGTATGAAAAGGGTGAAGCCGGTTCCCGGCTGGACGCAGCTGCGTGAGATCATGATACGTGAAAGTTGCTTTCACCACCAAGTTTCTATACAATAAGGTGAAAACGATAAGTGCTGGGAGATGGAAATCATGAAATGCAAAATTTCGCGCAATGCCGCCAAAGTGCTTTTGGCCGAAATAGAGAAAGAGGAAGACAAAGAATTGAAGCTCCGCGTATACGTGACGCATTCACACGGAGATCATGCGCATTACGGTATGAAATTGGACAAGCCTACGGAAAACGATGTCGTCGTCTCGACCGACAAAGGCATCGATGTGATTCTTCAGAAGGACGAGCCGTTTTTGGACGGTATTCGCATCGATTACTTCTATGTGCCTGAGGAAGGCTTTTCGGTGACCAATCCGGGCAAAGGCAACCACGGCGACCACTGATTGTTTAGCGGGTTCCGCAATGGGTTAATGCAATAGAAAGGAAGCCCCCGTATGGCCAACGATATACGTATTTGCGATAAATGCAAGCATATGAGATTAAAAACGGCTTTGCCCAAGCTGCAGAAGCTGGCCCCCGACGCAGAAATCAAGGTGGGGTGCAAATCGTACTGCGGGCCCTGTTCGCGCTTTGCCTTCATCTTCGTCAATGGCCGGTACGTTACCGGCAAGACGGAGGACGAAGCGATCGAAAAGGCCAGTAAATATGTGAAGTGACTTCATAGCGGATACCTACGCGCTTATGTTCAGGTCAGGTCCTGACCGCAGGTTGCTGCGGGTTTATAAGCGTTTCGGAGTCCGCTTTTTTTCTTTATCATCCGTCTTTTTAAGGAGTTAAGTACCTCATCATTTTGGCCCGTATCGGTTCCTTATAGGAGAAATTGGGCTGTTATATATTGAAAATAGTTCCAAAGACTCAATATATTTGGTGAAAATAGGAATTTTGAATTATGTATCTCTTAGGTCTTATCTTTTATTCTTAAGGAAATGAAGTTCATTTGAAGACATTATTCGAGCAAACTCGATAAAGGCAAACCAGGCGAAAGCCTGGGCACGCAAAGCTATAGGGGCTAAAGCGCTGATTCCGGCGCCAAGCCAGCCAGTTGCCGAAGGTAAGGAGCGACGCATCCATTTGCTACTCCTGTACCCGTAGGTTGAGAGTCTCTTTGTTTTTGAAAAAGGAGTGGAAACGGATGCAGGGTCAGGATCGGAGCATCATGTCAAGAAAAGGCTTTTACACGAAAGTAGGGAATGATTTCGTAGGCGTGTTTTTGTCGAACGAAGGTCCGAAAATGTTCATTAACCGTGAGGTTTACGAACTGATGGCGCCGTGCTGGGACGTCGAAATGGTTAAGGGGCGCAGCCATCAGATCGTGAATTTTTACTGGTGCGGCGAAGTCAAGCTGTCTGTAAGATGCGAAGCGGATAATGACATATTCATGCCGCTATTCGATTATTTGAGCTGCAGGGAGTCTCTGGTTCGTCACGCCTGATTGCCGGAATAGAAGAATAACCGATATCGCAAAAAGAACCGCGGATAAGGCGAAGTGCCTTTGAAGCGGTTCTTTTGCATGCTTATATGATATGTCCGGGCTGCTTCAGCATAAACATGGAAAGATGAAGAAGCTTAAGACGATCACAGTACGGCAAGGTCCCGAATGTTATTGTTCGGAAGGAGCCGCCTTGTTGCTGCGCCAACCGTATAAACCGCCGGGGGCGAAATATTGGTAAAGACTGCATTCGATGCGGCCGTTGAACAGCTTGCGTTTCTTGTCGGTTTTACGGCCCATATGATGCTCAAGCTGTTTGTTCGGGCTCAGGATGAAGGCGGACCATGTAGGCAGCTGCCCGTATAAATGGCTGAACTGGCGAATAGCCCGTTCCGCTTCACCGTGGTCGCCCAGACGTTCGCCATACGGCGGATTCGTAATGATACATCCGTAATCTCCCCGCGGCATGACCTTGGCAACCGGGAGCACCTGCAGGGTCAGCTCCTTTGCCAGGCCGGCCGCCTTCGCGGCGGCCAAAGCGACATCGATCGCTTTCCGGTCGATATCGGAGCCCGTAATCTGGAGCGGGATGTCATCCTTTACAAGATCGTAAGCTTCTTCGCGGGCTTGAGACCATAATTCATTAGGAATGAGCGGCCACTTCTCGGCGTTGAAGCTGCGTCTTAAGCCCGGGGCCAAATTCCATCCGATCATTGCGGCTTCGATGGGTATCGTGCCCGATCCGCAGAAGGGGTCATAGAGCGGGCGTTCGGCCTGCCACCGGCTCAGCAGGACCAAGGCTGCGGCCATGGTTTCTTTCAGCGGGGCTTCCGTGACCAGCTTGCGGTAGCCGCGCTTGTGAAGTCCGGGGCCGGTTGTGTCCAGCGTCAATGTAGCGATGTCGTTGAGCAGCGACACCTCGATGACGAAGCGGCCGCCGGTTTCGCGGAACCACTCCGTACCGTACCGCCGTTTCATGCTTTCGACGATCGCTTTCTTGACGATACCCTGGCACGCGGGAACACTGGACAGCTGTGACTTGTGCGACCGTCCTTCCACAGGAAACTCCCCGTCCTCGGGAATCCAGTCCGGCCAAGGCAGCGCCTTGACGCCTTCAAACAGCTCGTCGAAAGTAGCGGCTTTGAATTGGCCCATCTTGACGAGTACGCGGTCGGCCGTGCGAAGCCACAAATTGGCGCGGCATATGGCTAAATAATCACCTACGAACGTTACGCGTCCGTTCTCAACCGTGACTTGATCGTAGCCGAGATTGCGCACTTCTCTGGCTACAACGGCCTCGAGCCCCATAGGGGAGGTGGCGATGATTTCAATGGAATCTGACGACATGTTGAACTCACTCCGTATCTGTTATGAAAGGGAAAACTCCGAATATCAGCAGGTTGAACTAAGTCTGGAAAAGCCATACAATTAATTAGTATAGGCGATTGACGGTGATTATACAATGACACAAAGCCATTATGGCGGGTATTGGCGCCGCATTGCAGGGTTTCGCCTATTGGCGCAAACCATCGTGCATGGGCGCGGGCCGGCCCAAAACGGGAAGGAAGGAAAACCATGACAACATCAATAACGGCAGAGCAGTACCTGGAAGGATTTTTTGAACCGGATGAGCTGTTGGAGCGGGTTAATGAAGGCATCCGGGCCAACGATATGCCGGAAATCTCGGTAGCCGCCGGTTACGGGCGGCTTTTGACTATGCTTGTGCGCATTACAGGGGCCAAAGAGGTGCTGGAGATCGGAGCGCTTGGGGGATACAGCGGAATTTGTCTGGCACGGGGGCTGCCGCATGACGGTAAACTGGTCTCGCTGGAGTTGAAGCAGGAATATGCGGATCTGGCTTTCAAGCATGTAAGCGAAGCAGGATTTGGCGGGAACGTGGAGTATCGGATCGGTGAGGCGCTGGACAGTCTGAAGGCGCTCGATGCGGAGGGACGGAAGTTCGACCTGTTTTTTATTGACGCGGATAAAGGCAATTATCCGAATTATCTGGAATGGGCGATCAAGCTGGCCCGGCCGGGGGCTATCATCCTGGGCGACAATTTGCTTATGCGCGGGAAAGCCGTAAACCCGGAGGCAAAGGGGAATGCGGTTACCCAAATGAGGCTGTTTACGGAAGCGGTGGCTCGGGATCCCAGGCTCGAAGGCGTGCTGCTGCCTGCCTACGACGGTTTAGCCATAGCAAGGGTGAGGGAATAATCATTATAAGAGGAGCCGTTGTTTTCATATCTTGTTAGGGAAACAGGAACATGCTGCTTTCCATGCGTTTCCATCGATAGGAGGATGAGAAGTTTGACACAGGTGCGGTTAGAAAAAGATTTTCTGGGCTCCAGGGAGGTTCCGGTTCAAGCTTACTATGGCATTCAGACGCTGCGGGCAGTGGAGAATTTTCCGATCACCGGTTATAAAATTCATTCCGAATTGATTCGCGCGATGGGGATGGTGAAGAAAGCCGCCGCCACCGCCAATATGGAAATCAAACAGCTGAATCCGCGCATCGGGCAGGCTATCGTTCAGGCGGCAAAGGAAATTGTTGAAGGGCAGTGGCACGATCAGTTTATTGTCGATCCGATTCAAGGAGGAGCAGGCACTTCGCTGAACATGAATGCGAACGAAGTGATTGCCAATCGGGCGATCGAGCTTTTGGGCGGAACGAAAGGGGACTATTTCATGGTCAGCCCGAATACCCACGTCAATATGGCTCAATCGACGAACGACGCGTTCCCAACAGCCATCCATATCGCGGCCCTCTCCTCCATTCAGAAACTGCTTGAAACGATGCGCGAGCTGCATGCCGTTTTCGTGGAAAAAGCCCGGGCATTTGACGGGGTTATCAAGATGGGGCGGACGCATCTGCAGGACGGGGTCCCGATCCGTCTCGGTCAAGAATTCGAAGCCTACGCAAGGGTGCTGCTTCGGGATATCGAACGCATTACGCATTCCCGGCGGCACTTGTATGAGGTCAACATGGGAGCCACGGCGGTTGGAACCGGACTCAACGCAGACCCGAGATATATTGTCCGCGTGGTCGAGCTTCTGGCGGAAGAAAGCGGGCTCCCGCTGGTCACCGCCGAGCATCTGGTCGACGCCACCCAAAACACGGATGCGTATACGGAGGTTTCCTCGGCTTTGAAGGTGTGCATGATCAATATGTCCAAAGTCGCCAACGATCTTAGATTGATGGCATCCGGGCCGCGGGCCGGCCTCGGTGAAATTATGCTGCCGCCCCGTCAGCCCGGATCTTCCATCATGCCGGGCAAGGTTAATCCGGTGATGTGTGAGGTCGTCAATCAGGTAGCGTTCCAGGTGATCGGCAACGACCACACCATTTCGTTGGCTTCCGAAGCAGGACAGCTCGAGCTGAATGTGATGGAGCCGGTCCTGGTGTTCAATCTGCTGCAATCGATCAGCATGATGGATCAGGTGTTTCAGGTGTTTAACAAGCACTGTCTGCAGGGCATCGATGCCAATGTGGAACGCTGCCGTGAATACGTGGAAAAAAGTGTGGGAGTGATCACTGCGCTGAATCCCCATCTCGGTTACGAGACGGTGGCGCGCATTGCCCGCGAAGCTATTGTGACCGGACGCTCCGTGCGGGAATTATGCCTGCTGTACGATGTGCTCAGGGAAGAGGAATTGAATCTGATTCTCGATCCTTATGAAATGACCAATCCCGGGATTGCGGGGGCCTCTTTATTGACCGATAAGACAGAGTAAATGAGAAAAAGACTTGGCCTGTACACCGGCCAAGTCTTTTTTAGCTCCTGAAAGACCCGGACATTCCAATCCTAACGCAGCCTCTTTTTGTTTCTACCTGCCCTCCCGATACCCCAGTTCTTGGGAAATTTCCCGCGTAATCTGCAAAAGCTCCCGGACCCACTGCTCCTGATAAGGCGTCATACGGTCGGTTGGCCCGATGACGCTGACAGAGGCCGGCACTTTACCGTAAGCGTCGAAAATGGGGGCCGCAATCCCTGTCGCCCCTACGTTACGCAGATTGGAGCTGATCTCGTAGCCGTTTTTCCGGATTTCCTCAAGCCGGTCTTGCATCATTCGCGATTCGGTAATGGAATAAGGCGTGAATGTAATTAAATCGTCGGCCAGCACCTCATCGATAAACTCACGGTCATGAAAAGCCAGTATCGCTCTGGCTGCGGAAGTGGCATACAAGGGAAATCTCCGGTATTCCTCCGCGTTGAAACGAATGGGATGCTTCGAATCGATTTTGTCCACATAGATTGCATCTTTGCCGTCGATAATACACAGGCAAACGAGTTCCTTCGTCTTTTCCGAAAGTCTTTGCAAGTAGGGCTTGGCGAAATCCACCAGATTATGATTCTTCAACACCTTGTTTCCAAGCTCCAATAGAGTATATCCTAGCGAGTACTGTTTGTTTAAAGGGTTTTGCTTGATAAACCCCTCGCTTTCGAGCGTCATTAACAGCTTATGTACGGCGCCTTTGGATAGCTCAAGCTTTCGGCTTAATTCGCTCACACCGAGCTCTTTGGGTGAATTCAAAAATATTTTCAGCAGTTTGCAGCTATTTTTGACCGAAGATAAATAATTGTCCATAGTAAATGTGCTCCTTATGTTGATAATAAGCTTGGATTCATAATGAAATTAGAGTTAGTGTAACACAAACCGAGAATTCTTCCCATATCCTTCAAATTATGTGATGTAATCTTCCATGGAAGAGAGTTTTTTTAAAAAAGAGTATTGCACAACCTAATGCTGCATGCTAAAATCACAATATGTTTTACACATAGAAAACGTCGTTCTCATATAGAGAACGATAACACAACAAAAGGAGGAAAATCAATGAACAAAAAAGCGGGGATATTGGCAGTATTGACTTTGTGCGGAACGGTATTGGCAGCATGCGGTTCTTCGACCAAGGAAAACCCGGCTCCCGCCGCAGGGACGGGGGGACAGGACCAGTCTGCGGCGGCTGTGGAAAAAAAGCTGGTTGTCGCCGGTAACGGGGCAACGGTTGAGCAGCTGATGAAAGACGAAGTGTTCAAGAAATTCAATGAAAAGTATCCTGACGTGAAATTAACTTATGTAGCCGGCGTGGCTACGGAAATTGTGGCAAAAGTCAAAGCGCAAAAGGCTTCTCCTCAGATCGACGTTACGGTAATCGAAGCAGGCGAGCAGGAAGCGGGCCGTGTAGAGGGTTTGTGGGAACCGATTACAGAAAAAGATGTCCCATCGATTTCCAAAGTGTCGCCTGAGCTCAAAGTCAATGAAAACAGCGGCGTAGCCGTCAACTTTACACCGATGGGCATTTCGTATAATGCCGCCCTTGTGCAATCCAAAGGCTTGCCGGTGCCTGAATCCTGGAACGATCTTGCCAGGCCGGAAATGAAGGGCAACCTTACGTTGAGCGAAATATCCAGCAACTTCGGCCGTTCGGCGCTGATCATGCTGTCCTATGCCAACGGCGGTTCAGAGAAGGATATGGAGCCCGGATTCAAAAAATTAGAAACCATTGCAGGCTATATGCCCACATTTGCCAAAAATGCGGCTCAATTGCAGCAGAACCTGCAAAATCAAACCGCAGCTTATACCGCATGGACGATGGCCCGCAGCTTAGTGCAGAAAGACGCCGGGCTCGACCTCCAATTCGTCATTCCGAAGGAAGGCTCCAATCTGGTTCCGACGGTAGCCTCCGTTGTCAAGGGAACGAAAAGCCCGAACGCAGCCAAGCTGTTCGTAGAATTCCTTCTGTCCGATGAAGTACAAACCTCGTTTGCCACAAAGCTTTATTATAACCCGGCAACAAATGTCAAACTTCCGGACGATATTTCTAATAAGCTGAAGGTTGATATGAGCAAAGCCGTGAAATTCGATTATGCCGTTCTTAGCAGCGAATCTTCCAAATGGCTCGATCGCTTCAACAAAGAAATCGCACCAAAAGTAGGGAAATAGGTGATCCTCGTGTCGAAAATGATTGATGTAGAATTGAAAGGCGTTCAGAAAAAATTCGGTTCCAATGTGGTTGTAGAAAATTTCAACCTGCAGGTGGAGCAGGGAGAATGCGTCTCTTTCCTCGGTCCTTCGGGATGCGGCAAAACGACTACGCTCAACATGATTGCCGGCTTCCTTGAGCCAGATCAGGGCGAACTCATCATTAAAGGAAAGAAAATGAATGGCGTTCCATCCAATAAAAGAGAGCTCGGCATGGTGTTTCAGACGTACTCCTTATTTCCGCACATGACGGTATTTGAGAATGTAGCCTACGGCCTCAAGCTGCGCAAAACGCCGAAGACGGAAATTCAAGAGCGCGTGAAAAAGGTGCTGGAGCTTGTGAAGCTGCCGCATGTGTCGGACCGTTATCCGAAGCAATTATCGGGCGGTCAGCGCCAGCGGATTGCTATAGCAAGAGCGCTTGTGACCGAGCCTTCCCTGCTGCTGTTGGACGAACCGCTCAGCAATCTGGATGCGAAGCTCCGCGAAGAGCTGCGCGACGAGTTAAAGCGTTTGCAGCAGGAGATCGGCGTGACGACGATTTTCGTAACGCACGATCAGGAGGAAGCGATGTACCTGTCGAACCGGATCGTTGTACTGGACCACGGTAAAGTGGAGCAAATCGGCAGCCCGTGGGATATTTACAATTTGCCTGCATCAGAGTTCGTTCATACCTTTATTGGCAAATCGAACCGGTTGAACGGTACCGTTTTATCGGCTTCGGAGAGAGACGGAATCGTTCTGAGGACCAATGAAGGACTAGAGCTTCGTGCGTCATTTAAAGGCCGGACATTCCAGTCCGGAGAGGCGGTATCGATCTATGTGCGTCCGGAGAAAATTGCCTTTTCTACAGGTACAGGGGGAGGCTTGCAGGCGGAAAGCCGCAATGAAGCACAAGGACGCATAGGCCAGATCTCGTTCCTGGGTTCCTACGCGGAAAGTGAAGTCCTGCTCGGGAATACGGTCATCCATGTGCGTATGCCTTCGGACAGCCAGAACCGTATATGGACGGCCGGCGATACAGTGAACTTGCAGTGGAAGCCGGAGGATGTATTCGTATTCCCGGGAAAGGGGAATGGGGCTCATGGGTAAAGGCGCTTTGTCCTCTGTGCGTTCGGCCGCTTTCCTTCTTGCTCCGAGCCTTGCCGTCGTGGCAGGCGTATTCCTGCTGCCGATGCTGTATATTCTTATGCTCAGCTTCCAGGATGGTGAAGGACAATTTTCATTCGAGAATTATGCGCTCCTTGTCCAGGATCCCTATTATCTGCAAATTTTGTGGAGAACGGTCAAATTGGGGCTGCTGACGGTATTGGCCTGTCTCATTTTAGGCTATCCGGTCGCCATGTATATGGCTAAGTGCTCGGGCAAAATGCGCGGTTTGATCACGTTCCTGATCATCTCCCCTCACTTGATCAGCGTAGTCATCCGAAACTTCGGCTGGGTCATCATTCTGGGGGAAAAGGGCTGGATTAACAACACGCTCATGCAGCTCGGTCTGATCGATCAGCCGATCAAGCTGCTGTATAACGAGCTTGGCGTTGTCATCGGCTTGACCGATTCGCTGATCGTTTACATGATTCTGGCGATCGCCACCAGCATGTATCAGATCGACGAATCGCTGTATAAGGCGGCCGGAATTCTCGGCGCCGGCAAATTGCGCACATTCTTTACTGTGACGCTTCCGCTCACGCTGCCCGGCATCATGGCGGGAACGACTCTCGTGTTCAGCTTGTCGATGAGCTCATTTGTGACACCTGCTCTGATGGGCGGTACGTCCGTCAAGGTACTGCCTGTGATCGCCTATGAGAAAATTATGGCTCAGATGAACTGGCCGCTCGGTGCTGCGCTTGCGTTCCTGCTGCTCGGATCGACGATTGCGCTTGTCACTTTGTTTACCCGGCTTATGGAGACAAAGCGGTATAAAGAGGTGTTTTCTTCATGATCAAACGAATCACTCCGCTGGGAGTCATCACCTTTTTCGTCGTTTTGTTTGTGATCTCGCCGCTGCTGATCATTATTCCAACCTCTTTAACGTCGGCAAAGTATCTTTCTTTTCCGCCGGTCGGTTTTTCTTTGGACTGGTATGAAAGAATATTCGACCGCCCCGAATTTGTCGAATCCTTCTGGTTCAGTCTGCAGCTTGCGGCACTTTCGGCTGTGCTTTCAACCTTGATTGGAACGATTGCCGGTCTAGCCTTGCATAAGTACAAGTTTCCCGGAAAAGACGTCATTAACGGACTTTTGCTGTCGCCGCTTACCGTGCCGGCGCTGATCATCGGCATTGCGGCTTTGCTCTTCTTCACGAGGATCGGACTGGCGGGCACCTTCACCGGCCTCCTGTTGGCGCATATCTTAATTTCGATTCCCTATGTCGTGCGCCTGGTGCTGACAGGACTCAGCTCCTTCGATTATACCCTGGAGCGTGCCGCATACATTCTGGGCGCGAAGCCGATCAACGTCTTTTGGGATATTACGATGCCGATCATTAAACCGGCTATTTTGTCGGGAGCGATTTTCGCCTTCTTGACCTCCTTTGACAATGTCACGGTGTCTCTCTTTCTGGTCTCACCGACGACGACAACGCTCCCGATGGCGATATTCAGCTACATGCAGGAAACACTTGACCCGCTTGTAGCCTCGATTTCATCGGTCGTCATTTTATTAAGTCTTGTATTTATTATTTTATTGGAACGTGTGTACGGTTTGGACCGGCTGTTCGGTTCGAAATCGCATTCGCACTAACGGAGATGCTGCTTTGGTGAAGTTACAGACAATAAAAGAACAAATTGAAGGGTATATGCCTGACATTCTCCGATTGCTGGAGGAGAGTGTGAATATCGATTCGCCGTCTACAGACAAGCGGCAGAACGATTTGATGGCCGACTGGTTTACGCGTCAATTTCAACGGCTGACCGGAGGCAGGGTCATTCGGGTTCCGAACGAAACGTATGGCGACCGCCTTTTGTGCGAAGTCGGAAGCGGGGAAAAACAGATTCTTCTGTTGGGTCATTACGATACCGTTTGGCCGCTGGGAGAAGCTGCCCGAAGGCCGTTCCGCATCGAGGACGGGCGAGCCTACGGTCCCGGCGTTTACGATATGAAGGCCGGTTTGCTGCAGGCCATATTCGCACTTAAAGCGCTGTTGGACTCCGGACGGTTTCCAGAGGATAAGAAAGTCGTACTGCTCATGAACAGCGACGAAGAGCTGGGAAGTCCGACGTCCCGTGCTTTGATCGAGGAGCAGGCGAAACTGTCGGCTGTCGCTTTCGTATTGGAGCCGCCGATGGAGCCAAGCGGTGCGCTCAAGACGTCCCGCAAAGGCAGCGGACGCTATAAGCTTGCGGTACAGGGCATCTCGGCGCATGCCGGGGTAAATCCGGAGAAAGGCGTATCTGCCATTCATGAGCTGGCTTGTCAGATTCAGCGTCTTCATGCGCTTACGGACCTTTCGCGGGGGACCACGGTGAACGTCGGCGTGATCCGGGGCGGTATCGGGAGCAATGTCGTTGCGGAGCATGCTGAAGGAGAAATCGATGTGCGCGTGGCTACCTCAGCCGAAGCGGAGCGCATCGAAGCGGAGCTTGCCCGGCTTATTCCGGCGCTCCCTCAAGCCCGGCTTACGCTTACCGGCCGGATGATGCGCCCTCCGATGGAACGTACCGACCGTACGGCGGCCCTGTTCGCCTTGGCGCAGGAAATCGCCCGGACGGATCACGGACTCGAACTGGCGGAGACACATACCGGCGGTGTGAGTGACGGAAACTTCACCGCCGCCGTCGGCACACCGACGCTGGACGGTTTGGGCGCAAGAGGCGACTTTGCCCATTCTCCGGATGAATACGTCCGGATTGACGAGATACCGCTGCGCACCGCGTTGCTGGCCGAGCTCATCCGGCGCTGCTAAAGTCTTAAATGAAACAGCCTGGTACCTCTATGGGGTAACAGGCTGTTTTGCTGTACATTCCTCGTCAGGTTTCATATCTGAAGGGCATCCTCATTCATACCCGAATGGGATGCCCTTTATTAGCGATAAGCTACGAACCTGTTTTCTGCACATGATTTCTCGGGAATAGAGAGAGCCTGACCCATAAAGCGTTTAGCAGCAGCAGCACGGCGGCCGTCATGAAGATTCCCCGGATGCCGATCAACCCCGATACGGCTCCCCCGATGACCGGTCCGAGCATATTGCCCAAAGCCAGGGCGCTCGTATTAAAGCTATAGGCCCGGCTTTCCATGCCGCTTGGTGTATACTGGCGTATTAAGGTCTGCACGGAAGGGAGAAGCCCTCCCATAAAAACGCCCAACAGGAAACGCGAGGCGAGCAGCTGCCAGATGTTGGTGACAAAGGCCTGGGGAATAAAGGCCAGACCCGTCCCGATTAAAGCGATCGCCAGAATGCGCTGCGATCCCAGCCGGTCCCCCAGTCTACCCAGCAGCGGTGATGCGATCATGTTCGAAAAGCCGGTCACCGAACCGACAAGTCCGGCATAAAAGGCCAGCAGCTGGCCGCTGCCGTGGAGCTCTTGTACGAACAAGGGAATCAGCGGCATCGAGCTAAGAATCGAAAACTGGATCAGGAAGGTAACGGAATACAGAGCCGGCAGCTGGCGGATCCGGATCAGCTCGCGAAACCCGCTGAACACCGACATTGTTGGCCTGGTTTTGGCTTGCTCGATGTCGAATTTTTCTTTTACCAAGAACGCGGCGAGCACGGAAGCGGCGAACAACAATCCCCCGGTGATGTAAAAAATGGGGCGAAAGCCGACCCATTCCGCCAATACTCCCCCAAACAAAGGTCCGAGAATCGTGCCCGCCACGCTGCCGGATTGCAGAGTACCCATGGCGAAGCCCATCCGTTCACGGGGCGTATTCGCGGATACCAACGCGACGGCGGCCGGCATAAAGCCCGATATAACGCCGTTAGCCAAACGAAGCAGCAGCAAATGCAGAGGCGTAGCGGCCATGCCCATGAACATCATGACAAAAGCCATGCCGAAGCCTGACCTAAGGAGCATGACCTTGCGTCCGAACCGGTCGGCAAGTCCTCCCCAGATCGGCTGAAAAATAAACGAAGAGACGAAGTTGGCGGCGAAGATCAAGCCCGCCCACACGGCCACTTCATGCGGATCGTGAATTCCCATTTCCTGTATGTATAGGGGCAGGAACGGAATAATCATGGTCATGCCGGACATGACCATGAATTGTCCAAGCCAGAGTACGATTAAGTTGATTTTCCAACGTTCCAAAAAAGGTTCCTTCTTTCCTTGCTTGGATGGATAACTTACAGCGCTTCAACGTTCCAGGCCGGTTGTCTGTTCATAACGGAACCGCTCCAGCTCAGGCAGTCCGACCTGCTCTGCGATAGCGACGGCTTTCTCGATATCGTAAGGGACGCGTACGGATTGCACGGAGAACGGGGCTTCCTCCATAAGGTCCGCCACACCCTCCAGAATCACGTAGCTGGCCTGCGCCAGTCCGTCGTAGGGAGCGCCGACGCTGCCCGTATTGAACAGCAAAAGTCCTTTGCTTTGTTTGGATTTGAGCGTCTGCATGAACGGGATGTGAATGTCCCCGTAGCCGATCACATCCGGCGTATGCTCCGTTCCCAGGAATCCTCCGGTATGCTCGGTGTTCTCGAACATCGCCAGCTTTTCTTTCTTGTCCGCTTTTTGCGGTACGCGATGATAGACGCTTTTCGCGGAAGCGTGCAGCAGCCGGATACGCCTGCCGCTCATCCGAAGATCCACGAAAAAAGGCAGCTCCCGCAAATAACGGAGCCGTTCCGCTCCAAGCCGTTCCTGCTGCCACAAGCCGGATTCCTTATCCTGAGGCTGGTTGATTCCGTGTTCCCAATTGCCCAGCACCGTCACTTCGCAAAGCTCGCGAATCCGATCCACAACCTCACAAGGCTGAGGGCCTTTGCCGACCAGATCGCCAAGACAAATGATGCGCCGGATCTCGCGGCAGCGGATGTCCCGCACAACAGCTTCCAATGCCTCCAGGTTACCGTGGATGTCGGAAATGACTGCGATTTTGTCCATTGTCACCCATGGCCTCCTGTTATTCCATTTTTTCATATGTTTTTCATTATACCACATACCGGGCTAGTATATTTGATGAATCACTTCTTCAAAATCAGGCTCCTCCATATGAACGTCGCTGATCGTACCGAACGATTCCAGCTTCCGGAGCACTTCCATCGCAGGGATATCCCGCCGGTTGAAATGAATCGCAAGCCCGCGGCCGCTCGTCTTTGCGATGCTGAATTCGGGTAACGCATCCGGGCCCGGAACGTCCGCTTCCGAGGTGAAGGTAACCTGAAGGAGGGTAGGAAGCCCGATACGTTCGCGGAGCTGACCGATCGTTCCGTCATAAACGAGCGACCCGTGGTTAATGACCATCACACGGCTACATAACTGCTCGATGTCATCCATATCGTGAGTCGTGAGCAGCACCGTTTTTCCCAGCTCCCGGTTAACGGTGGACAGCAGCTTGCGGATATTTCGCTTGGCCAGAATATCCAGCCCGATCGTCGGTTCGTCCAGAAACAGCAATTCGGGCTCATGAAGCAGGGCGGCAGCCAGATCGGCACGCATCCGTTGGCCGAGGGACAGCTTGCGGACAGGGACGTCCATCAAATCGCGCAGCTCGAGAAGCTCGTCCAGCTCGCCAAGCGTCTTTGCTTTACGGCGCGGGTCAATGCGGTACATTGCGGCAAGAATATCGAACGAATCGCGAACGGGCAGATCCCACCACAGCTGGCTGCGTTGTCCGAATACGACGCCGATCCGGGAGGCTACCCGCCGCCGGTCCTTATGGGGATTAAGTCCGCCGATGCGGACTTCCCCGGAGGAGGGATGAAGGATACCCGCCAGCATTTTGATGGTGGTCGATTTGCCGGCGCCGTTCGGTCCGATATATCCGACAAATTCGCCTTGCTCTATGGTGAAGTTAATCTCGCGGACGGCTATTTTTTCCGCACCCGCCCCGGAGAGTACCGACTTCAACCGCTCCCACCTGCTTGGATGGTTCGGGGGGAGCCGAAAGCTTTTATGCAAATTTCTCACTTCGATCATTCAAACGGCAGCTCCTCTCTATATTTATGGAAGGATGCAGGCTTGCATCAGCTTCCCGTGCTTTGATAGCGGGTAAGGCCGAGCTTCCAGAAACGCAGCATAAGCCCCAGAAAAACAACGGTAAACAGCATGACGCCGGGCAGCAGCCACCAGCCGAATTCCCCTCTCAGCACATACAGTGCGGGAATGTAGTTGGCCATTCCTACGGGAATGAGCGTAAGCAGAACGGTTCGCAGCCAAAGCGGGTACAGATCCATCGGGTACTGAACGGCGGTTCGGGCGGCGTCTTCCGTCAGATTTTGAAGGTCGCTGATGCGTGTAATCCAAAAGCCGAAGGTGGCGGTGCCAAGTCCGATCGCGAACAGCAGGGCCGCTCCGGTGACAAGAATGAGCAGCGTTAAAGGAACCGCCAGCCATGTGACTTGCCCTATGCTCATCATGTGGCTTAAGCAAAGCGTCAGAATGATCCCACCCTGGATGCACTCGCCGAACATGGGCCGGAAGTTTTGCGACATCAGCGCGAGCAGAACGGGGACCGGTCGGATCAGCAGGCCGTCGAGGTCGCCCGACACCAAATATTTTTCCAGATGGTGCACATCGTTGGCAAAGCTGCGATAGAGCGCCTTGGACAGCAGTATGGTGGAATACAGATAGCCGATATCGTACAGGGACCATTCTTGGATGTTATCGAATTTCCATAAAATGATCGAAATCAGTAAAAAATCGGTCGCATTGACTACAGCGGCCAGCAGCGTAGACAGCCAGAAGTTGAATTTGTACTGCATTCGGCTGCGGATGCTTGCTCTAATTAGCAGAACATACATTCGAAGCGTGTTCATCCGCCCTGCACCTCCACTTTGCGCCGAACGAACGCGGTGGCTGCCAAACAAAGCGCCGTAAGCAGCGCGCACCACAAAAAACCGCCACACATGGTGGAGGGGGGAGCGAGGCCTAAATAGATTTTGCTTGGAACGTGCTGCATATAGGGATATGGGGTCCAAGCGCTTATCCGCGAAAGCCAGTCGGGCAGCCATTCGATCGGGACCAGAAAGCCGGAGAGGACGGAAGAGACGGAAAAATGGACCCAATACAGCCAGTTGGACTCGGTGGTCCAAAGCGCCGTGACGCCGATGAGGTAGTTGATGCAGATGTTCATATAAGAGGCGGATGCCAGCGACGTTAATGTAAAGATCCATGTTGCCGCGTCTGTAGGGACGGGCAGACCGATCGTCCAGATATAGATGAAGTAGATGGGCACCGTTTTGTATATCAGCTGATAGCCGATTTGTCCCCATTCCCGCCCCATCAACTGATAGAAAAGATGAACCGGGCGCATCAGGTCCAGGGCGATATGTCCGCTGCGAACGGAACGTTCGATGCCAAGTCCGTTGGTGATGAACAAGGTGATCCACAATACCGCCTGATTGAACGCAACATAATGGATGACATTTTGCAGGCTGTAGCCGTTCATCCCCGCGGGCTCGCCGATTCCTTTCCAGATGGAAACGTAAATAAGACCGAACATGGCGCTCGCGACGGTATTGATCGCATGCGAGGAACGGTACTGCAGGTTTCGCGAGAACGCTTTTTTAACCAATACGGGAAAAAGCATAGGCACCTCCAAGGTTTCAAACTCTCTCCAACTGGTAACGGCAGTGGAGAAGTGAATGGGTTCGTGCAATCATGCCTAAGTCCGCTCGGGGTGAGTAAGTCTGAAAATCGAAAGGATATCTATCATACCAGAAGGCAGCGGGGAACAGCAACATATTTTTGGTACAATTGCCCATGACCGGGGGAGGGCCTTTTGGTATAATGGTACACGGAGGTTGCCGGCAGTTGGGAGGAAAAAGGGGTAGGTTGCGATTAGATCACGTACAGAAAAACATAAGCGTCTTAAAGAGAAAAAAATGAATCGCATGTTATGGCTGAAGATCACTTTGTTGACAGTTTTGACGATAGGTGCCTTCGCCTATTTAATGCAGGAGCTTGATCGGCCTCATGGTATGGTGGAAGGTGAAGCGGCGTCAGGAGCCAAAACGCCGCCAGCTCCAAGCGCAGGAGTTCAGCCGCGGCAGGATGATGCGGACAAGCCGCCGGCGGTGAATGAAAACGAACAGGCGAATATCGCCCCAGATAACGATAAAGCAGCGGACCGTGTGAACATGTCCTTTGTCGGCGATGTGATGTTCGCGGGTAAAGTGGAGGCTCTCCTGAAGCAGCACGGATATGATTATCCGTTCAAATATGTTCGTTCCTATCTGGAGAAGGCGGATATTGCCGTCGCCAATCTGGAGACGCCCATTACGACCCGAGGCACGCCGGAGGATAAGACCTATGCTTACCGTTCGTCGCCGTTGGCCCTTTCCGAGCTCAGGAAAGCAGGGGTGGATCTCGTCAATTTGGCGAACAACCACAGCATGGACTATGGGGTGGAGGGTCTCCTCGATACTTTGGATTACCTGGATGCGGAGGGGATCAGGCGGGTCGGGGCCGGAAGAGACAGCGAAGAAGCGTACCGTCACGTCATCATGGAGCATAACGGAATGAACATCGCGTTTCTCGGGTTCAGCCGGGTGATTCATTCCGCAAGCTGGTATGCGGGTAAAAACAAGCCGGGGCTTGCTGAAACCTATACGACAAAGCTGCCGCTTCAGGCAATCGCCAAAGCCAGGGAAGAGGCCGACCTCGTTGTCGTCATCGCCCATTGGGGAGAAGAACGAAATCACCGACCGATCAAGGTGCAAACCGATCTGGCCAGACAGTATATCGATCAAGGTGCGGATCTGGTTATCGCGAGCCATCCGCATGTATTGCAGGGCTTCGAGCAGTATAAGGGCAAGTGGATTGCGTACAGCCTCGGCAACTTTATTTTTACGACCAACGAAAATTCGGCTACGTGGGAAAGTATGATACTGGAAGCGTCCTGCTCGAAAGAAGGAAGCTGCGATTTGCAGCTTGTGCCTATCTTGACCAAATGGGCTCAACCAATCCGTATGGTAAAGGAGGAAGGCCGCAAGCTGTTCGACAAATTGACTGCTATTTCGGTTAATGCCCAGGTTGATGAGGAAGGGCGGGTTACGGCAGCATCCCGACCGTCAACGGGGCAGGCGGCAGTGAAGTCATCGGTGAACGAGACCAAGAAGCCGGCAGAATCCAATCAGGCTGTTCGATCGGGAAGCAAGGCGGACCCGGGCAACAAATCCGATAGCAATACTGCAAAGCAAAGCGAATCAGCCAAATCCGGAAGCACAGCGAATCGGAATGAAACGCCGAAATTGAACGGAACGACCAAGCCGGATGAAGCGCCGAAATCGAACGGAACGTCGAAACCGAACGCGAATCCTAATTCAGATGAACCGGCAAAAACAAATCATCCCGTCAAACCCGGCGGGACACCGAATGTGGGCGAATCCGGGCAAACCGGTAACCAAACCAATCCGGGAGGTACGGCCGAGTCCGGAGAACCTGTTTCCGGTGAGTAAACAAAAGAATGGCCATGAGGAAAATACAAACCGGCCCAGGATCGGCTACAAAAGAAAGTCTGCAGCAGAACTTGAGATCCGTACATATGAATCCGTACATATGAAAAAAGACGCTCCATAAGACTGATTTTCAATGCAGTGGCCAGCGTGTGGTAGGCAGAAACGTGGTCGGCGATCTCCGGCTTCAGAAATGGGTACGTCAATAGTGGGATGAGGTGGAAGCTGACTTGGCAAAAAAAGAAACAGCCAGCAGAACTATTGGCCAAAGAGACCCTGGACGTGCAGAAGAAATACGAGCAAGCGATGAAAAAACTGTTGGGTGAGAAGAGATCACCCGACTCAAAGTAGCCCATCGCTGGATTGGGAGGGGAAACATACCCGGTTCGGACGGTTCTTAAGATCGGCGAAGTCCCTAGATCCACCTACTACTACCGTCTTCTTACGCGGCAGGACATTTTAACGAGCCTCTTTTGAAGCTGTAGTGATTCCACAGCAGCATCATTGGCCCCATACCCACCAGTCTAGAGAATTGCCCGGCCGGCGGCCGGGTTTTCTTGATGCTGCACAATGAGTAAGTTCAGTCAAGCGCTAAGTAAAACCGGGATGATGATCCGGCATCCTTGAAAGGACTTCGACGGGAATATTCCTTTTCGCAAGAAAAGCTGCTGTCAAACTTTGATCGAATGTGTTTTTTATTCAGGAAGAGGAGTTGAAGTACAAATGGCGGATCTGCTGGTTGGACTTGCCGGGAGTTTGCTTATCGCAGGAGCGGCCTATTGGAAAAAGTCGCTGACGATTTCAGGCCTGGCGGCGGCTGTACTGCTTGGCACCTTGATGTATGCGTTAGGAAGCCTTCCCTGGTTTGGGACGCTGATTGCCTTTTTTATTACCTCATCGGCATGGTCCAAATGGAAAAGCCGAAGAAAAGAGGCCGCGGAAAGCGGCTATGCCAAATCGGGGAGGCGTGATGCAGGACAGGTTTGGGCTAACGGCGGGCTGGGGCTTGCGCTGTGCATCGGATATTGGTTGTTTCCGCACCCGCTCTGGTGGGCCGCTTTTGTCGGTGTCATGGCAACGGTTACCGCCGACACTTGGGCAACGGAAATCGGCGGCGTCAGCCGCTCGGTTCCCAGGTCCATCGTCAGCCTGCGCACCGTAGAGCCCGGGACATCCGGTGGCGTGACACCGCTTGGGCTCGCCGCCTCGGCGGCCGGCGGGCTGTTCATCGGAGCCGCAGCTTGGCCGCTCCTGCTGCTGTCGCCGCAAGGGCCTCTCCCGTCCGCAGCGGCCTTGTGCTTCATCGGCCTGCTCGGCGGTTTGGCCGGGTCGTTGGCGGACTCCTGGTTTGGTGCGGTTTGCCAAGTCATGTACCGCTGCCAGGTGTGCGGCAAAGAGATCGAAAAAAACCGCCACTGCGAGGCAGCGGCGGTTCGAATCCGTGGGCATGCGCTGATGACCAACGATACGGTTAACGCCCTAAGTTCCGCGTTCGGAGGTCTGATCGCCTTGGCCATGTGGCATTGGATTGTTTAGTCTTGTTTGCGTGAATAGGCTTTGTAAGTAACGTAGATCGTTAGTCCCGAAACAACCAATGCAATAATGACGGAGATGGTAATGATGGTGTTTACCATAGCTTACCTCCATATAGGATTTGACACTTGTAATTGTACCCGATGAGGAAGCCGCTGCCAAGCCCGTTATTGGCGCGGCTTCCATGGAGGGAGCTTGAGCGATCCGATTTCGGTTAACGTGGACAAATCGTTTGCTTTCAGCATATCCGGCGAAGCGGTATACAGGGTATCGCCGATATAGAGCAGCCGTTCGACGTTGCGGTCGCTGCTGTACCATTCACGCCCGGCCTTTTGCAGGTCTTCATCGCTCAAATGGGTAATCCTGCCCCGAAGCTGGAAGCCATTTTGCAGATCCAGCCCGTAGACGTATGCACCCTGGAACGTGAACTCGCCGTATTTTGTCGCATCTGCGGGAGCACCGCCGGAGGATTTGTCTTTGACCTCCATAACCGTCACCGGAAAAGCGAGCAAATTTTTCTCTTTGGAGAACAGCAGGGCTTTATGATTGTTCAGCAGCTCCGAATGCGTGCCCCGGCCGCCGATCGACTCTTTGAACAGCTCTTTCGGATGGGCGACATCCGATACGTCGAACAGCGCCAGCTTCATGCCTTGATAATATGCAGTAGGACCGCCTTCGAAACCGGAACCGTTTTTGTTGTCCACTACTACGGCGTCCTTGCCGAAGCCAATGATATGGTTCTCGTCATAGGGGTGCAAATAATCGCTGTAGCCCGGTATTTTGAGCTGACCCAGCACTTTGGGCGCCTGAGGATCCTTCAAATCGATAACAAACAGAGGATCGACGTTCTTGAAGGTAACCATATAAGCCCGGCTTCCGGCATAACGTACGGAGTAAATGCGCTCGCCTGGGGCCAGATCTTCCACTTTGCCTACGACATTCATCGTTTCGTTCAAAACATACATATTGTTCTTTGAAGTAAATTCATCGTCGCGCCACATGTCTCCCTTGGTGGTTGCGATGCGGAAATAGCCGTCGTGTTCATCCATGGAAAATTGATTCAGCGGGTGTCCGGGCACTTTGCCGCGTCCGAGGTACTTGACCGTGCCGTTATCCATGCCAAATTTATAAATGACGCTGCTCGTTTCGACCGGTACCGGCCGGATCGGCATAATTTCCTGCCCGATTCCGGGAACCGCCTTTGACGATTGTTCAGGTTCTTCTTTAACGGGTTCGTATTCATTCACTGTAATATACAGATTGTTTTGCGATGCATACACATATTGGCCGGAACCGAGATAGCTGGTCACCTGCATTTTTTGCTCCGGCTTGCTGAGGTTGAGTCCGCCGACGAGCAAATAATTCGGCTCCACCGCTTTCGGGAAATATCGAATGTCCTCGTAGCCGATGGTGATAAAAGAGTCCCCGGCCGCAGAGTCACGGTAAGCCGGTGTGGAGAGGGCCGCTTTCTTTTCCGCAGGGCTGATCTGTTTGTCCATAAGCCAATACGTATCCATCCCTTTGTTGGTGACGATGTAAAGCGAATCGCCGATTTTACGCGACGAAATGTAATTTCCCTCGAGTTCCGTTTCTCGGACAGGTTTCATTTCCGTACGGTCGCCCAGCTCATATACGATCGCCTTGGTGGTGAAACGTTGAGGCGCGGGCCAGATCATTTTTTTTCGCTCCATAAACTCGGGTACGGGCGCGACCTTGATACTTTTTGTCGCTGGGGCATCCACCGCCGGACTGCTGACCGGGGTGGAGGGATCGCTCGCAGCCGGCGCGGCCGAATTAGACGGTTTTATCTTATCGTTTATCGGATAATGGGTATTGCCGATCACCACGAGATGCTTGCCGTCGACATAAATTTCCTGCGGGTAAAATTGGCGGTCGGCCCAGTACACCGTACTGACGACGCTCATACTATCGGCAGGGTAGGCCTGGGATACGATCACCCGGTCACGGTTTACCTGATAAATGTATTTGCCGTCCGTCTTGATGATATCCGCCTCATCCACGCCTTCCACCTGTACATTAGTACCGGAGTGCGAGGGGGCTGCAGAAAACGTCGGAGCCGTAGAGGCGGATTCACTGGTTGGTGTTTTGGCGGCACCGGATTGTGAAGCCAATTTATCGGTAACCATTAAACGCATGCCGCCATGGACCGCAGCGGAATCCTTCAGCAGCTCCTCCATTCGTTCGAGCGATCCGACCGTGGGCAGGCTTTTGTCCGCGTCCACGATGTCCACCGATCGGTTGGCGCCATCCCAATACACATTAAAATCAAAAGATTCACTGAAAAAACGGAGCGGCACAAGCATATAGCCGTTATCCGATACCGGTGCCGCGTCCAGCGTTACGGGTGTGCTGCCGCGATACGCCTGGTTGCTGTCCAGGCTCAGCTTAATGTTTCGCTCTCCTTTGCTGGCTATCGCCGTCCGTTCGCGTTCGTTCCACTGCACCGTGACACCCAGAGCTTCCGAAAGCTCCCGCAGCGGTACCATCAGCGTGTTTTGGATCAAGCGGGGTTGGATCGAGAAACGGACCGATTCTCCGTTCAAGCTCAAGCCGACCGTCTTTTCCGTTTCGGCCTGCATTTGTTGAGCCGGTACGCTAGAAGCAAGCAGCGTGAGCGCGACCATGCATGAGAGCAGGGTTGTTTTTCTCACATAAGTCCCTCCATTCGTTTTTATGTATTTCCATGATTTGCTTTCAACTCTACTGACGCAAACCGCACCCGATTTGTTTCAATATAAAAACGCCCTTTTCTTCAATAAAGAAAAGGGCGCAGCTGCGTTTAGGAGGGTTCATAGGTTTTGACCCGGTTTCGTCCGTCTTTTTTGGCCTGGTACAACGCCTTGTCCGCTTGCAGGAGGAGCTCGTGGCTGGTCATCTCCAGAGTAGGAATGACCGTCGCCGTTCCCAAGCTGGCTGTCACCACGGGGGATACATCGGATTGCCTGTGAGGAATGGACAGGCTTTCCACTTCTCTGCGCAATTGTTCGGCCACCGTCTGTGCCCCGCGCTTATCCGTAAAAGGAAGCACGATGACAAATTCTTCACCGCCGTATCTGGCAATGATATCGCCGGGACGCTTGACAGCCGCACGCAGCGCATTGGCTACTTGCTGCAGACAAAGGTCTCCCTTTTGGTGACCATAGGTGTCGTTGTACTTTTTGAAATAGTCGATATCGATTAGTATGACGGTTAGCGGAGTAGAGAAGCGAAGGGCCTGCCGCCATTCCAGCGCGTAGCATTCATCGAATCTTCTTCGGTTGGCCACACCGGTCAATGCATCGATATTGGATATTTGCTGCAGCAATTCGTTCGTTTGAAGCAGCTGATGCTCCAATTTTTTTCTGGCAGAGATGTCCCGGGAAGTGCACAGCGCTTCTTTAAACTCCCCGTCGTCGCCTCTCAGGATACTTCCGGTGGTTTCAAACCAGACATAGCTGCCGTCCTTACGGCGGAAACGATATGAAAAAAGGACAATATCGGAACGGCCATCGACGATGTCTTGCGGTTGGGGAACGGCATCCAGATCCTCCGGGTGAAGCAGCTCGTAAGCGATGATGCCGACCAGTTCTTCGGGTTCATACCCGAGAAGCTTGCGGCAGGCGGGAGAGACGTACAAGAACCTGCCCGACCTGTCGTGCTTTGAAATCATGTCCGTGGAATGATCGGCAATCATCCGGTACATTCGTTCGCTTTCGAGTAAGGCGTTCCAAGCCTGCTTGGCGTCGTCCTCCTTGCGTTTGCGCTCCGTCACATCCTGAACCAGCTTGAAATATAAAGGACGGATGCCGTTGGACGGTGTAATCTGAGAAATGCTGACGCAAGTCCACAAGGTTTCACCATTTCGGCAGATATATCTGATTTCATGCTGCTTCAACGACCGATCGTTGGCAGGACTGTCCGACAGGAACGAATACAGGAGATCGCGGTCATCGGGATGAATGACCGATTTCCATGGTTTATCGGACAATTCTTCCTCCGCATATCCGAGAAGTGAGCAAAATGAAGAATTCACATGAATAAAAAAGCCATCAGCAGATACAAGGGCCATACTTAAAGCCGATTGGTGAAATGAGCTGGCCAATAACTCTTTTTCCTGAATTTCCGCCCATTGAAAATCCATGATGACGGCATCCTTCCTTCATAGTATAGGACTTTCGCCCTGCTAATAGTACTATATTAATGAATGCCGTCATTCAGTTCAATGAGGAATGTTGAAAAATGCTCATTTTCAAATGCATTTGACTAAAACTTGATTTTTACGATTTAAAATCCTCGGAATTTGGGTTGAGCGATTCCTTTGGGAGAACGATTTCACGATCCCCCGGGGATAAAGATGAGTCCTTCCATTCCTCCGGGGCTTGTCCGTTCCCGGATTCTGCGAGCCGCTTCTCCAATTGCTTGATGGTCCGCTGCAGCTTGAACTGTCTCATGAATCCGATAAAAAGGGCAATCAGTCCTCCGAGAAAAGTGGAGCCGATAATCACCAATATGAGAGGGATATCCGCTTGCGTGAACAAAAAATTAACCTGAACCGGCTCTACGTTAATCACTGCAAATACGGCGGTAATCAGGGCAAAAATAAGTATGAACATGAGAAACCACTGTGCTTTCATAGTCCCTCCCCTTTACATGAGTGTCTATAATAAGGCTTAAAAAAGCTGAGCCGGGAGAACCGGTCTCAGCCTGCGGCGCATGGTTATTTCGCCAGTGCCTCCATTTGTTCGAGCAGCTCTTTAAATACGCTCATGGCTTGCTTGATTGGCTCCGGAGAGGACATATCCACGCCGGCCCGTTTTAAAATGTTAATCGAATAGTCGCTGCCGCCGCTTTTCAGAAAACCGATGTAGCGCTGCACCGCCGGCTCGCCTTCCTCCAGAATTTGCTTGGCGAAGCTGGTGGCTGCGGAGAATCCTGTAGCGTATTTATACACATAGAAGCTGTTGTAGAAATGCGGAATCCGCGCCCATTCCATCTCGATATCCTGGTCTACGACCATGCCTTTGCCGTAATACAGCACATTCAGATCGTAGTAAATTTGGCTGAGTAGCTGAGGCGTTAACGATTCGCCTTGCTCCGCTTTTTCGTGAATGATTTTCTCGAATTCGGCAAACATCGTCTGGCGGAAGACAGTCGTCCGGAATTGGTCCATATAGTAGGTAAGCAGGTACATTTTTTCCTTTTTGTCCGTCGACTTTTTCAACATATAGTCCATCAGCAGCGCTTCGTTAAGCGTAGAGGCGACCTCCGCCAGGAAAATCGTATATTGCGCGTAACGGTAAGGCTGGTTGACATCGGATAAATACGAATGAAGCGCATGACCCATTTCATGCGTCAATGTAAACATGCTGTTGAGATTGTCTTTATGATTCAGCAGCACATATGGATGGGTCCCGTAAGCTCCCCAGCTGTAGGCGCCGTTGCGCTTGCCTTCATTCTCGTAAATATCGATCCAGCGGTTGTCGAAGCCTTCCTGCAGGATGCCCAGATAATCGTCGCCTAGAGGCTTCAAGCTTTCTTTGACCATTTGCTTCGCTTCCGGAAACGTAATATCCATTTTGTACTCGTCGACGAGCGGAGCGAACAAATCGTACATGTGCAATTCGTCCACTTTCAGCAGCTTTTTGCGCAGCTCCATGTAACGGTACATCAAAGGCAGCGATTCGTGGATGGTGTCGATCAGGTTCGTATAAACTTCCTTTTTGATATTATCGCCGAAGAGGGACATCTCCAGCGTGGAAGGGTATTTGCGCGCCTTCGCATAAAAGATGTTCTTGGTTACGTTCGCGGCCAACGTAGCGGCAAGGGTATTTTTTTGCTTGGCGTAAGTGGAATACATCGCTTCAAAAGCCTGCTTGCGGACCTCGCGGTCTTTGCTTTCGAGGAACTGAATATATCTTCCATGTGTCAGTTCGATTTCCTCGCCGTGCTCATTTTTTACCTTGGGGAATTTTAAGTCGGCGTTATTCAGCATGCCGAAGATGGTTCCCGGAGCCTGCGAAAGATTGCCTACTTGGGCGAGCAGCGCTTCTTCTGTTTTACTGAGCACATGCTGCTTTTGGCGGATCATCTCCTCCAGCGTGCGCTTATAAAAGGAAAGCTCTGGGTTTTCGACGAGCTTATGCAGCTGTTCGTCTGTCAGGCTCAAAATTTCCGGGGAAATAAACGACATGGCTTCGTTGGCTTCGACGCTTAATTTTTTGGATTTATCGGATAAGGCCTGATATGTAGGATCCGCCATATCTTCATGGTGCTTCATGTTGGCGTATACATACAGTCGTTCGGTATGTAGGGAAATTTTGTCCTCCAGCTCGAAGCATTTTTTTATCGCAGCCGGGTCGTTAAGCTTACCTTCAAAACGCCCGATTTCTTTCAGGTCATCCTTGACCAGTTGATACTCCTTATCCCAAGCCTGTTGATTTGGAAAAAGGTCTTCCAGGTTCCAGCGGTGTTCCAAGGCTACGTCCTTACGCTTTGGCAGTTGATTCATGGGAGCCCTCCTTGTCATATGATATGGTTTGGCCGCTGCATCCGTCTGCATCGCGGATGCGCTCAGCAAGCCGGACAACAGCATGCCGCACAGCAGCAAAGGCATGATTCTCAAATTTGCTCACGCTCCATGGAAAATAGGGGTTGGTCTGGAAAGCATTCCTTAGTATGACCGGAGCGAGGCTTAAATATTAGTATATGAAAATCATGGAAGGAAGTCTAATGCCTCTAAGCGGGTGCGGCAAAAAAGCTGAATATCATCAGCACGAAGGAAAAAGAAACCAGCACCAGTGCGATGATCGCCAGAGGACGTTTCACTCCGGGGGGCAGCGTATCTCTTTTCATGATTAATACGAGTGCCAAAGAAAAGGACAAGATCATAAACGTAACAACGGATGCCGCATTGCTCAACAGAATCACCTCTTGCTAAGTAGTTTCGCCACAAAGGTTGAAATTCCTGCGTTTCCATAGGCAAGATATACCTGAAATCAGGAAGGGGAGAGTCGGCTGCAGGATGCGAAAATATAATACGCCCGAACACGATGGTTTTCATTGGAAAAAAATAAACAACCCGGCGAGAATACCGCCGGATTGTTTTATTGGTCAGCCCTCGGATTTGGCGACTTTCACCAATACGATGCGGCCTTGATCATCGACTTTTGCTTCAAAGCTGTCATTAGCTTCGATTTGAGCTTCATTTTTTATACTGTCAGGGATGGTCAGTTGTCCTTGTTCATTGATGGAAATGAAGTTTTTTGACAGCTTCTTCAAGTAACCGGCGAGAATGACGCCGATGACGACAATGGCGATGAATGCCCACTTCATTACAGGATTTTCATCAAACCAGCCTTTGACAAAAGGATCCCCCGTCAGCATGGAACCTGCAGTGTACGCGAGCACCCCGGCACCGATCGTAATAATAACAGGGAATTTTTCGACCAAACGAATGAACAGCGTGCTGCCCCAAACCATGATAGGGACACTGACGATCAAGCCGATGATTACCAGATCGAAGCTGCCGTGGGCTGCGCCTGCCACGGCGATGACATTGTCAAAGCCCATGACTGCGTCGGCGATAATGATGGTTCGGATAGCGGGCCAGAGCTGAGGCTTCGCTTCGATGTTATGCTCCTTTTCATCCACGAGCAGTTTATACGCGATCCATACCAGCAGTACGCCTCCGATGAGCAGGAGGAAAGGCAGCTGCAGGAGCCAAACAACGGCCAACGTAGCGGCGATCCGTATGATAACGGCGCCTACGGTTCCCCAAATGATCGCTTTCTTCTGATGTTCTTTCGGTAAATTTCGGGCGGCCAATGCGATAACAATGGCGTTGTCCCCGGCGAGCACCAAATCGATCAAGATGATGTTGAACAATTTGATGAAATAATCCAGTGTAAGGAAGTCCATTTTTAAATACCACTCCTTCATCCAAATGATTTTTACACAAAAATGACCTCTACCGATACGGTAAAGGTCGTTTTCAATCAAAAATAGACCTTTACCGCAATAGGCAAAGGTCTTGCTAACAACGTTTCGTTGCCAATAAAGCCGGGGTTTATCAAAAACCCGAACTGACGACTTTATTGTGACAGCTACTCCCCTTTGGAGGACATCCTTATGTAATTGCCCTCATTATAACGAGTGGACAAGCTGCAAGTCAAGCCTAATTTTGTCGGTTTCATGTCGTAACGTTTATGGAATTATATTTGACGGAAAGCCTCGATTAAAGCCTCATACTCTTCTTCCGTGCCTTGAAAACGGTCTTTGGGGAATCGCTCGTGAACCCAGCTCATCATCTCCAGACGGCTCAGGAATGTGTGGCATTCTTCTCCCCAATCTTCGGATATTTCCCGCAGGATCAGCTGCTTTCCGTTAACCTCTACCGTCATCATATTCCATTTGTCCTTCTTGTAAATTGTGTGTTTTTTGATCATTTTCAAGAGCTCCGTTCTATTATGATATATTTGAACACCGTCTATGCGCGAAATGATACCTTAGCTGTAAGGGAAAATCAAGGAAAAGAAACAATGACGCTTTTTGTTGGTGTATGATATAATTCCGGATACGCTTCAGCGCCGGCCCTCCGGCCGACGTTGAAGCGTATCCGGAACAGATGAGGAGAGTGGATTTTGAGATGAGTGGAGAAGCAAGAAAGTACGAACAAGCAGGCGTTGCCATGACATTCCGTTCCTATGTGGAATATGAGCGGATGGTTCTCACTGGATGAAGAGGTGCTTGGGGCTGGCCCTATCCTGGATATTGCCGCAGGGGCTTCATCCTTTGTGGCTGAGGCGGCAGATCGCGGGTGGGAAGCGGCCGCAGTCGATCCCTTGTACGCCATGACGCTGAAGAGCTGTTTGAACACGGAAAGAAGGAAATTCAGGTATCTACTCACAAGCTTGCCGGGCTGGAGAGGGTTTGCGACTGGACGTATTACGGAAGTCTCAGGAATCACAGATCCATGCGTGAAGCGTCGCTCGGCCGCTTTATTGAAGACTATAAGGCCCGCGGCAAGAAAAATTATATGGCAGGGATGCTCCCGAAGCTGCCGGTGGAGGACAATTCACAGGGACTTGTGCTGTGCAGCCACTTCTTGTTTTTGTATCATGAGCAGTTTGATTATGATTTTCATCTGGAGGCGATAAATGAGATGCTTCGCGTTTGCCGTCCGGGCGGTGAGATTCGTTTGTATCCGCTAGTCACACTCGGGTGGGAGAGGTATCCTTTCCTTAAATGCCTTTTAAAAGAGCTGGAAGGGGAGGAGCAGAAGCTAACTTTGATGCCTTCATCGCTTCCATTCATCCCCGGATCGAACCAGTTATTGCGTATACAAAAAAGCGATTTCGAATAAATTTCATTGTGTTGATTTATCCTTATAAGGGTGCTATAATTGAACCATTCGCCCTTGATGGCGATACATCTAGGAGGTTGTTTTCATTGAAAGGTACAGTAAAATGGTTTAACGCAGAAAAAGGCTACGGATTCATTCAAGTAGAAGGCGGCGACGATGTATTCGTTCACTTCTCCGCAATCCAAGGCGAAGGCTTCAAAACATTGGAAGAAGGCCAATCCGTTGAATTCGAAATCGTTGAAGGAAACCGTGGTCCTCAAGCGGCTAACGTTCAAAAGCTGTAAGCTTAACACTAAACTATAACTACCCTTTACGGGTTAGCATGATATAATGTTTCTCTGGAAATCAAATGACTGGCTTCTAGTACTTGCTCCTTGATTTCACAAGAAAACGTACCGCTGCTTTGCGGTGGCTCCTTTCATGTGCAGGTAGTTTTCTTATAGGTTAGTGCCACAACAACAAGCCGATAAGAGCGGTTCTTGGAATAAATCCAAGAACCGCTCTTTTTGCTAAATCAAGGTTTCGCTGCCGGCAATGGAACAAATCGTTTTATGTTCATCACTGAAGTTATTGGATTTTGTCCAACAAGAAATGAACGCATTAGAAGCAGATTGGTTTGCAAGGGCCAAGAAAAACCCTAATGTACCCTTACTTATGGGTATACCGGGCATATCGGTGTTGAGTGCTTTAACCATCCTTGCAGAAATTGGGGATGTGACAAGATTTCTTTCTCCAAAGAAGCCAGCATGCTATGCCGGACTTGTGCCATCCGCTCATCAATCCGGAAAAACGCGTTATACGGGGAACATAACGAAAGAGAGCCGAGCAACACTGCGATGGATTCTGGTACAATGCGCGCAGCGAGCCATTCAGAGCAAGGGGAAATTACGTGCTTTTTACTTAGGGTTGAAGGAGAAGAAAGGGCATAAGATTGCGATTGTAGCAACGGCTCGCAAGTTACTGCACATCATATGGGCTGTGTTGGTTAGGCAAGAGGAATATAGGGATCTGCGGAAGGATTTGCTGGAGAGAAAGCTTAAGAAGATGCAAAAGCAAGCCGCGGAGTACGATGCTTCCATGGATGAGCTATTCAGCATGATTGAAATTTTAGAGGAATTTTCAGATGAGCATTCCCTCATAATACATATTTTTTGAACAAGGGATTTGCATGTTTTCATAGGTGAGAGGACGGGGGTTAGTCGCCCTCTCCTACTCGATTACCGCAAAAGCTGCTGTTGATATTACTCCACAATACGAAGAATATCGTCAATTTCTTTACGCGCGAGCCGTGCAGGACGCTCTGCCGGATGCCCGAGCGCGATGACCATATTGATCTGGCACTCCGGGCGAATATCCAGGTAAGCGCGAAGCTGCTCGCCGGCGAGCAGGACGGGGCCGGTCATTGGGCATGTGGCAAGTCCGCGGGCATGTGCGGCGAGCATCAGGTTTTGTGCGGCCAAGCAGCTGCTCTTGATACCTTCTTCTTCCCATATCGCGTCATCAACCAATTGGATCGGATCGAAAATCCGCTCGCGGAACTTGGAGTTGTAGGGCGTAGCCAAGCAGATAATCAGCACCGGGGCATCGGCGAATGCAGTCGCATAAGGTCCGAAGGATTTGGTCAGCAGCCGCGCTTCCCTGGAAAGTCCCCGCCGTTCGGCTTCTGCGGCTTTGAGGTGCAGCTGCTCCCAGGTCATCCGTTCGATTTCTTTAATTTTATTTCGATTCATAACGGCGATAAATTCCCAGGTTTGCGAGTTCGTATCGCTCGGGGCGTATCTGGCACAATCGATGATGTCGCGAATATCTTCAATCGAAACCGGTTGCTCGGTAAATTTGCGAATGCTGCGTCGATCCAGCAGGATCGATTTGAAATCCTGATAGGGCAGTGTCATGATGTCGTCAGTCATGTATGGTTCATCCTCTCCGTATGGCAAGCCGTCAGCTTACTGCTTAGTACTTGGTACTAAATTATCCCTTATTATACCGTTCGTCAGAGGAAAAGACAACTCAACGGTTTCGCCTTCGCCGATCCCGGAGACGATCCGTCTTCTCCATCGTTTCCATGCCGATCTGCACAATGCGGCGCCCGCCTTTAAGCTCGCCTTTCTCTTTTGCCGACAGGTGCGGTCGTCCCTCCATCAGGAGGGACCCTGTTCCAACTCATGAAGGGCCGTACGCCCTCTGGTTCGAAGGTGAAGCCCCAGGAAACCCAGCATCGCGGCAAAAGCCAATGCCGACGCCAAGGCGTACATGGCGTGCGGTCCCCAGGAGTTAAAGACGGTTCCGCCCAAAGCACCGCTAATTAAACCGGCCAGCCCGGACCAGGTGATGGCGAACAGCGCCTGGCCGCTGGCACGAAACTGGTCGGGCACCACGCTTTGAATATAGCGGATGACGGTGAACAGAAAGATCCCGAAGGAGACGGAGTGCATGAATTGAATCCCGATAACCCACAGCGGGTTGTCTATAACGCTCATCAATAAAAAGCGGGCCAAGTATACGAGGCAGCAAATGATGAGCAGAGGCAGCTCCTTGTATTTATGGCCATGCTTGCTAAGCCAAAAGAATATAGGGATTTCGCTCACGGCCGAAACCATCCAGGACCATCCGACGATGGTCTGATCGGCGCCAAGGCGTTCAAGATAGAGGGCCAGAAAGCCGTCATTCATCCGGTGTGCCACGGAGATTACGAGGACCGTGAGCAGGAACGCGAGAAACGAGCGGGAGGTGACAATCGGCACGAGTCCGGAGAAATCCGGTTTCTTATAACCCGTCTGGCGGGCGTCCTTCAGCATCAAGGATAAAAGAAGGGAGCAGCCGATCGTTATCATCATCAATACAGCCGTCAGCTCTATGCCGAAGTCTTTCAACAGCTTGCCGAAGACCAGTGCAGCGGCGGCAAAGCCGATCGAACCCCAAACGCGGAAGGAAGCATAGCTCTTTCCGGTGTTTTTGATCGTCAGCAGAATTTGGCTATCGTTCAACGAGCTCATCGGGGATTGAAAAAAATAAAAGCTCCCCATCAGTACCATCAGAAGACCGAACGCATCGGTGCGGAAGATGAAAGCCGCGGTAAGCCATTGTCCGATCAGAACCAGGATGACTATTTTTTTCACCGTTTGCCATCGGTCGCTCACCACGCCCCAGAATAGGTTGGACACGATACCGAGCATCGGGCCGACAGAATACAAGAGGCCAATTTGGACCGTTGAGAATCCCTTGGACAAAAAGTAAAGCGGAAAATAAGAAGTAATAACGGCAACCGTCGTATATATAGAGAAGGTAAAGCAGCAAAGCGTTGCAGCATTACCTCTGATTAATCGCTCACTCATGCATTTTCACTCAATTCTTTTGTGTTTCCTGCGGCAGAAAGCGGCGGTCCGGGGATTTTACCCTCCATTTTGGCCGTCTCCCGGATGACGAACCAGACTACGGCGGCTTCTGCGGCTGTGCCGAGCGACTGCGCCAAGGCGCCGATCATCCCGTTCCAGCCGGGACTAAAAGCGATGCACAGAAATAAAGCCAGCAGGGTGGCGCACACGTTTGCAGCCTGAGACCAAACCATCACCTTCGTTTGGCTGCGCAGCATCAGCAGTCCGTTCCCGTAATCCAGCCAAGGGAAAATCAAGGTCATGATCATAAACACACGGAGCGTAGCAAGACTCGCCTCCAGCAACCTCTCGTTCACTCCCATCACATGCTCCATAAACCAAGGACCGGCAGGCGTATAGGACATTACGGCAATCAGCAGGCCGGGAATCAACGAGATCATCAGTGTGAAGCGAAGCACAGACTCCGGATCCTTGCGGTAAAAATTCAGAACTAGCTGGTGCACGTAAGTAAAAAAACTTTGTACGAGCTGCGTCAGGCTGGCTGCGATGGCAAAGGCTGCTATGGACAGCTGAATATCCGTCGTTTTGCCGAGAAACGCATTGATGGCGGGGATGGAGATCACCGCAATAAACGACGAGTACATTAACGGCTTGTAGAATCCGAATACTTGCGAAGATTTCTCGATGGAATGCCCGGGATGCTTCTCCGGAATGACGCTGCGCAGCAGCGACCGGCCTTCCCAGTAACTGACGGCCGCTTCAATGATCATCCCGGTGAGGAAGATGATCGCACCGACCGTAGCGCTCGTAACCCCGGTTTTAATAAAATACAGCGAGAGCGAGTACATGCCGACCAAACGGATCAGCATTCCGATCGTAAGCCATTTCGTCCGCATGTTATAGATGATGATTCCGTGATAAATACAGCGGATGCCCGAAAAAATACTGACGAACATCAGCACCCGGTACACGTCGACCATCGGGGCGATCATGCTTTCCTCTGCTCCGAACAAATGCACGAACACCCACGGACCGATAGAGGTGTAGCTGATGAGAAGACCGATGAGAGAAACCGAGCCAAGCACATAAAAGCCCACAAGCGACATCGCCCGAAACGATTGTCTGTCGCGGACGAGGGCTGAGCAGGTTTGACGCAGCAAAACGGCGGGTTTTTCGGTAATGCCTAGTATGCTCATCGGCAAAGCGTAGGCGGAAATGATGATCTCCGGATGGGAAGATCGCGCCAATGTGCTGTTAATGATGACATGGGATATGGTAACCAAGCTCGCCGAAAATCCTAGCGGAAGGAAGAAGGCAAGCAGCTGACGAAACGTGATGCGAGTTTGTTCCGATGCGTTCATGACGGGCTCCCTCTTTTCACATGTCACACATTATACCATGAACCGGACCGGCAGGGGAGAAAAATTTGTTTTCCTACTGGAAGCAGTGAAGCGTTCGTGATACATTAATATAGATAAGCTGTCAGCGCCTTTTGCGGTGATCCGGAACAGAAAGGTGGAACAGAAATGTCTTACTCTTTTATTATGGATGAGAGGATAGGTATACCGCTGCCTCACCTGGAGAAAAATTTTGAAGATTACAGCGAGCAGGAGCAGGCGGAGATTCTTCTTCGCTGGGAGGAAATCCGGGGAATGATCCCGGATCGGATCAAGCGGCTGGAGACGATGATCATCGCCAGACAGGATCAGCTTAACGTAGAAGATAATTTTGCGGTTTCCTGCCGCCTGAATACTGAAATTGCAGATCTGGCCAGTACGATCAATGAGCTTCATTTATGGTTTCGGGTTCATCAGGACATGGCCGTGGGAGCGGCTCATCACTAATAGATTCCATTCGCTGATTGATAGAGGAGGTAAGAAGCTTGACCTGGACCGAAAGCTTATACAAGCTTGCAGCGAAGCTGACGGCTCACAAGCCTTCGCTGTATCCGACGGAGGAGCTTGACGATTTGACGGATGTCAAGATAACGAAGCTCTCCGTGGACGGATTCGAAGGCGAACGCCGATCCTATGCGCTTTCCGTTAAAGCGGGCTTGCACTTGTTTAACGAAAGTTTGGAACCGTCGCACGCCATTTCTCAGGATATCGATACGCCGACCGGAAGCTATTGGCACGCGATCATGCATCGGATGGAAGGGGATTACAGCAATGCGAAATACTGGTTTCGCATGGCGGGTGCTCATCCGGTATATGATGATGTGGCCAAAGAAGCGTTCGCGTATATAAGACAAACGGGTTTGGAGGATATCCAAAGCGCGGCGCTCAAGCAGCAGTTTGAACAATGGTTATCGGCAAGCGGCTATGATCCGGTTCGGTTCACGGATCTGGTGGAGTATCAAGTCACGAAGGCTAACGACGAGCGGGGAGAGGAGCTGCTGAAGCATATTCAATGGATCGAAATGCGTAAGCTCCTCCGGCATGGTTATGCGTTCAGTGGCGGCGAAAGGGAGTTATTCTGATTTTCTTGAACCGCAATCCTCAAGTTCCCAGAAGCCCGTTGCAGCTTATGCTTCGCGTTTATCGCCACGTTCTTCCCGCTGTCCGGGAACAGCTGGATCATTGGCGTTCCAAGGCGGAACAGATCCCGGATGCGGAGCTGCGCAAGCAGGCGATTAACAGCTTAACCTCAAAGCAGTTTCACTGTGAAGGCGGAGCCGTATATGCGGCGGCGAACCTGTCGATGCGGCATATACTCATTCCGCTCATCGCCGCTTTTCAAACGATCAGCGATTATTTGGACAATTTGTGCGACCGGAGCACATCGCTCGATCCGGAGGATTTCCGTCGGCTGCATCAATCAATGCTGGATGCGGTGGATCCGTCCGCGCCGCTGCACGACTATTACGAATTTCATAAGGAGCAGGAAGACGGAAACTACCTGAATGAGCTTGTCAAAACATGCCAGGCCAGCATTCGCATGCTTCCGTCCTATGCGCCGGCGGCTTCTTCCGTTCGGGAACTCGTCAGCTTGTATTGCGATCTGCAAGTTTACAAGCATATGGCCAAGCCTTTGCGCGAGGATGCGCTGCTGTCTTGGTGGGAGATGCACCGGGAACGCTATCCCTCTATAGGATGGAATGAATTTGCCGCTGCGACGGGATCCACTCTCGGCGTTTTTGTGCTGTTCCTGGCGGCATCCGAGCCCGAACTTAGTCCGGAAACCGTGCGGAACATCCATGTCGCTTATTTTCCGTATATTTGCGGACTGCATATTTTGCTTGATTATTTGATCGACCAGGAAGAAGACGCGATTGGCGGGGATCTTAATTTTTGTAGCTATTATGACAATATGGACAAGACCGTTGAGCGGATTGCACTGATTGTGAAGGAGGCCAAACGCACATCGGAGAGGCTGGAGCATGCCGCATTTCACCGGATGATCATCGAAGGGCTGCTTGCGCTTTACTTGTCCGATCCGAAGGTCAGAAAGCAGCGGCAGGTCAAACGGGTTTCCCGGCAGTTGATGAAGGACAGTCCGCTGATGCGGATGTTTTTCCTCGTTAACAGCATTTGGATTCGCAAAAACTCGTAATTCCAACGATAATTAATGGTGTGCTTTATCAACAAGGAGGAATCATCATGTCGGTAAAAAAAATCGCAGTACTTACAAGCGGAGGGGATTCGCAAGGGATGAACGCGGCCGTTCGCGCTGTCGTTCGCAGCGGCCTGTATCACGGGCTGGAGGTATTCGCCGTTCAGCGCGGCTATGCCGGCCTGATTAACGACGATATTCGCGAGATGGACCTGCGTAGCGTGGGTGACATTATTCAACGCGGGGGAACGATTCTGCAGACGGCCCGCTGTAAGGAGTTTCTGACGCCGGAAGGGCAGCAGCTCGGCGCGGAGAACCTGCGCAAGCGGGGCATCGACGGTCTGGTTGTCATCGGCGGGGACGGCTCCTATCAAGGGGCAAACAAGCTCAACAAGCTCGGGATCAAAACGATGGGCTTGCCGGGCACGATTGACAACGACATTCCTTTTACCGATTTTACGATCGGCTTCGATACGGCCGTCAGCATTGTCGTGGACGCGATCAACAAGATCCGCGACACCATGAGTTCCCATGAACGATCTTCCGTCGTTGAAGTCATGGGCCGCCATTGCGGAGATATCGCATTGTACTCGGGACTTGCCAGCGGGGCGGAGACCATTCTGGTGCCGGAGGTTCCGTATGATCTGGATGAGATCGCGAACCGGATGTCCGAAAATTTCAAAATGGGCAAGCGCCACAGTATCATTATTGTTGCCGAAGGGGTAGGAAAAGGGGAAGATATTGCCGCGGAAATTACGAAGCGCAACGGCATCGAACCGCGTGTGACCGTGCTTGGCCATATTCAAAGAGGCGGTACGCCGACGCATAACGACCGGATTTTGGCGAGCAACCTCGGCGATTTTGCAGTGCGCAAGCTGCTGGAGGGCGTCTCCGGTAAAGCGTGCGGCATCATCAAGGGAGAGCTTACGGTAACCGATATCGATCTGGTAGTAAACTCCAAAAAACAATTCAACATGGAGCTTTATGAATTGGCTAAACGGTTGTCTCAGTAATAAGGGAAAAAATATAAGCATTCTCACTCCTTTTGAAGGGGAGAGAATGCCTATTTTTTCAACAGTTATCGATGCTCCTCCAGCGCCTTCAATATTTCGGCGGTGGGGCGGTTGCCTTTCATGGCGTACACGATGGTTCCGTTGCGGCCGATGACATAGACGGTGCGCTGTTGACCGAGAAGACCAAACAGGGTGTGTCCGACGTCGTACAGCTTTTGAATGTTGGCTCCTTTGTCGGCAACCAGCGGAAAGTCGTACATAAATTTGTTGGCGAACTGTCGGTGCTCCTCCAGGAACCCGGAGTTGATCCCGAGCACCAGCGCATCATATTTGGCGTACTGCTCTTTAGAGTCGCGGACAGCGCACAGCTGCTTTGTACATATGGGCGTATGGTCCTTCGGATAAAAAATGAGAACAATCGGACGCTTGCCCAATGTCTCCTCCAGTCGAATCTCACCTTGTGTACTGTCCGCCGAAAAAGACGGAGCTCTTGTACCCACAGCCAGCATAAGAATCACCCCTCATCTTTGCTGCATCAAGTAAAGATGAACAGCATCCAGCTACATTGTAGCGGATTGCGGTGAACGCTTGCAAGGAAAGCGCGTCACGTTCAAGTGCCTGGAAGCTGCTGCTTGCGCATCATTTCGTCCGGTCTGATCATGATTTCAAATAAAAGGAGGCGTGCGTCGGTGGGCGTCATTCTGAAAAACGATTGGGCGGACCTGCTCGAAAACGAGTTCCAAAAACCTTACTACATCAGGCTGAAGCATTTTTTAAAACAGGAATATGCTTCGCATACCGTGTATCCAAACATGTACGACATTTTTAATGCGCTTCATTATACGTCATATGCAGATACGAAAGTTGTTATTTTGGGACAAGACCCGTACCATGGACCCGGACAGGCCCATGGCCTCAGCTTCTCCGTCAAGCCGGGAGTTCCCGCACCGCCGTCCCTGCAGAACATGTTCAAGGAGCTGCAAAGCGATTTGGGCTGCCCCATTCCGGATAACGGTTATTTGGTTCGTTGGGCGGAGCAGGGAGTGCTGCTGCTCAACACGGTGCTGACCGTGCGGGCCGGAGAGGCCAACTCGCATAAAGGAAAGGGCTGGGAATCATTCACAGATCAGGTGATTCGCCTTCTGAACGAGAGGGAGGAACCGGTAGTCTTCATTCTTTGGGGAAGCCATGCCCAAAAAAAATTGGAGCTGATTACGGAAAAACGCCACTGCATTCTACGTTCGGTTCATCCGAGTCCGTTATCCTCTCACCGCGGTTTTTTCGGAAGCCGTCCGTATTCAAAGGCCAATGAGTTCCTCCAAACCATCGGCAGGTCGCCGATCGATTGGCAAATTCCTAATATCGGCAGGAGCGGGGCGGCCAACGGATAGCTTTTATTCAAACGGTGAAGGCCCGATTCCGGTATATACGAAGTCGGGCCTGCCTGTTATTGGTATTCTACACCCTGCGTGTAAGAGTTCACAGCGTTCCATAGAAGAAACTCTTCAATGCCGTTATCCTTTAGTGCGCGGATTTGCTCTATAAATCATCGGGCAAATGACATCTACCTGCTCCGATATTTTTTGAAAATCCTGGCCGATCCCTTCGGCAGCAGGCACGGATGCGGCATAGCCGAATATATCTGCGGATACGCGGACGCCTAACGGGTTGAGCTGTTCTCTGGCATACTTCGCAAATTAATAAGTGCAGGCATATCGCGAATAATGTTCTTGGTTGTGTCCATGGCAAGCAAATCCGGGTTTCCGGTGTTATATGTGATATAGCCCCAATCGTCCTTTACATCGACTACCAGTGCATTGAGTTCCGTACGATCCATCAGCTCCAGCAGTGAATGTAACCGGGAACCGCCGGCGCTGTGAGCGGTTGCGTAGACGCCCTTAACCTTGGGAGCATCTGGTTGAGGGTCCTGCTTGTTTACCGGCCTCAATCGGTTTTCGGGGCTGCCGTTTGACGGTATCTGCTGTACAACGGCGTTTTTTCGAATCAAGAGATGCTTGCGCCAGCTGTTCGAACGTCATATTCGGATGTTCAGCGCTGACACCCCCCCAGGCGAGGAGAAACGCGGCCAGCAATAATTCCATTTTCTTGTCTCTCTTTGGCAGTTATTCTATATATTTGTAGTTTATTCTGATATTATAATAGAATAGCAGGTCATTCGGATAGAGAGTTTTGAAGTATGTTGTTGATTGGAAGGACCAACCCGCAAGAAACTAGAGTAAAAAGGATCGATATCGGATGAAGAATCAACTGCGGATGCTGCGGGGACTTAATTTTTCATACTATGCCACCAGCGCGGTGCTTATGCCGTTCTTGCCCATTTACTTCGAAGGCAGAGGATACTCCTCTTCCCAAATCGGGCTGCTGATGATGATCGGGCCTTTCGTCTCCATCTTCGCCCAACCGATATGGGGCTATTTAAGTGACCGCTATCAGACACTGAAGCTGATTATATTCGGGCTTTGGGGGATGACCCTTTTGTCCAGCGTAGGCATCTTTACAACGACCGGCTATTCGTTTGCTTTGTTGTTCATGCTGCTGCTTTACTTTTTCATGCTGTCGTCGGTACCGCTGCTGGATACGTTAACAATCAAGTCTGCGGTGCAGGCGGGGGCCAGTTACGGCTCGATCCGATTATGGGGATCCATAGGCTTTACGCTGCTGGCCGTCTCCAGCGGGTTTATTCTGCAGGCGCTGGGCGGACTTCAGAATATTCCTTATTTATACTGGAGCATTTGGATGCTGCCGCTCGTGCTTTTACTTTTCTTAAAGGATGAACGAAGCCCTGCGCCGCGGGTATCGTTCCGTTCCTTTACCAGCATGTTTCGGAACGGCCATTTTCTTTGGTTTCTGCTGCTTGTGTTTATTCTAACCGTACCGCACCGGATGAACGACGTCATGTTCGTGCTGTATCTCAAAGATTTGGGGGCAACGAATGCGATGGCGGGCTGGGCGTGGGCCTTGGCCGCCTTCAGCGAAATCCCTACGTTCGCGCTGTTAAGCCGTTATATGCACAAGTTTCACGAGCTTGCACTTCTCGGTATTGTGGCCATATTGTACACGCTCCGTTGGCTGGCTTACGGTTGGATTACGGATCCGCTCATGCTGATGGTTCTTCAAGTGACGCACTCCATCACCTTTGCCGTATTTTGGATTGTAGCGGTACAGTATGCGGTTCGGCTGGTTCCTCCTGAACTGCAGTCCACGGGACAATCCATGCTTTCCATGGTATTTCTGGGGTTGGCCGGCATTACCGGAGGATTTGTCGGAGGTTGGATTAAGGATGAATGGAGCGGGGCGGGCATGTATATGTTCGGAGCGGGAATGACTTGCATCGCCGCGATTTTGCTGCTTGGCACCCATGTTTATTATCGCAAAAAAACCATCCGGCTTAATTAGCGGATGGTTTTTCGTTGGAAGCGGTCAGTTCTTTCTTGGTCGGCTCCGTATCATGTATGGCTTCGCTGCTGTTGCCGCTGTTTCCGTTCGTAGCATCTTTAAACTCCCGAAACATGCGGCCGAAGCTGCGTCCGAGCTCTGGAAGCTTGTTCGGCCCAAACAGAAGCAAAGCGACGAGAACTATCAATAGAATATGCATGGGTGACAAAGCGCCCATTGTAAACACCTCCGGAAAACTTTTTCTACTACAGCATACCACGAGCATAACATGAAAATGAAGCCGGCAGGAACGGTCAATTATTACGAAAAGACAACATTTTTGCGTCGCTGCGACAGATTAAAACGCCTATCTTAATGAAGATAGGCGTCTTTTTGATGTTCAGAAATGCTGTATTGAATAATTTCCATTGCATCCTCCGCTTCAAGAGCGGCCAGGCCATTGCGCAGGACAATCTCTGATTCAAGCTCGTGTTTCTTTAAAGTAGGATATAAATCAGGCGTTAATTTCATAACAATAGTCGCCAACTTTACTGTTTCCACAAGCATCACCCTTCCCGTCATCATCTAGTGTTGAAGAGAGCAAGTGCGACTTACGAGCAATACAGGTAAGGCCGGTGAAAAGATATGAAATTACGCTCATATTATAACATAATCAAAACAAAAAATCTTGGTTTATTTATGCCAAATTTGGCATCAGTGCCGCCAATTGTTGAATGAGCCCGGGGCTACCGGCGGAAAAGACCCATGACATTTACCGTTTCCGTAATATTCACGAACGCTTGCGGATCCCACTGCCTGATCAGGCCTTGAAGGTCGTACAGCTCATACCGGGTAGTTACCGTCATTAGCATATGCTGAGGGTCCTTTGTATAGGATCCTTCCGTATTGATAACGGTAACGCCCCGCTGAAGCTTTTGCATTTTTTTCAGGAGCAGATTCTTTTTGCGGGTTACGATAAACACCGTCACTTTCAGATGCCGGATATGGATCGTATCGATCATTCTGCCCGTGATATAGATGGACAGCATGGAATAAAGGGCCAGATCCCAGTCGTTCTTGAAATATCCGAGGGCCAGAATGACCAGGCCGTTAAGCCCGAATAGAAAGGTACCCAGAGGAAAATCGCGTTTGCGCGTGAGGATGGAGCCCAAAATATCGAAGCCGCCGGTTGATCCGCCCGCCCACATGGATAAACCTGAACCTAAGCCGATAAGAACGCCTCCGGTGACCGATGACATAATGATATCCCGACTGACTTCCGCAACCGGAATCATGTGCATGAACCAGGAGGTCAGGATAACCGAAATCACGCTGAGAATGATAAATTTACGGCCAACAGTAAGTAAGCCCCATATCAGCATAGGCAGATTGAAAACAAAATACAAGAGGGAGATATGAAGCCCTGTAAAATAGCCTACGATCATGGAAATACCGGAGATTCCGCCGCTGAGCAGCTGATGGGGAATCAGGAACAAATTAAAGCTGGCAGCGATTAAAGCGGAGCCGAGCACACAGATGAGCACGGAGCCTATGACGGACCGTTGGAAATAGAGCATGAGCGTACCTCCCTAAGTTCTTCATGTAGTATATCCCAAAAAGGGTCCGTCCCAAAACAGGACATCAGCAAGGTGGACAACTGGTCATATGATGAAGCCAGCGACACTTGGCATTATCCTGGCGGTCAGGCACGAGAGCTGCTCCAAAGTGAAGAAGGATACAAGCTTTCCGTTCGTCGTATGATTGAACCCGAGAGTGTGTTTGGACAAATGAAAAGCAACCGGAGCTTCCGGCGTTTCCTGCTTCGCGGCTTGCCTAAAGTGAGCCTGGAGGTCGGGTGGCTTTCCCTTGCCCATAATCTGCTCAAATGGGCAACAACGAAGGAAAAAGAGCGAGTAGGGGTGGGAATCTGACCACCAAACTCGCTCTTTTTCACTAAATCGTTGGCTTATTTGTAAACTATGGTTGTTTCTCAGTAGTTTTGATACTACTTATGAGACAGCCCCTTGGATTGGTTTCCGTTCCGGCTATCTTCTCTTAAAGGAACCGGAGCGGATGCTTGTACTTGGTTTCGAACCGGTGATGCGGGAAGGCGTTTTATAATTTTTCGTTGAACCGTCATTACGTCTGATCGACTGGCTGCTTCCTGACACCGATTTGGACGGCGAGGTGGTAAAGGTGCCTTTACGCTCACTGGTCGAAGGTGCGGTGGTTGAAGAAGGGGCGGGAGCGCTTTGGTGCTTGCCGTAATCCTCGTACCGTTTGGTAGACGTGTAGCCTCTATAGCCGCCGCTATCGCCGGACCAGACGGAGCCAAACAGCGACTGCAGCAGGCTGGCGGCCACATAGCCCTGGAGGAAGGAAGAGTCGTAATGTTCCTTCGCATACTCTATGGAATCTAACTGCACCAGCGTGGTATTCTCGTTTTCTTTGTCTTTTTGTATGTTGATGATCTTGTTGTCGTAGACCAGGAACATCTGGTTCTCATCTTCTTTGCTGATTTCCAAAGGGGGTTCTTGATCTGCGAGTTCTTTGGCGACAGTCGGAACATTCTTGCCTTCTACAGAATAGATTTTGGCCGTGCTTTTTCCTTGACCTTGAACATCAATTAAGGAATAATTCTCTTTTATATAATTGCTTGCATCCCCGCAGCCGGCCAGCAGTGCAAATACCAGTACGACGGCAAGCCATTTGGATATCCTGCTCATCATGTTCCGTCACCTCCTGCATAAAGCTTCATTTATACTTGCTTTCGCCTGGTTACTTTGAGCCTTTCAAAAATTGAATTTGACTGCCCGGAGTGGGCGCACCTTCCATGGCGACGTATTTGCCGTCTTGCCATTGCAGGAAGAAATAACGGTCTCCCGTTCCGATATAACGCCAGAACAGCACCTGATCGTTGCCGCGGAAATCCGTATTGCCTTCTGTCCTCACCGTATCGCTGCGATGATGCTCCAATTCAAAGAGGCTTTCGGCTCCGATATCAAGCCGGGTCGGAACGTCATTGGGATCGTCCAGCGATCCTTCCACAAATTCACACAAGAAACATTCATAGATTCTTCCTTTTTCCACAAGGAGGCAGGAAATATGCTTGCCGTTCTGCAAATAATAAGCAAACCGGTGCGGCGGGAATCCTCTGTCGAAATAGACGGCTTTTCCGGAAACGACATATTCCTCTAAATCTACGTTTACGATATCGCCCACTTGAGTATCCTCGAAAGGATTGGACGGCTTCGCTTCCGGCTGTGGTTTGCTGCCTTTTATGATCGAACCAACTCTTTTCCAGATGGACATGGGTGTTTCGCTCCTTTTACGGTTTAACACGAAGACTTTAGCATCATTATAATATTATATACGATATTTGATGTTTTTGGGTTTCAATTTGAAGTTATCTGGTATATGGATGTTGGGTGTGGTATAATACTAAAGATATTCTTAAGTACGGCGTAACTGTTCATTTCTGACACGTTTGAAAAGTGTTTTATGAAGAGATAAATAAAGCAAAGATAGGAGTCGCACTTAAGGGTATAGACAAATAAAAGAACCCTAGTACAAAGGAGATTGAAATTTTTGAAAACATTTAGTGAATTCGGCTTAGAGCCAAAGGTGCTGCGCGCCATTACGGAAATGGGCTTTGAGGAGTCGACACCGATTCAAGAAAAAGCCATTCCGGTAGCGTTGGAAGGCCGCGACCTGATTGGCCAAGCCCAAACGGGAACAGGAAAAACCGCTGCATTCGGTATTCCGCTCGTAAACAAAATCGATGTAAAAGAAGACCGCATCGTAGCGCTCATCATGTGCCCTACACGTGAGCTAGCGATTCAAGTAGCGGAAGAAATCGAGAAGCTGGGACGCTTCAAAGGGATTCGCTCTCTTCCTATTTACGGCGGTCAGGATATCGTAAAGCAAATTCGCGCACTGCGCAAAAAGCCGCAAATTATCATCGGTACGCCAGGACGGCTGCTTGATCATATTAACCGCAAGACGATTAAGCTTGATGATGTGCAGACCGTTATTCTGGACGAAGCGGACGAAATGCTCGACATGGGCTTCATGGATGATATCCAATCGATTCTCAAATTGGTTCCCGAAGAACGCAAAACGATGCTGTTCTCCGCCACGATGCCGGCCAATATTCGCAGGCTGGCCGATCAGTTCCTAAAGAACCCTGAACACGTATCCGTCATTCCAAAGCAAGTCAGTGCTCCGCTGATCGATCAAGCATATATCGAGCTGCATGAGCGTCAGAAATTCGAAGCGCTTTGCCGCTTGCTGGATATGGAAGCTCCGGATCTTGCGATCATTTTCGGCCGGACCAAGCGTCGTGTCGACGAGCTCTCCGAAGCGCTGCAGAAGCGCGGCTATACGGCAGAAGGACTTCATGGCGACTTGTCCCAGAACCAGCGCGATAATGTGATGCGCAAGTTCCGGGACGGCAGTATCGACGTTCTGGTAGCAACGGATGTAGCCGCTCGCGGCTTGGACGTATCCGGTGTAACGCATGTCATCAACTTCGACCTGCCCCAGGATCCGGAAAGCTATGTACACCGTATCGGCCGTACCGGTCGCGCGGGCAAAGAAGGCGTTGCCTACACGTTCGTTACACCGCGTGAGATCGACCACTTGTACTTCATCGAGAAAATTACGCGTCACCGCATAACCCGCAAGCCGATGCCGAGCTTGGCTGAAGCCATTGAAGGCAAGCAAAAATTGACGGCTGAGCGCGTGCTCGATGTGCTGCAGCAAGAAGAGCATAACGAATACAAGGGCCTTGCGATTTCTCTTCTGGAGCAGCATGACTCCGTACATTTGCTTGCGGCCGCGCTGAAGCTGTTGACCGGAGAGAAGAAGGATGTAGCCATTGAGCTTACTCCGGAGGATCCGATTCGCGCCAAGAAGAGAAGACCGGATGTTCGCAGCTACGGCCGCAAACCGGCAGGTCCTTACGGAACGGCCGGCGGTGCCCGCAGGAACGACAGGCCTTACGATCGTGACCGGAATGGACGCGGACGCCGTGAGGATGGCGGATACCGCGATAACCGCGATTATCGCGGACGTTCGGACGGCCGTGATCAAAAAGGCTATTCCCGTCCTTCCAACCGTTCGAATGAGGGAAGTTTGGTATAATGGAATGAAAGCAAGCGCGCAGGCAGTAGCGTGCTTGCTTTTTTTATCGAAGCGTCAAGTATTTAGCTCCCGGTTTTATAGACCCGTTCGTTGAGGTATTGGGTATAGATGTCTGTCTTGAAAGTGAGAATTAAGCTATAATAGTTGTTGTATTATGAAGGAGGGCATAATTTTGGAGTTTCGTGGAATGATGGGTGGGTTTTACCGCATTTCCGAGTGGATCATGCGTCTTTCGGTCATTAACATCCTTTGGGTCATATGCGCCATCCCTTTCTTTTTGCTTGGGCTTGTCCTGCTGCAATCGCAGACGGGCGACCAGGTAGTGCAAACCCTTTTTCTCATGGCGGTCGTTTCTCCCTTTACGATTTTTCCTTCGACAGCGGCCATGTTCACGGTGGCCCGAAAGTGGCTTACAGGTGAAGAGGATGTTCCTCTGCTAAAAACCTTTTTCCGCGGTTACAAAGAAAATTTCCTGCAGAGCATGCTCGGCGGATTCATCTATATACTGCTCGGCGTAATCCTGTACACGAACTTCCGGTTTTACGGCAGCCAAACGGGAGTCTTTGGAGTTTTGCGCTTCCTGGTATTATCGCTCACAGTGGTTCTGATAATCTCGCTGTTCCATTTTTTCTCCATCATGACCCATTTGCACATGAAATGGTTTCAGATTGTAAAAAATGCGATCCTGATCACGATCGGCAATCCGATCCGTTCGTTATCGATGATGGTGCTGAACGTCATCATCCTGTACGTCAGTTTCGCGATATTCACGTTTTTGATTCCGTTTTTTATGGGGAGCTTCATCGCGATCGTATCGTTTTGGCACTTCAACCTGATTTTCGGCAAACTGCAGGAAAAACAGCAGGAGATTGCGGATCAGGATGAGGAAAAGGCGGATAGAAAGCAAGGAGGAGCGGAACAGGAGTCCGAGACCCGGATGGAGAGAGGCCAGAGGCCTAGTGAATCGGGAGCGATCGAAGAGGGGGATTACCAAGGTAAGAATGGAAAGCCATAATGTCCCGCCGATTCCACAAAGATAAAAACGCAACAGGTTTACTTTCCGCTTGAAGTGCACTATAATAAGACTACAACAAAATCCTGCGATGTGCGTTTCGGTTTTCAGTTGTTTTGAACCAATGACTGTTTCTAGGGAGACCTACATAGAATCGCGGCTGACATGCCCTCGAAAAGGGACTTCAAAACCGATTCTGCGGACACCCACCTGCGAGAGCGGGTTTGAAACAAGAAAATCGGACGGCATTGCGGGTTTTTTTTGTGCACTTGTGTAAGCGTAAAAAAATGTGAAGAGAGGATTTTTGGAGATGAAGCTGTTTATTGATACCGCTAATGTAGAAGAGATCCGTAAAGCTCATGAACTCGGCGTCATCGCCGGAGTAACAACGAATCCTTCACTCATCGCTAAAGAAGGCAGAGATTTCTTCGAGACGATTAAAGAAATTATCTCCATCGTCGGCGATCTCCCGATCAGCGCAGAAGTGATCAGCCTCCAAGCTGATGAAATGGTGGAGCAGGGCAAAAAGCTCGCTGCACTTGGAGAAAGTATAGTAGTGAAAGTGCCGATGACAGAAGAAGGTTTGAAAGCGACCAAGCGCTTCAGTGAACTCGGCATCAAAACGAACGTTACGCTCATCTTCAGCTCTCCGCAAGCCTTGTTGGCAGCACGCGCAGGGGCAACGTATGTTTCTCCGTTTGTCGGACGTTTGGATGATATCAACCAGGTAGGTATGAATCTGATTAAGGAAATCAGCCAGATTTTTGCCGTACACGGTATTGAATCCGAGATCATTACAGCCAGCGTTCGTACGACAACGCATGTCATCGATGCGGCTCTGCTCGGTGCGGACATCGCGACCGTACCTTATAAAGTGATTCAACAGATGGTCAAGCATCCTCTGACGGATACTGGTATTGAGCGGTTCCTGAAAGACTGGGAAGGCGCCAACTTAACATCGTTTTAATAAGCTACATATAACAAACAACAACCCGGCATCGTTTGAATGCCGGGTTCGTTCATTCATGGCCGTGCGGCCAGATTCGTTAATTGATGCATCGTCTGCTTCAACGTACCGTATAAAGATCGGTAGATCTTGTAATAAGCGTCGTAGCGCTGAGAGCTTGAAGCATCAGGCTCGATGAGGTCCTCTATGTCAATCCATTCCCCGCATAATGACGGGATATCCCGGCCAAGGACTCCGGAAGCAGCCATGAGCGCGGCTCCGTAAGCCGGACCGTCCGTTGAGTTCACAGTAACGACGGGCAGCCCGAAAATATCAGCAATCATCTGTCTCCAGAAACGGCTTCTTGCCCCGCCGCCGTTCACACGCAGCTGTCTGATTTCGATTCCAGATGCCTTGATCAGCTCCATGGAGTCGCGCAAACCGAAGGTGATGCCTTCCAAAATCGTTCGGGTCAGATGAGCTTTGGAGTGACGCAGGTTGAGGCCAATGAACCCCCCTCGCGCTTTGGCATCGGCATAAGGGGTCCGTTCGCCGGTTAAATAGGGCATAAAGAGCAGTCCTTCGCTTCCGGGAGGAGCGGTTTCCGCCAGAGCGGTCAAATATTCATATACGTCCCGTCCTTCCGCCTTCGCTTGCTCCAGCTCCTCGCAAGCAAAGTGGTTTTTCCACCATTGGAACGATCCCCCCGCGGAGAGCATAACGCCCATTCGATGCCACTTTCCGGGCACTCCATGACAGAAGGTGTGAAGACGGCACTCCGAATCCGCTTGATAAGGATAAGTATCGTCATGGACGAAGACGACGCCTGATGTGCCCAGCGCAACGGAAGCGATGCCGCTTTGTACCGCCCCGACGCCGACAGCGCCGCAGGCTTGGTCGCCGCCGCCTGCCACTACCGGTATGCCCGGGGCAAGGCCTGTCGCTTCTGCAGCGTCAGGCTGAACATACCCGGCCACCTCATTGCTTTCGTAGAGCGGAGGAAGCCATTCCTCCGGCAGGTCCAGCCGTTGGAGCAGCTCGCTCGACCAACGGCGCTCGGCCACATTCAGCAGCAGCGTCCCGCTGGCGTCGGCGAGGTCCATGCCGAAGGCTCCGGTCAGCTTGAGACGCACGTAATCTTTGGGCAGCATTAAATGTGCCGTTCGTTTGTAATGTTCCGGCTCGTGATTCCGCAGCCATACGGCCTTGGGTGCCGTAAAACCGGTTAGCGCCCGGTTGCCTGTAAGTCTGGAAAGCTCATCTCTGCCGATCGTTTGTTCTATCCACCGGCATTCTGCCTCCGTTCTTTGGTCACACCATAACAGGGCGGGACGGATTGGGCGAAGCCGGCGGTCAAGAAATACCGAGCCGTGCATTTGTCCGGACAGACCGATGCCTGCAATTTGATTCCCGTTTACCCCGCTTTCATTTAGCAGTGCACGGATGCAAACGGCTGTGCCGTTCCACCAATCCTCCGGCTCCTGCTCCGCCCAACCCGGCTGCGGCTGAAAAAGCGGGTATTCCACGCTTCTGCCCGCCTTGACGGCGCCGTGATTGTCCACCAGAATACATTTGACCGCGGACGTGCCGAGATCGATCCCCAAATAATAAGTCAATGCGCTCACCCCATCTGTGGATTACAGTGCTATCGGCCTTTCAGACTTTGTTTATCGGATAAACAAATATGATTATATATATTCGCAGAGGAACGGTAAAATCCTGCACACTTTCCGGTGGCTTCAGATGAAAATCCATTGATTTTGCGGTACAATGTTAGCGAATGACACAGCTCGGAAGGTGACTGGATTTGAAGCAGGGACCGGTTTCTGGTGATAGTACATTTCTTAAAACGCTAAACAAATCAACGCTTCTGGATCTGATTCGAAGGCACGCTCCGCTTTCGCGAGCGGATTTGGCCAAAAGTACAAAACTGACGAGGGCAACGGTTTCAGCTCTGGTGGAGGAATTGATCGCGGAGCATTGGGTCGTGGAGACCGGTACCGGTGAATCCAGCGGAGGGCGGAAGCCGATGATGCTTGAACTGAACCGCAGCGCGGGATGTGTGATCGGACTGGATTTACGGATGACCAACATCCTGCTGATTGTTACCGATATGCAGGGGACGATTATTCGCAAGTCGGTGCATCCATATCGTTCCCACACGGGCACGAGCGGTTTCCCCTCCGATCCCGACCAGTTATTCGAGCAGATTGTAGCGGTCATAAAAAAGGAAAGACAGGCGCTTCCTGAGACGCCGTTAGGGCTCGTCGGAGCAGGGATCGGCGTTCATGGATTTGTGGAGTATCCTTCCGGACGCATTGTATTTATGCCGCATACCGGTTGGAAAGGGCTGAGCTGGAAGGAAGAAATGGAAGCACGGCTTCAACTTCCGGTGATTCTCGACAATGAAGCGAATTTGGCCGCATTAGGAGAGCACGAATTTGGAGCCGGTGCCGATAGCCATGCCGGAGATATGCTGTATTTAAGTATTGCCGGCGGTATTGGAGCAGGGTTTATATCGGGAGGCGAGCTGTTTCGGGGAAGCGGGGGCCTGGCCGGAGAAGTAGGGCATACGACGATTGAAGCCAATGGTTTGCCTTGCTCCTGCGGCAATCGGGGCTGCTGGGAACGGTATGCGTCTGAACGGGCGGTAGCCGACAAGCTGAATTTGCAATACGCGCCCGGGATTACGGACAGGATTTTGCGCAAGTTGAGAGAAAAGGATCCTGACGCACTGTCGGCCATCCGCGAGGCGGGAATATACCTGGGCATTGGCATCGGGAATATGATGCATGCGCTCAATCCGCAAATGATTGTTGTCGGCAATGCCATGAGTGAATACGGTCCATGGATCAATGATCAAGTGCAGGAGGTTCTCTCAACGCGATATTCCTATGTCCGTTCGTATCAGGTCCAAGTCCGGTATTCCCGGCTCGGTGAAGACAGCTGCGCTCTTGGAGCCGCATCCTCCGTCATTCGTTCGATCATGCAGCAGAGGTCATAAATATGAATAATTTGTGAATTCCCCTCTTTCTCTTCAAGGGAAACAATGATATGATTAAAGATAGTGTTTCATTGTAATTGTTACTTCATTAAGGAGGGAATGCTTTGTTAAAGCGAACCTTAGTCGGATTCATCCGCAGTCATGAGACAACAGGAGAGAAAGCGAAGGATCCGGCTTTAAAGACCCGCTATTATAAAATCTCCATGGATCAGGCCTGGGATGAGATCATCAACTTGTTAAAAAAGCTAAACGGGTATAAGCTTCTTCATGAAGTACGCAGCGTAGGGGAGATTGTGGTTGAGCGTAAAACCATCACCGGAAGAACACAGGACATCACGCTGACCTTGTTCGGTATCAACCCGCTCAAAACCGCTGTTGATATTTATTCGGCATCCCGCGGATCTCTTGGGGATCTAGGCTCCAATTATCGTACGATCCTCGATTTATATAAACATATAGATAAGCGGCTGGCCGCTTATAAAATAGACAACTGAATGTAAAAAAACAGCGTGGAGTCCTGTTTTGGCACCACGCTGTTTTTTTGTGAATCAGTTATAGTACAAGTCTGAAATGAGCATCGCTCAATCCGGATAATGGATTAAACCAATTTTTTAACGGCTTCAATGGCCGCTTCGTAGTTCGGGTGATCCGTCATCTCGCTCAGGTACTCGACGTATTGGATCGTGTCGTTGGCGTCAATGACGAATATGGATCTCATCAGCAGGCGAAGCTCATCGATCAATACGCCGTAATTTTTGCCGAAAGAGTGGTTTTTGTAATCGGAGAGCGTAATCACTTTGTCGATTCCGGCAGCACCGCACCAGCGGGATTGGGCAAACGGCAGGTCTACGCTGATCGTAAGCACGACTACGTTGTCGCCAAGCTTCGCTGCTTCTTCGTTGAAGCGGCGGGTTTGCGCATCGCATACGCCGGTGTCAAGGGAAGGAACTACGCTGATCAGCTTCACCTTGCCTGCATAATCGGCCAGAGATGCGGTTTCGAGCAGATTCTTATTCACAGTGAAGTCAGGAGCTTTGTCGCCAACTTTGACTTGTGTTCCGACTAACGTAATCGGATTGCCTTTCAGTGTCGCTTGTGCCATATATACAGGGGCCTCCTTCAAGGATTGAGAATGATTGGTATTCCACCGTAATATATTATAAGCTTTTATAAGAGAACTTGTCCAATAACAATATGCATTAAAGTTAGGATACGGGAGGAAACACAACGTGGAACTCAGACAGCTGCAGTATTTTGTAAAGGTGGCGCGTAAACAGCATGTGACGCAAGCAGCCGAAGAGCTGCATGTAGCCCAATCGGCGGTCAGCCGGCAAATCCGCCAACTCGAGGAGGAGCTTGGTGTACAGCTGTTTGTGCAAAAAGGACGCAATCTGCAGATTACCGCGGTAGGGAAGCTTTTCTTAAGCCGAATCGAAGCTGTGCTTACGGACCTTGAACGCGCAGTGAATGAAATTCATGAATATTTGGACCCGGAGCACGGAGAAATTCGTGTAGGCTTCCCCCACAGTCTGGGTATATACTTGCTTCCGACCGTGATTGCACATTTTCGCAAAAACCATCCGAAGGTTAAATTTCGGTTGCGGCAGGGAACATACAATAGTCTGATCCGGGACGTCATGAAGGGTGAAATCGATTTGGCGTTTATTTCGCCGTTTCCCGAAAAGCACAGTCACGTTGCCGGCGAGCTGCTGCTCCGGGAGGAGCTGTATGCGATCGTACCGCAGGGGCATGTCCTGTGTGAATATCAAACGATTCGGCTTGAGCAATTGAAGGAAGATTCATTTGTGATGTTTAGCGAGGAATATTCGCTGCGTGCGATTGTGCTGGAGGCGTGCAGAAAGGCCGGTTTCTCACCGCGCATCGGGTTTGAGGGAGAAGAAACGGATACCATTCGGGGGTTAGTGGCAGCGGGCATGGGGGTCAGCCTGCTGCCGGAAATGGCGCTTACGGAAATCAGCGAGCTTCAACCGGTCAAGGTACGCGTTATTGAGCCGCAGGTCACCCGCAGCATAGGGCTGATTCATCGTACAGGGGAGAAGCTCCCGCTGGTTGCCGAGGTGTTCCGTGAATTCTTGATCGACTTCTTCATCAGGTACAAATAATCACGATATGGAGTCCGCCAGAAGCATAAAATGCCGCCCGGTGCTTGTTTAATGAAGCATCGGGCGGCATCTTTGTACCATCTGTTATTCGTTGCGGTTGGTGAAGATCATAATATATTTGACCAGCTCCAGCAGGGAGATCAGCGCCGCGGCGACATAGGTAAGGGCAGCCGCGTTCAATACCTTTGCTACTCCCCGTTCTTCATCGTTGGTGATAAAGCCCTCAGCGACCATCAGGTCACGTGCGCGGTTGCTGGCGTTGAATTCGACCGGCAGCGTAACAAGCTGGAAAGCTACGGCAGCGGAGAAGAAGATGATTCCGACGCCGAGCAGGAAGTTAAACTGCTGGAAGAAGAGACCCGCCAAGATCAGCAACGGAGCGACGCCCGAGGTCAGGTTGACCACCGGAAACATCCGGTGGCGAAGCACCAGCATCGGATAAGACTGTTGGTGCTGAATCGCGTGTCCAACTTCGTGGCAGGCAACCGATACGGCGGAGATGGAATTCTCGTAATACACCGGCTCCGACAGCCGTACGGCGCGGGCTATAGGGTCGTAGTGGTCCGTCAGCGCTCCCGGTACCGGTTCAACCGGGACGTCGTAAAGTCCGTTTGCATCAAGCAATCGGCGGGCGGCTTCGTAACCGGTCATACCTGAATGAATCGGAACCTCGGACCATTTATTGAAAGTTCCCTTGACCCGAAACTGCGCCCATAAGGAAAGACCGAACGCAACAATGATAAGGTAGTCCATAGGGTGAAAAAACATGGCTTCATTCCTCCGTTATATTTTTTATGATTAAAGGGGACCTTTACCCAACAGCAACAACAAGGCTTCGATACATGCAGCCGCAGACGGCGTCAGTGACTTGTGAAGCGTTTTTAGCTGGGACGGCTTCAGCTTCTCAAGCAGCGGTTCAACCTCTTTCGCCTCTTTCTCCAGCTGATGCAATAATACCTGTAAAGACGTCAATTTATCTGTCACTAATTCATCATGGCTAACCTTGTTCCACTGCTGCAGCGTAGCCTTGATTTCCTCTAAGGTATATTTCTCCCGCTTCATACTTTCAATACGTTTGAGCCGCATTAAGGTTTCATCGCTGTATAACCGGTAATTGGTATTTGATCTTTTCTCAGGTTGGATCAATCCGAGCTTCGTATAATAGTCGACTGTTCTGGGACTGACATTCGATAACTGAGCCAGTTCGCCGATTTTGTAAAGCTTCATATCCCCATGATATGCTCCCTCCATTTTCGCCATATGATGGTATTTTCAAGGTCTATAGAACTAATAATACTGAAACCGAACCATACAGTCAAACGTTATACTTTGAGCTTTTCGACGAATGAACGGAGAGGAAGATCAGAAAAGAAACAAATCTGTATTAAGAGGTTAGTATATGTTTGCCATATTACGAATATTCGATTTTTTTACAGCTTGTAAAACCGAATAATGTACATTTTATGTAAGGTTATTTTTCGTTTTTTACATGATTTATAGAAAAAAACCTATTGCCAAATGAAAAGTACGTGTATATAATGACAATATGAATTTCAATTGATGTTATATAAACTAACATTAAAAAGGAAGTGGTCATGATGTTAAAGAAGTTACTATTATCCACGGGCCTTATGTCAGTTTTGATTCCTGCGGCAGCCTTTGCTGAGGATGCGACGCCGGCGCAGCTGCAAGGGGCAGTCGATGCTGTATGGGTCATGCTGGCTGCCATTCTTGTCATCTTCATGCAGGCAGGCTTTGCTTTGCTGGAAGCCGGCTCCACCCGAATGAAGAATGCAGGCCACGTTGCAGGTAAAACGATTCTTACGTTCGGTATTTGCGCCATCGCGTTCTGGGCTATAGGTTTCGGCTTAGCTTTCGGTGACGGCAACGGGTTTATTGGAATGACAGGTTTCTTCGTAGACGGAACGGAAACCCAAGCGGCGGCCGCATTCGGAGCATTGAGCTTCTCGGACGTTCCGATCGGAATCAAGTTTTTGTTCCAGTTGGCTTTCGCAGGGGTATCGCTGGCCATTGCATTCGGCGGATTTGCCGAACGCGCCAAGTTATCGGTATACTTTATCTTTAGCGTACTGTATGTTATTGTCATTTATCCGATTGTTGCTCACTGGGTATGGGGCGGCGGATGGCTTGCAGGTCACGGTAAACAGGATTTTGCCGGCTCTACGGTCGTTCACCTGCAGGGCGCAACGGCTGCTCTCGTAGCGACGCTGATGCTTAAGCCGCGTATCGGTAAATATAATAAGGATAAAACGCCGAATTTGATTCCAGGCCATAACCAGGTCCTGTCCGTGCTTGGCGTCATTATTCTCTGGATCGGCTGGTTCGGCTTTAATCCGGGCTCCACTTTAAGTGCTATGGGTGACGGCTTCTTTGGATATATCGCCATGACGACGAATTTGGCGGCTGCTGCCGGAGGCGTTGCAGCGATTATCGTAGCATGGATGTATTTTGGCAAGGCGGATATTCCCAGCATGTTGAACGGTGTGCTTGCTGCACTGGTTGCTATTACAGCTTCTTGCGCATTCGTTACGGTCAGAGACGCCATCATTATTGGCGTAGTTGCCGGCGTCATTACTTTCTTTACGGCACAATGGTTTGAAAAAGCAGGGATTGACGATCCGATTTACGCCTTCTCCGTACATGGTATTGCCGGAATATGGGGAACGCTGGCCAATGGTATTTTCGCCACGCCGGAGCTTGTCGAGAAAGTAGGCGTAGGTAAACCGGGGCTTCTCTATGGCGGAGGCTTTGAGCAATTGGGCGTGCAGGCGATGGGGGTATTCAGCGCATTCTTCTTCGTACTTGTCCTGTCCTGGATCATCCTGTCGATCTTGAAAGCGACCATCGGTCTTCGTGTGACGGAGGAAGAAGAAATCATCGGTCTTGACCTGTCCGAGCACGGTACGTATGGCTACCCTGAGCAAATGAAGAAAGCGGCTCAAGGCGGCACGGTGAATGCATAAGTAAACAAAACGCCTTCGTTTTTAAAGGGGATGTCGGTATGGAACGCCTCTCATTGGAAATGATTCAACAGGAAGCAGCCAAAGCTCACAGCTTGCAGGAGCTAAGGATCTTTCGGGATCAGGCGCATGAGGAGCTTCAGCGGCATCTCCTTTTTGCCCGTCCATTGGATTGGAATAGAAAAGTGAATACATTGCATGATGCGATCATCCGTCGGGTCATTCAACTGTCGGAAGCGCAGCTGGTTCGCGAGTCGGGCGAAGCCCCGCCGGTTCCTTACGCATTCCTGCTGTTCGGCAGCGGGGGGCGCGGCGAGCAAACGCTGTGGAGCGATCAGGATAACGGGCTTATCTATGCCGAACCGGACAGTGAAGAGGCGAAAGCCGGGGCGGAACGTTATTTTGCCGGACTGGCGCAGCGCATTTCAGCCAATTTGGAGGAGGCGGGATATCCGCCTTGCAGCGGCGGCGTGATCTGCACCAATGACCAGTGGCGCAAGACGGCGGCCGGATATCGGCGGATGCTGCGGGAATGGCTGGAAAACCCGCATTGGGAGCATGTAAGGTATTTGCTTATCTCGGCCGATGTCCGAACGATATATGGCGATCCCGGTTTAGACGGCGCGATCTCCGGCGAAATCATCGGGTTCATCAAATCGAACCCCGCAATGCTGGAGCATATGCTTCATAATACACTGCATCATAAAGTTTCGATCGGGTTATTCGGTCAGCTCATTAAAGAGCGCTATGGCGAGGATGCGGGAGGCGTGGATGTCAAATACGGGGCCTATATTCCAATGGTTAACGGAATAAGGCTGCTCGCTTTGGAAGCGGGGATTCGCGTCTCATCGACCGAAAGGCGTATACAGGAGTTGATGGCAAACGGTCACGTAGATCAAGAAATCGGCCGCGATTGGCTGGAGGCGTTGACCATCGCCCTGAAGCTGCGTTCCATGACGCCTTATCAAATAGAAGGCAGCCACTACACTACCCGCGGGAAGCTTACACCGGAACAGTTGACCAAGGAACGAATAACGGAGCTTAAACGTTGTCTGCGTATCGGAATCGATCTGCAGAAGTATGTGAAAAGCAAATTTGCTAAAAGATAGAAAAGGGTTAGGAGAGATCTTCAATGAAGGATATGAAGCCGGCCGGAAGGATGTGGCATCTGTACAAAACGGGTGGGTTCACTTCTGCTCTTACCTCGATGTTCGATGTGCAGAGCGCCCAGCAGATGGCCTTCATTCGATCCATCATGAAGGAGCAACGGAAAAATTCATTGTACGACATTCCTTTACATTCGGTGGAACTGGTGGTATTCGATTTGGAAACCACCGGATTCTCTCCTTATAACGGGGATGAAATCATTGCTTTCGGTGCGGTCTCGGTTAACGGAAGCCAGATTGCCGAAAGCCAAACCTTCTACAGCCTGGTCCATCCGAAACGTTCGATTCCGGACGAAATTGAGAAGCTGACCGGGATCACGAATGAAATGGTGGCAGAAGCGCCGGACCTGCTGCATGCGCTCAGAGGGTTTCTTGAGTTTGTGCAGCGGAAGGTGCTTGTCGCCCACGGTTCCGGGCATGATAAGCATTTCCTCAATTCCGCGCTGTGGAAAACCTCCAGAGTGAGCCTGTCCCACCGGTTGCTCGACACTATGATGATCGCCAAGTGGCTGAATCCCAGGCTGAAAGCCTATGATCTGGATACGCTGCTTGATCTGTACGGAGTTGAAGTGACCAAGCGCCATCACGCCCTTGAGGATGCTTTGATGACGGCGAGGCTGTGGTCCAAACTGATGCTGGAAGTGCAAGCCAGAGATATCCAGACACTGGGCGACCTGTATACGCAATTAAGTTATCATTGACTCTTCTCCGGCGAGCGGATTGGCGGATTCGTGAACCGGGATTTTTTTATTTACAGTCTGATTCCAGGATTTCAAAGGGGTAGGAAGTATAGTGCCAGGTTCCGTCTCCTTGCTGGTCATATTGATAAGCCTTCACCAAGGGGATTTGGGGATCTTCCAAAGAGACAATCCAATGCCATGCTGCTCCCCGCCAGGATGACCGTATGTCCTCTGCCGAAGGAACGGGAGGGGTGCGCGGATGCGAATGCACGATCCCCGCAGGTTTCTGATTCCCATGGCGCCCCGCAAATAAAGCCCGAATCATTTCTTCCGGATCCATCAAAAAATGCCGCTCCGGCTCGTTGTGGACGTTGGCTACCGGTACAAAATAATCCATCTCTCTTTCATTGCTCCCAAACAGAAAACCGCAGGCCTCCTGCGGCTTTTGCTCGATGCAGTGCCGAAGCATGGCAGTCCATGCCTCACGGCGGATACATAAGCTTTTAAGTATGCTCATCGTATAACGGCGACCTCATTCCAAACAGGATGGTTAGCACCATTATACAGGATCCGGCGCCTGCACGCCTCCCTTTTAGCCTCCGACCTTCCCCTCCGGTTTAATGAAGAAAAATACGAGGCCAAGCGCCAATAAGGCCAATGCCGTAACGGAAATAAATACAATCTGATGCGATTTTTCCATCATCCAGCCAAATAAGGGCGGTCCAGCCGCAACACCCAAAAATCTCAGGCTGCTGTATATGGAAGTAATCATGCCTCTCTGTTCGCGTTCGACAGAGCCGGTAATCATCGTATTCAGACAAGGCAGGAGGAGTCCCGTACCGATGCTGCTGAGCGTCAGCAAGCCGATGAACAAGGTTAGATTTTGGTTAAAGAAAAAAATGCATAAGCCCAAAGACACGGTCATCAAAGCAAGTCCGATATTCATAAGCCACCGCATCAGTATTCCGTTCTTCTTGATGACGGAGCCGGTTGTGTAAGAGGTAACCACCAGGCCGAGGAGGGGAATAGCCAGCACAAATCCCTTTTTGACGCCGTCAATATAGTAAGGCTCGAGCTCAAGAATGTCGGATAAATAAAACAGGACGCCGAATAAGACGAACAACGCCAGGGATCCTGCAAAGAAGGACGTGATTAGCCAACGGCCTTTTTCTTTCAGCACCTTCCCGATATTTTTCATGTATGGCCCCGGTTCGGGAGCTTTTTTTTCTTTTTTCGGTTCTTTAAGCAGAAACATAACGGCCAGTAAGGACATGAGACAAAAGAAAGGGAAAGCGAAAAAGGGGGCGTACCATACCCACAAGGCGAGCAGCGCGCCCAGGATCGGGCTGATGACCTTTCCGGCTCCATTCGAAGCTTCGGTCAAGCCGAGCGCCTTGCTTTCCGTTGCTTCCTTATACATATCGCCCGCCAAGGCCATAGCGATGGGAGCCGTACCTGCCGCTCCAAGTCCTTGGATGGCTCTTGCGATAATGATCACCGTGTAGGAGTTCCACACGGCCCCGAAGCCTGCCAATACCCCCGCAGCCCCATATATAATTAATGAAGGGATCATAATGGCCTTTCTGGAGAAGCGGTCGGACAAATAGCCGGAAAGCGGAATGACCAGGCCCGCCGTGACGGAGAACAGGGTGATGACGAGGCTGCTCTGAAACTGGCTGATCCCCAGCCGTTCCTGCATATCCGGCAGGATGGGAACGAGCATGGAATTCCCGAGCACAAGCACCAGAGGTACGGTGGCAATAGCGATAAATTCCCAGACCTGCCCTTTGGACGCCTCATTGTTCCGGCCTGATTCCTCCGATTTGTATTGCGGTTCAATATCGCTGTCGAAAAAAATTTGAAGCTTTTTCCTTTTGCTTTTTTCCATGTCGAACCTGCCCCTCTGAAGACAAAAGAATGTAGCTCTAATGTTCCCGTACCCTAGCGGGATCATGCCTTCCGGCTTATTCCAGCAGAAACAAGGGCACAGCCTGAAATCTTTCTGTAAATGAGGGGAATACTTAGGAGGAGAAGCACAGCGGGTCGGACTGGAGGAACCACTCATGAAAAAAAACGCAATACTGCTGCTGGTCGCGTTGCTTTTGGCAGGCATTGCCTTTTACCAACATGTCAGGGGGCCTGAGTCCTCTACACAAGCTGCATCGGCAATGAACCGGCTGGCTGTAGGTCAGCCTGTGCCCCAAATCATATTACAGGGGCTGGACGGCTCGGATTATCGGCTTGGCGGAGCCCGGGATAAACCGTTGGTGATAAACTTTTGGGCATCCTGGTGCAGGCCCTGCCATGAAGAAGCGCCTGATTTAAGTCAGGTATACGAGCGGTATCAAGGCAAAATCGATTTGTATGCAGTTAATGTAACAAAAGATGACAGTATAAACCTGGTGCAAAGCTTTGTGCAGCAGTATCGCTATACGTTTCCTGTCCTTCTGGATTCGAAAGGAGAAGCGGCGTCCGCTTACCGGATTTTATTTGTGCCGACCAGCTTTCTGATCGACCGTCAGGGGAGGCTGCTGGAGGTTATTCATGTCCTCCCTAAAGAGGAACTGGATAAAAAAATCAGAAGGCTCGTCGAATCGGCGGCCTGAAAAAAAGCCGCAGTCCTGTTTAAAGAATTAAACAGTCTGCGGCTTTTACTATAGGTTTTAATGATTGATGAGCCCGACCTGTTCCCGCTGCTGTTCTTTAAGTTGGCGGGCGGCCCGGGTTTGGCTCAGCAGGGCGTAGCGCATGCTGTCGACCAGCGCCTGCCAGCTTGCTTCAATGACATTTTCGGATACGCCGACTGTACTCCATGTGGATTGGAAATCGGACGATTCAATCAGCACCCGAACTTTTGCGGCTGTCGTATCCTTCTCGTCCAATACGCGAACCTTGTAGTCCGTCAAGTGCATATTTTGCAGCCCCGGATAATACTGCATCAGGCATTTGCGCAGCGCATTATCCAACGCATTGACCGGGCCGTTGCCCTCGGCAGCGTTATAAACAGTCTCGCCGTGTACCTTGACTTTAACGATGGCTTCGGAAACAACCGGTTGGTCCTCGGATTTGGCAACCATGATTTTAAAGGATTCCAACGTGAAGACTTCTTCCAGATGTCCGTATGCGCCGCGGATAAGCAGCTCCAATGTAGCGTCGGCCCCTTCGAATTGATAGCCTTGATGCTCCATCTCTTTAATTTGGGCGATCAATTGCTTCGTCTGCTGGTTATTGGTATTGAAATCGAGTCCCAGCTCCTGCGCCTTGAACACCAGATTGCTTTGACCCGCCAGCTCGGAAACAAGAACACGCTGCTTGTTGCCTACCAGCTCCGGCGTAATATGCTCGTATGTGCTGGAATTCCGCAAAATGGCGGACACGTGGATGCCCCCTTTATGGGCGAACGCAGCGGTGCCGACGTACGGCTGGTTCATCGGCATGTGCATGTTGGCGATCTCGCTGACGTAACGGGCGACATTCGTTAAGTTTGCCAGCTGCTCGTCGCTGATGACATCATATTTCAACTTTAATTGGAGGTTCGGAATAATCGAGACGAGATTCGCGTTCCCGCAGCGTTCTCCGTATCCGTTAATCGTCCCCTGAACCTGGGTGGCTCCGGCCATAACGGCGGCGATACTGTTAGCGACCCCGACCTCACAGTCATTGTGGGCATGAATGCCGATCGGACATTTCACCGCCCGGCGTACGGCGGCAACGATTTCCGATATCTCATGAGGAAGCGTCCCTCCATTGGTATCGCAGAGGGCAATCCAATCGGCTCCGGCTTCTTCCGCTTTCTTGATGGTTGCCAGGGCGTATTCCGGATTGCTTTTGTACCCGTCGAAAAAATGCTCCGCGTCATAGATGATTTCCAAACCGCGGCTCTTCAAGTAGCGGACGGAATCATAAATCATCGCCAAGTTTTCTTCAAGCGTCGTTTGAATAGCCGTGTGCACTTGGAAATCCCAAGATTTGCCGAAAATCGCGGCGGCTTGTACACCGACTTCCAGAATGCGGTTCAGGTTGGCATCGTTCTCAGGCAAAGTGTCCTTGCGGCGCGTGCTGCCAAAAGCGGTTACTTTGGCCTGCTTAAGACCAAGCTCCTTGACACGAATGAAAAATTCAATATCTTTATTGTTGCTTCCCGGCCATCCGCCTTCAATATAGGAAACGCCCAGTTCATCCAGCTTCTGGGCGATTTTGAGTTTGTCTTCGACAGACAGGCTGATGCCTTCCCCTTGAGTTCCATCTCTCAAGGTCGTATCGAATATTTTAATTTTGGCTCCCATGGTAAAGTCCTCCTGTTCCATTAACCTGTATACACCATCAAATGAATGAAAAATAGATTTCATAATTATAGCACATTGTTTCTTGTAAAGGATATTATTAAAATAAAAATAACACCTATCTTTTTAATGACGAGTATACTGACATCAGGGCGAGGTGACCTTGAACATGCCGGAAAGAAAGCCGGGGACCGGGGATGGTTATCCCGTGAACGGCAGAGTCATACTCCATATCGATATGAATGCATTTTATTGTTCCGTGCATGAGGCGGTGGAACCTGACAAATACAAAGACAAGCCGCTGGCCGTCGCCGGCAGCGTGGAACTGCGGAAAGGGATCATTGTCACTTGCTCCTACAAGGCCCGCAGCAAGGGAGTGAAGACGGGGATGCTTGTCGGGCAAGCGCTGAAGCTTTGTCCCGAACTGATTGTCATCCAGCCGGATTTTGAACTCTACCGGAGCTTCTCCAGACGGTTTATGAAAATCGCTTACGAATATTCGCCGCTGGTCGAAGCCATGTCTATTGACGAATGCTACGTGGATATTACAGGCTCCAAGACGTTCGGGACACCGCTTGAGATTGCTTCGGCCATTCAGGAACGAATTCGCAAAGAGCTGCACCTTCCTTGTTCGATCGGCATAGCTCCCAATAGACTGCTCGCCAAGATGGCGTCGGATATGAAGAAGCCCAACGGCATTTCCGTGCTGCGCAAAAGGGACGTGCCGGCCATGCTCTGGCCGCATCCATGCTCCTATTTATACGGGATCGGGAAGAAAACCGCCGAAAAGCTCAAAAGGCTGCAGATTCATACGCTTGGTCAGCTGGCGCATGCCGATGAGGCGGTTTTAATGCATCATTTTGGCGTGCTGGGGCCGGTCTTGAAGCATGCTGCGAACGGAGAGGACGATTCGCCGGTCAATCCGGAGCGGGAACAAAGCAAGTCGATCGGGCATACGACGACCCTGCCGGTCAATTATACGGAGTATGCCGATATTCACCGGGTATTCCTTAATTTGGCCGATCAGGTGGGCCGGAGGCTGAGGAAGCAAGGGCTATTGGCTCAGACCGTGCAAATCACCATCAGGGATCCCGATATGAAAACCATCACGCGTGCGGCGAAGCTCAATGAACCGACGGAGGACGCCTCGGACTTTTACCGCCTTGCTTGCCGCCTGTTCGACACGCATTGGAAGGCGGGAGATCCGGTAAGGCTGCTGGGGATCACGCTGCAAAGTCTGTCTCCCAAACGGGAAGCCGCCGTTCAGCTGGATTTATTCAGCTATCAGAAGCAGCCTGCGAAAGAGAAATTGACCCAAACACTGGATGCGCTGCGCGACAAATTCGGCGAGGGAGCCGTTCTTACCGCGGGAATGCTCGGCAACGACCCTTCGACGCTGATCCGCAACGCAAAAATCCGCGGCACCTCCCTGCAAATGGATCACCTCAGATTAAAGGGACTGGAGGAAGAGGAGTGAAAACGAAGGTGATCGGCTTTACCGGCTATGCGAACAGCGGCAAGACCACGTTAATCCGGAGATTGACGGAGCACTATGAGGCCAAAGGCATAAACGTGGCCGTCATAAAACACGACGGGCACGGGCATTATAAAGAAGCGGCCGATACGGACTCGGCCCGGTTTATTCAATCGGGGGCCTCGGCTTCCATTGTCATATCGCCGGATTCCGTCCGGACCTATGAACGTCGGATAATGCCGCTATCCGATATGATCGAAACGCTGCAGGAGCGCTACCAGTATATTTTCGTGGAAGGATTCAAGCGCGAGCCGCACGCGAAAATCGCCGTCTTCCGTACCGAAGAGCAGGCGGATATCGTTAGCTCCCTCCCGGTTCCGCCCGTCGCTTGGGTTACAACCGATGTTGCTTTGGCCGAACACCGTGTTCCGGACTGCCCTGTTTTTCAGCCGGACGATATTGAATCGATAGCGTGCTTTATCGAAAACCTATAACGATACGTTATCATTATGTTCGCTACTTTCTATTTGAACTTTATAGGCATTTATATTATATTTTAGGATGAGGTAAACAATAAGGGAGGAAGATTAGACATGGCTAAATACACATGGGTGGACAAAGAAACCTGTATCGCCTGTGGTGCTTGCGGCGCAACGGCACCTGACATTTACGATTACGACGATGAGGGTCTTGCTGAGGTAATCTACGATAACGACGGCAACAAAGGCGTAACTGAAATTCCGGAAGATCTGTACGATGATCTGCAGGATGCGCAAGACGGCTGCCCTACGGATTCCATTAAAGTGGCGGACGCTCCTTTCAATAAGTAAGACTTCAGAATTATAACAAGGCTTGTTCCTGATGCGGGGAACAGGCCTTTTTTCTGTTTTTCTACATTTTTTTCGCCGGATGTATAGGATTATATGGTAATATAAAAATTGGTAATTTGCGAGTTGGCGTAGGGGGTAATCTATGAAAAAAGGAATGAGCGAAGCCGGGGTTACCCTTATAGGCAATGGTTTCATCGCACTGCTGTGCGTACTGCTTCTGGCGACCGGCCCGTTACAGGTGCTGTCCAATTCATTATATGATTTTAATATCAGGCAAACCATGTTGCAAGCACCGCATGAAGACATTCTCGTCATCGGGATAGATGAGCGGTCGATCAAGGAAGCCGGTCCATACCCCTGGGATCGAAGGATTTATGCGGAACTGATTTCCCGCCTGGAGGAAGCGGGAGCGAAAGTCATCGCTTTCGATATCGAGCTGTATACGGACAGCAATAACCCGGAGAGCGACAAGGCGCTGGCCGAAGAGCTTGCCAAACACCGCAATATCCTTATCCCCTCTCATGCCCATGTGGAAGGAGAGTTTCAGCGAACGACCACGGTCAAAGCGGGCGAGCTGATCAAGGCCCGGTCTGTGACGGATCCGATTCCGATGTTCAGCCGTTCTGTATACAGAACACATATCAACATGACGCTGGACAGCGATGGGGTAGTCCGCTCCCATTGGATGCAAATTGATACTCCGCGGGGAGTATACCCGACGCTGAGCCTTGCTATGGCGCAGTTGGCCGGGTTGGATGTAAGCCGGTTTCTGGATTTGCCCTTGATAGACAAACGTCCCCAATCCGAAATGCTGATCCGTTGGGATGGCAAGGAGAACGATTTCGAAACCGTTTCTTTCATTGACGCATGGAATGGAACGGTGCCTGCCGAGACGTTCCGCGACCGTCTGGTGCTTGTGGGCTACACCGCCCCCGGGTCCGATCAAGGGATTACGCCCGTAGAGAAGCACATGCATATGGTTTACGCGCATGCCAATATACTGAATCAGATTTTAACGGGCCAAGTGATTACCCCGGTGCATAAGGCATTTGGGATGGCGCTGGCTTTACTTACCATGCTGCTGCTCGGCTTCAGCACCTGGAGACTGAAGGCTAATGCGGGCATCATCGCGGCGTCAGGCGTCATTCTTATGCTGTTCGGCGGCCAGTTCGCGCTGTTTGCCTTCAGCTCGCAATATTTGGATGTTATGGCTGCAGCCGTATGCGGCGTGATAACCTATCTGGGCAATCTGGCCATGAAAGCTTATTTTGAGACCAGACAAAAAAATTATATCACCAGGCAATTCGGCCGCTACCTTTCACCCGACCTGGTCAAATCCATCGCCGACAGCAAGCGGGAAATTCAGCTGGGGGGCATCAGCAAGGAGCTTTCGATCCTGTTCCTGGATGTGCGCGGATTCACTCCGCTTTCAGAGAAGCTGAAGCCGGAGGAAGTGGTCGATTGTCTCAATAGGTTGTTTAACCTGATCACCGAACGGGCGCTGCACAATCATGGCACAATTGACAAATTCATCGGCGATGCCGCGATGATCTTGTACAATGCGCCGCTCGACGTACCTGACCATCCTTATTACGCGGTCAAAACGGCCTATGAAATTCAAAAGGGAATGGAGAAGGTCAGGGCAGAAATATGTGAGAAATACGGCGTAACCCTCAGTGTCGGCATAGGGATTAACACCGGCGAAGCCGTTGTCGGCAACATCGGTTCCTACCTCCGCGTGGATTATACGGCGATCGGAGATCACGTCAACACGGCGGCACGAATCGAATCCCATACGGAGCCAAACCAGATTCTCGTATCCGAAGCGACGTATGAGCTGACCAAAGCATACTTCGAATACCGCTATGCCGGGGAAAAGCGGATGAAAGGCAAAAGCCTTCCCTTGAAGCTGTTCGAGGTGGCGGGCGTCAAAGGGGCTCCGGCTTCCGGGAAGGACGGGATTCCTGCTTCTGCGTTAAAGAAAGGGGTTTTCAGGTGGAGAAAGCAAATCGGTTGAAAAGGAAAAAACGGGCAGCAGTGTTCATGTGGTTGATGATGTTCGCCCTGCTCTTCTCTATGCTGTCATTCGTACCGGCCCCGCCCGTTCAGGCTAAAAGCGTGCGCGCTGCAGTAGTGGTTGAGGTCAAAGGGAATGTGACTTACACCAAATCCGGGGGTTCAAAGTCGCACCGCGCCTATGTGAATTTGAGCCTGAACCGAGGCGACGCCATATCGACAGGGTCTTCTTCTTCCGTCGTCATACGCATCGTTGACCGTGAGGATGAACTGACGATCGGTTCGAACGCGGAAGTGTATATCGCGGATTTGCTGGAGGAGAACGGCGGCAAAAAGTCCAAAGTGAAAGCATGGGCCGGTTCGTTATGGGCAAAGGTGAAATCGCTGGTGAGCCCGGAGGATGAGTTCGAGGTGGAGACGCCTACGGCCGTCATGGGTGTTCGGGGGACGCAATATATGACGCTTGTCGATCCGGTTACCGGCAGAACGACCATGTACGTGGCGGCGGGTATCGTAGAGGCGACGTCGACGCTTTCCACCGGTTCGGAAGGCCATCCGTCGGGATCTGCTGCCGTATACCCGGCGCAGCAAATCGACATGGATTTGCGGGCGCAGGCCGAGGATTTAAGGATTCTGGTATATTATGCGGAACCCAAAGCCATCGTCGAGTCTGCATCGCCGCGAGTGCTGGAAGCATTCCTGACCGCCATACCGGAGATTCAGGCGGAGAATGAAGGAATAAAAAACCGGATGCAGGAACAATTCAATCAAGGCATCCGGCAGCCGGACGACCGGTCGATTCTGAGGTACCTTACGCAGGATGAATTGGACAACGTCTTGCGCAACTTCGACGCTCTCGTGACGGAACTGGTTCAAGAGGCCGTGAGAGCAAACAAGCTGGATCCGCGAAAGGTAGATGAAGTGAATGCCCGGATTACGGATCCGGGCAAGAGAATCGACTTGACGCAGCCCCCGGCAGTCGACAGGACGGCAGGGCTGGACCCGGCCATTGAAAGGCTGAAGCAGGTCAACAGGAATACGGAAGCAAGCCCTGCAAGACTGGAACGGCTCCGGATGGAGCAGGCTATGCGGAAGCTGAGGCCTTATTTGGCGGAGCTGGCAGGCGAAAGGAACAGGTTGGCGGAGGAGAACCGAAAGACGGAGGACGCTGCCAATCAGAGAGCCTCGGAAGCCTTGATGAATCAATTGTCCGATTCGGAACGCCGGAAGTTCTTGGAGAATCGGCTCAAGCTCGGGGAGCTGATGAATTCCAATACCCCGGCACCGCCAGCTGGCGGCGGTCCATCCGGCGGCGGAGAACCTGCCATACAAGTGCCGGGTCCTGTTAAGCCGGCCGTAACGGTCAAGCAGCATGGATCGCCTGTAAACGGCTTTATTCATCTTGATCTGGAAATGCGGCATTTTACGGACAAGGAGCCGTTCTACGCCGTGGAGGCTCACCTCGTCTACAATCAGAGCGAATTGAACTATAGGCAAACAGCGAAATTTACGAATGCGGCCAGTGCTGTATTCAAGGACCGGCAAGCTGCAGAGACATTGACCCAGCACAAGGGAGAGACGCAAAATGAGCTGATATACGCAGCATCGCAATATGAAACCGGTCCAGATCAGCCTGTGGATCACATCCGGTTGAACGGATCCGGACTGTTGGCGCGCATTCCGCTGCAAGTGTTGGATTCGGCCGCCAATACGGCGAATGTCGAGCTGGTATACGTGAAGGTCGTCGATAAAGAAGGCAGGACCGTTTACGAGCTGACAAGCCCGCAATCGATCACGGTTATAACGAGGTAAAGGTTTGTGCGTACGGAAGGAGAAACCAATGAATAAAGCTGTACTACGGGCCGCTTTAGCCGTCCTGGCTTCCGTCATGATCGGCGGTCAGGGCGCCTTAGCCGCCTCTTGGGAAACGGATAGTCTCCGGGGCCCGGAGCAGCAGATCATGGTCAATGTCACCAGTCAGGCAGGCTCCGGGGATATGGGCAGCATGAACGGGGCGGAGAAGAATGCGACGTTTCGTATTCCGTCCCGGCTTGCCGTGCTGCCGGACAGCACGGTACTGATTTCGGATTCAAGGAATCATATGATTCGCATGCTGGCTCAAGGACGGGTTGGCACCTACGCGGGCATCCTGTATGAAATGGACGGTAAAGGGTTTCCGGTCGGAGGTCTTTTGGACGGACCTGGCGACATGGCTCTATTCCAGGAGCCGCACGGAATGGCCGTAGATGCCGGAGGCAATGTCTATGTAGCTGATGCGGGAAATCACGCGATCCGGAAAATCGACGCTTCCGGCAGAGTCTCTACCGTAGCCGGAAACGGTTTGATCGGATTAAAGGACGGCAGGGGAAAAGACGCCTCCTTCTACCGCCCGACGGATGTGGCTGCCGCGCCTGACGGAACGCTGTATGTAGCGGATACGCTCAATCATGTCATCCGCCGCATTACTCCGTCCGGTGAGGTAAAGACGCTGAATGCCCCTTCAACCCGGGCCGTGGAAGTGTCTCCGGGCCAGGCTTCACCGGCCGGCGATTACGCCGACGGCGACTTGAAACAGGCGAAATTTAACGAGCCGGGCGGGCTCGTGATGGACGACAAAGGCAATTTATATGTCAGCGACTCGGGCAATCAACGCATTCGCTATATCGATTTGCAGGCGGGTACGGTAACCACCGTAGCCGGAGGAGGGACCGCCTCCGCGACCAAAGACTTGTATGCTCCGGGGGATTATGCGGACGGAGAAGCGGGCCATGCCAGATTCAACTTCCCGCTCGGCCTGGCACGGACAAGGGAAGGCGGGCTGATTATTGCGGACAGTCAAAACCACGCGGTTCGTTATTTATGGAACGGCCGGGTTACTACGCTTGCAGGCGTACCCGGCAGCACCACGGGCGAGCTGGACGGCATTGAAGGACACGCGCGGATGCATAGGCCTACCGGTGTAGCCGTACAAGCTGACGGCAGCATTCTGGTGGCGGATGCCTATAACAACAAGCTGCGTCAAATTCGTTTGTACAGCCTTCCGGCGGATTTGCCCAAGGACAACAACGTCAAGGTCGTAGTAGACGATCAATGGATTCCATTCGAAGTCCATCCGGATTTGACAAACGGCCGCACGATGGTACCGGTCCGCACCATGGCGGAAGCGCTTGGCTATGAAGTGACGTTCGACGCCGGGACCCGCACCGTACGGCTCAGCAAGGACGGTACAATCATTGAAATGGGCATGGACAGGAATGGATTAAAGCGGACGGCAAAAGGCAGGGAATGGAGCTCGGAAACGGATGCGGCGCCTTATATCAAGCAGGACCGCATGTTCGTTCCTATACGTTTCGTTGCAGAAGCAATCGGCCTGGACGTCCAATGGGATAACGCTTCCCGTACGGCCATCCTCCGTCATAAGACCATCGACACTGCGCGTTAAACGTTCAAAGCCGGGAAGAGGGCTATCTTCCGACTTTCAATGAAATTCGCCTTCCCGGCCGATCGTTCGGCCTGCGGAAGGCGTTTTTGTTCCCCATACTCTCAAAAACCGCACGGCAAACGCCGATAATTTAGTGGACGAGGCGGAAAGAGGGGAATGCTCTTGAAATCGAAGGATCCAAAAGATCAGCTTCAACTCTTTTTTAAGCAGGACCCGCAGTATTTAAAAACATATGTCAAAGAGCATCCGAACAATAAGATGGCGTGGTACTTGCTTGGACGCGAATACGAAGCGCAGGGCAAACAAGGCAAGGCGCTGTATTGTTACGCCCAGGCAGGCGAAATATACGAGGCTTATGAGAATCAGAAGGTCAATCTGCCCCCCGAAGCATTGGAGCAGATCCGGGGTTGGGGCTCGACCCGCAAGCGCCGCCGCCGTATGGGCCGTCTCCGATTAGGCTTGGCGCTCCTGATGTTGGCGGCTGCGGTATTATTCGCGCCAGGCGCTCCTTCATTGCCTGTATACGTAACGGAGAAGGAAGTGCCGCTCCCGGAAGGCGTAACCCCCGCACAGCTGCAGGAGACAAAAGTCTATTATATTACCGGAGGGAAGACCCAGGAAAGGATCGGAGCCGCTTTACAGAGCATGCTGCTGGAGGAGAGAATCAGCAGCTTCGCGATTTTGGCCAGGGGGATTCCGATGGGACAAACCTCGTGGATCAGCTGGCTGAGAAAGCCGGAGGTGCTGCTTTCCGTCGAAGCGAAGCAGGATGCTTCGCAGCAGCAAATCAATTACCATGATGCCGAGAGCTGCGGCTGTCAGCCGGCCGATCCTGGCAAGGCGGAGCAGATCGTAGCCGCATGGATGTCCAAACAGGAGCAGGAGCTCGTGCTGAAATCAGCCATAGCGTATTATACCAAAGCGAATGGCCGGGCACCGGAGCAGTTGACGGAATTAACCGCGCCTTATCCCGGTAATGTGCTGCCCGGCGTTACCGCGGACATGCAGGAGCTGTTCGACCGGCAGAAAGATGAAATCGCTGCCGAAACGGCCGAATGGGTAAAGCAAAACGGGTCGCCAAAAGCGTCAGAGGCCATGCCGGGCGCGGAAGGCTTGACGAGGCCGATGAAGGAGCCGCTGCGGATTGTGGTCGACAAGTCCGCCCACCGTTTGGCTCTAGTCAGCGGCAATCTGATCGTGCGCAGCTACGCCGTCGGGCTGGGAGGCGACCGTACGCCCGAAGGGACCTTTGCGATCACGGAAAAGGTCCGCAACCCGAACGGGAAGTCGAACGGCGAGTTCGGCAGCCGGGGCATGACGCTTTCGGATACCCTTTATGCCATTCACGGAACGAACCGGCCGTCGAGCATCGGCAAGGACGAGTCCCTGGGCTGTATCCGGATGCGCAAGGAGGATGTGGAAGAACTGTTCGACATGACGCCGCTCGGTACACCGGTAACGATCGGCAGAGGGCTGCTGCCGGCGGAAGAATCACGCAGCGGGAGCCCGTTCAGGCTGCCGCTGCAGACCGGGGAAACGAACCCGGGGAAAGTGTACCGATGGCTGAACTGAAAGGTCGGCTTGGCCGGACAGAGGCTTCGGGCTTCCCTGGAGGATGGCTAGCTGCCGAGGATGAGGAGTACGGCCATGATGATGACAATCGCTGCAAATATGGAGCTGATCCAGATGATCAGCTTTTTGTTCGGCTGCTCCTTCGCTTTGCGCTGCAAATAGGAGGAGTTTTTTTTCTTTGGCATGACAATCGGCCCTTCCGAAAGAGTGAGTTTAAACATAATATTAACATAATGCAGCCGGATTGGCAGGGGGATTTTGCAGCTTGTCCTCTTTATTTTTGTCCCGCAAAACGATACACTGTCAAAAGAGAGTAAAAGACGAGAGAACGTGCGGGGAGAGGACAGAAGTATGCTTTACAAAAAAATCGCCAAACCGGTTCTATTTGGGATGGACCCGGAAAAAGCGCATCATGTTATCATTGACGGAATGCATACGGTCGGTAAGCTGCCAGGGGGGCGAATGCTGCTCCGTTCGGTATGGGGGGTTCGGCCGGCTCCTGAGCTGGAGATGCAGCTTTGGGGAATTACGTTTGCCAATCCTGTCGGATTAGCAGCGGGACTGGATAAGAATGCGAAGGCGGTCCCCGCATTTTCAAACATCGGCTTCGGGTTTATGGAGGTTGGAACGGTAACGCCCAAGCCCCAGGCGGGCAATGAGCTGCCCCGCTTGTTCAGACTGCCGGAAGACGCTGCGCTGATCAACCGAATGGGCTTTAATAATGTAGGCATTGAAGGAATGAAGCGTAATTTGCGGAATCAGGGGAAGCGAACGATCCCGCTGGCGATTAATATCGGCAAAAATAAATCGACGCCAAACGAGCAGGCGGAGGAAGATTACCGTGCATGCATCCAGGCGCTGTATGGTTACGGCGACTTTTTCGTTGTGAATATCAGCTCTCCGAATACGCCGGATTTGCGCAATCTTCAGCATGGAGACGACTTGTCCAGGCTGCTTGCCGCCGTGAAGGACGAGGTACGCAAGCAGCATGCGCGCTTTGGCGGAAGGGAAAAGCCCGTGCTGGTGAAAATCGCTCCGGACCTGCAGCCGCAAGAAGTGGAATATATGGTGGATACGATCTTGCGGAGCAATATTTCCGGCATCATCGTCTCGAACACGACCATCTCCCGCGACGGGCTGCAGAGTGCGCACCGCAGCGAGGCCGGGGGATTGAGCGGCCGTCCGCTCACTAAGCGATCCACGCAGCTCATTCGCGCTGTTTACAAAGCAACAGGCGGGCAGCTTCCGATTATCGGTTCGGGGGGGATTTTCTCCGCGGAAGACGCCTATGAAAAAATACGGGCCGGGGCCAGTCTGGTTGAAGTCTATACGGGATTGATCTATGAAGGTCCTGCTCTTATCGGACGCATTAACGAGGGACTTCGGGCTTTACTTCGAAAGGACGGTTTCAAGCATATTTCCGAAGCGATCGGTTCAGAGCATCGAGGCTAGGAGAATGGAGGAGTAGCGATTGGACGGACGCGATTGGAAAAAATTCCTTATGCCCTATGAACAAGCGGTTGAGGAATTGAAAGTAAAGTTCAAAACCATGCGCGCAGAACTGAAAATCTGGGAGGAATATTCTCCGGTTGAATTCGTCACGGGCCGGGTCAAACGGATTTCGAGCATTCTGGAAAAATCCAAGCGGCTCAATGTGCCTATGGAAAAGCTGGAGACAGGTATCGAGGATATTGCCGGGATCCGGATCATGTGCCAATTCGTCGAGGACATTGAACGGCTGGCCGAACTGATCCGCAAACGCGAGGATATGAAGCTGATCTACGAGAAGGATTACATTCTCAATAAAAAGCCAAGCGGCTACCGCAGCTACCATATGATCGTAGAATACCCGGTACAAACGGCGCTCGGCATGAAGCGGGTATTGGCCGAAATCCAGCTCCGCACGCTGGCGATGAATTTTTGGGCTACGATTGAGCATTCGTTGAACTATAAATATCGGGAAAGCCTGCCGGAGAAGGTGCTGAACCGGCTCAGCAAGGCGGCGGAAGCGGCGTTTCTGCTCGACCAGGAAATGAGCAACATCCGCGAGGAAATTATGGAAGCTCAGAAGCTGTTCGAGGATAAATCGAACATCGTCAACCGGGTTCTAAACGGCATCCAGGAGCTGTATTTTTACCACCGGGTTCGCGAGGCGGCGCAGTTTCAGCTGCGCTTCAACGAGCTTTGGGATACGGATGACGTCTGGCATTTGAAGCGTCTTTCCAGCGAAATCGAAGATGCCATCATCCGGGCCAAAAAAGGTTCAACGCCGTAAACCGGCTCCGGATAAAATGGGGGAGGGTTGCCCTTTGAATACCTATGATCCTCTGTATGTACAGTTTGTATACTATTTTAATGAAGCAAGGGATTACTTCGAATGTCACGAGGTGATGGAGGAATTGTGGCTGGAAGAAGGCCGAAATCCTCTTTATCAAGGCCTGCTGCAGGTAGCGGTAGGCCTTTACCATTATAGGAACGGGAATGTGAACGGGGCGATAAAGCTGTTTACCGCTGCGATAGAAAAGCTGGAGGGATATCCGGGCGATCGTCTCGGGATCGATCTGCACCAGCTTCGCGAGGACAGCAAAACGTATCTGGCGAAGCTTCTTCGTTTGGAGGAAGAACCGTTTGCTTTTTACGATTTGGATATTCGGGTCACGGATCCGCAGCTGGAAGCGCTGGTGGAAGAGCTTCGCCTGCATCCGCCGGAGGCTCATGAAGAGGATGCGCCGTGAAGGCCCCGGGATCATAGGGACAACGGGCTGAAAAAAGCAGAGGACAGCGGCTCCTCTGCTTCTATGTGAAGGGCTATTGTTTATGTTTGGCGATAAAGCTGCGGAACGTATCGGCGGTTTGTTCGCCTTCCAGACGTTCTACTTCTTTGCCGTCTTTATAATATACGAAAGTAGGCGTGAATTGAATATTATACCGCTGCCAGGCGTCACGGTATTCCTCCAGGTTAAATTGTTTGACATCCACGTTCAGTTCTTTGGCGACAGGCATCAGCACCGGAGTCGTCGCTTTGCAGTGGGAGCAGGTGGATGCAAAATAGTAGAGGAAAAAATCTTCCTGTGCGGCGATTTTCTTGTCCAGTGCGTCAGGTAAAATAATGTTCTGGTAGTTAGGATCGTCAAGCAGCTTCAGCGTTTCGGGATGAAGCTTGCTCGGGTCAATGCCGTATACATTATCGGCATACTTGCCGTATTTGGCTTGATTGGCCTGCTGATTTACAACATAAAGCGCGCCGAAGAGAACGACGATGATGGATAAATAAATGCCAAGCTTTTTCATAGTGCTCCTCTTTTCTTCTTAGTGGTGTAACGTTCTTTCAAAATATTCGTTACTTACTCTTTCGTTTCCTTCTACGATTGTACCCTAAAAATGAAGGAATTTCGAACTTGCGGATGACATGAGCGGTTGAAGCGGATGCGGGGATCCGCTCGTTGCGGAGCCGGACGATAATAAGTACAATTGGACTAATGCCTGTAGAACAATTAAAGCGAGTTGAGAACTGATGACGGTGCTGATGCTGCCTGAAGCATTTTTGGATAAAATGGAACGTTTGCTGGGGGCGGAGTCTGCGGATTTTCTGGCTTCCTACCATAAGGAGCGGCTGTACGGGCTGCGTGTCAATTCATTGAAGCTCAAGCCGTCCCGGTTTCAGGAGCTGACGAATTTCCGGCTGGAGCCGGTGCCCTGGACGGAAACCGGGTTCTATTACCGTGAAGAGGATCGTCCGGGGAAGCATCCGCATTACCATGCCGGACTATACTACATCCAGGAGCCAAGCGCTATGGCGCCTGCGGAGCTGCTCGACGTACGTCCCGGCGACCGGGTGCTTGATTTGTGCGCCGCGCCCGGGGGCAAAACCACCCAGCTCGCCGGGAAGCTGCAGGGGACCGGCGTGCTTGTCGCCAATGACGTGCATCCGGACCGGGTCAAGGCGCTGGTGAAAAATATCGAGCTCAGCGGAGTTCGAAACGCGGTTGTGCTCAATGAAAATCCGGACAAGCTGGTGGAGCCTTTCGCCGGATATTTCGATAAAATCCTGGTCGATGCCCCCTGCTCGGGGGAGGGGATGTTCCGCAAGGAAGAGGACATGGCGAAAGCCTGGCGTCCGGATTGGCCCGGGAAGTACGCTGCGATACAGCGGATCTTGCTGCGGCAGGCGGCTCGTATGCTGCGTTCCGGCGGTCGGCTGGTGTATTCGACCTGCACGTTCTCGCCGGAGGAGAATGAAGCGATCATCGCGGAGTTTCTTGAAGCGCATCCTTTATTCGAGGTGGAGCCGATTCCGGAACGCAGCGGCTGGATGCCGGGACGTCCTGACTGGCTGGGCGAACAAGGCGGCCGCGCGGCCGAGGTTGCCGGCACGGCAAAGCTGTGGCCCCATCGCCTTGAGGGCGAAGGCCACTTTGTCGCGGTGCTGCGCCATCGCGGGCAGGCTGCGCCGGAGGAGGCGGGCGCGCGGCCCTTCGTGACGCAGGCCGCCGCTAAGGCGCCACGCCGGGAAGGCAAGCGGCCCGCGAAGGCCGCGGCGGCCGACCCGCGCGAGGCGCTTGCGCGCTTTGCGGCGGAGCAGCTGGCGGCGGCGCCGTACGACGCCGCGGGCCTTGTGTGCCGCGGCGAGCATGTGTACGCTGCGCCAATGGGGCTGCCGCCGCTGGACGGAGTCCGGGTCATCCGGCCCGGCTGGTACCTCGGCAGCGCCGCGGGCCAGCGCTTTGTGCCGTCGCACGCGCTGGCGATGGGGCTGCGCGCGGAGGAGGCGCTGCGTACGGTGACCTTCACGGCCGACGATCCGCGGGCCGTGCGCTACTTGAAGGGCGAGACGCTGATGCACGCCCCCGACGAGCTGCGTACGGCCGGAGAAGGTGTGCCGGCCAAGGGCTACTGCCTCGTCTGCATCGACGGTTTTCCCGCCGGCTGGGCCAAATGGCAGGACGGCCTGCTCAAGAACGAATATCCTCCCGGCTGGAGGTGGACATAGAGATGAAAGCAACGCTTCGTTTAGACAAGCTTCTCGCTCATACGGGCTTCGGTACGCGCAGCGAGATCAAACAGCTGGTAAAACGCGGAGCCGTCAGCGTGAATGGCAGGACGGTCAAAGACAGCGGGCAGCAGGTGCATCCGGAGCGCGATGAAATCCATGTGGACGGAGAGCCGGTCGTGTACCGGGAATTCGTTTACCTGATGCTGAACAAGCCGCAGGGTGTTGTTTCGGCCACGGAAGACACCCGGGACCGTACTGTTCTGGATCTGATCGATAGTAGGTACGCCCATTTTGATTTGTTTCCCGTCGGACGGCTGGATAAAGATACGGAAGGGCTGCTGCTGCTGACCAATGACGGCAAGCTGGCTCATCAATTGCTGTCTCCCCGCAAGCATGTGCCCAAAACGTATTATGCCGAGGTAGAGGGAGCCGTAGACGAAAGCGATAAGGCTGCGTTTGCCCGCGGCGTCACGTTGGATGACGGGTACGTCACGATGCCGGCGGAGCTTGTCATTCTGCACAGGGGAAACCCGGCGCAATCCGAGCTGTCCCGTATTGAGCTCACCATTATGGAAGGGAAGTTTCATCAGGTAAAACGCATGTTCCAATCGGTTGGGAAACGCGTCGTTTTTCTCAAACGGATCGCCATGGGACCGCTGAAGCTTGACCCGAATCTTCCTGCAGGGAAGTACCGGGAGTTGACGGAAAAAGAACGGCTGTCTTTAAAGGAGCATGGTGAATATCATAAGAGCTAGAGAAGGAAGTGGGCAGGAAATGCAATACCAATTAATTGCGCTTGATGTGGACGGAACGCTGTTGAACGACAATTACGAGCTGACAGAGCGTACGGTATCCACACTCCGGCGGGTTCATGAGGCGGGGAGCCGTATCGTGCTGTGTACCGGGAGAGCACCGGAAAGCTCGGTTCCGATTATGGAGCAAATGGGATTTGAGGGGGTGCTGATTGCGCATAACGGGGCCGCTACGGTCGAGACGCCGGGCTCCCGGCTGCTGCATGAATTTTCTTTTCCGATCGGGCATATTGCGGGGCTTGTCCAATACTGCCGCGCGGAGCATGTGCATTTTGACTTGAACACCTCATGGAAAATGTATGTGGAACACGTAGGCGAAGCGGAAGCGGCGATGTACGAAAAATATATGGCGGTTCCGGAACGGGTCGATGATGTGCTTGCCTTGACGGTACCTATCGTGAAATTTACGATGTTCGGTTCGCAGGAAGCGATGGATCGGGTAGAACGGCAATTGGCTTCATTCGACCTGCCGTCCTCGCTTCAAGCGATCCGGAGCGGAGCGCATTTTATCGACGTCATGCTCAAATCCGTATCCAAGGGACGTGCGCTGAGCAACCTTTCCGGGATGTGGGGGATTGAACCGTCCTCTATTCTGGCCATGGGCAATTATTATAACGATATCGATATGCTCCGCTTTGCCGGGCTTGGCATAGCCATGGGCAATTCTCCGGAGGAGGTCAAGCTGGCTGCGGATGAGGTTGCACTTTCAAATAATGAGGAAGGCGTGGCAGAAGCGCTTATGCGTCATGTGTGCCCGGAGTTGGCGGGCCAATAAGCGTATGTATGAGCTGCCGCGGCCGGCAAAAGAAGGCTTGGAGAATGCTCCGGCCTTCTTTTGCCGGCATGCTCTTTCATGGATTACCGCAGCAAATCAATAAATGCCTGCCCTAAGCAAGACCACCAGCAGAATAAACAAAACCAGAATGACACCCGTCGATGTGAAATAACCGTGAGAATGAGACATGGAAATACCTCCTTAACGTGATTGTTTTCATCTAATGCCGCATTGAAATCTTTTATAGGGCAACTGTCTGCTATAGGATATGACATATGACCGTATTGGTTTGGGCGGATGACCCGGGGCGCATAAATTTTGGCCGGGAGAGGACATGCTAATCGTGTAACCATACTGTGCCAGCTTGGAGGGGACCCGAATGAATCATGTCATGCTTAGACCGGATTTGAAAACGGCCGGCGGAGAGGTTTGCGACATTTTGTACAAAAATCGTTTTGTTGGAACGCTGGCGTTAGTCTACCGGGAATCCGACCGAATCGCGGGCACGCTCCAGTTGGAGAAAGAAGTGTTGTCCGAGACCGAAAAAGACGAGGTATCCGATCACGTGCACACTTATGTCTGGGCGCTTGTGGACGCTTTGCGTGCACGTGATTGCGAAGTAATGGTCACTTACAGCAGTTATGATCACGTCATTGCGACAGAAGACGCGCCATCGCCGCAAAACCGCAGTTCCGATGCGGAGGAGGTGCCGGAATACGGTCCCGATTGGGTGGACTACAGTACACGCCTGGAGGATGAGAATCCGGACGAACGGGAAGAGTATACGATGGCCGATTATGAAATGGTCGTTGTTGGTGAGGACGACGATTCGATTGAGTATCATATTTATGACCATGAGGACGATCTGGTAGCTGAAGTTTTCCTCACCATAGAAGACCGTATCGTGACAGGAACGGTCGATTGGCTGTTCGAGCCGTCGGAAAAAGAGCTGAATACCATCGCCGATTTGATCATTCTTGATTTTAACGAGGATGAAGTGGACGGCTTTGTCATTCATATGCAGCACCTCGATGAACTCATCGAAACCATCGAACTGACGCATGAGGATCTGCTGCCGAAAGACGATGCAGACGATGATCCGGACGTTTATTCAAGCCCTTTGCGGAATGAGTATACGATTGTCCTGGCACGCGATGACGGGGGTGTGCTTACGTATGAGATCTATCAGCAATCTCGCGGCGGCTTGCCGATCGGGACGGCTACGGTGGATATCAGTCAGCGGCAGCTTACGGGCTTTATCGATTTCCGGGAGCCGGGAAGCACGGACGATCGCGAGCTGATCGCTACCTTATTGATGGAAGAGCTGGATAAAGAGAAGGACTATGATACCATAAATCTGACGATGATGCACAAAAACCGGCTGATCGAAGAAGTATTGTTCGAGACGGAGCACGTGCATTAATGAGAAAGGCTGTTCCGCAAGATGAGCTCATCCAGCGGGACAGCCTTCATTATATTACCGGCAAGACGCCGGTCGCTTGCCTTTAGCGCCTGAGCCCTTTGGGGTAGTGATTCTTAAGCTGGTGCCCCGTTTGCTTGCCCCAGCCGAGGGGGTAACCGTCGACGGTAACCAGGGTCCAGCCGCTGCCTGCCGCGGGACGTTCGATGACTTCTCCTTGAAGATAGCGCTGTACTTGCGAACTGTCCGCTGCGAAGTCCGCCGCATGGCTGACAGTCAAAGCCGAGGGCAGGGCAAGAGCGAGGGCATGGGCAGGCTCAAGCCGTCCCTTCTTCACTTCCCCAAGATGCAGACCCGGTCGCAGCACCTTCATGCCCTGTAGCCATGCGCCGTCAAACGGGCAGTCCATCACGGTCGGCAGCCAGTACAGCTGCCCGCCGAAGAGCAGCGGTTCACCCGGCGGAAGCTCGAAACGGCCGGGGCTCAATGCCTCCGCGGCGAAGTCTTTAAACAGCCGCATGGCGTCCTCTTCGGGACGCTGTTTTCGCCCGCCCCGTTGTGCCCTTTTGCGAGATTGGGAGGCTGCCGCCGTTAGGCTCCCCGATGCTTCCGAGAGCTGCAGGACGGCTACAAAGTGACCTTCCCCGGCCTCAAGATGCGGCCAAATGCGCTCCATCCGCTCGAGCTGAAGCTTCGGGTACCGCTGCAGCAGCGCTTCGACCGTCCGTTCATTCTCCAGCTCATTGAATGTGCAGGTGGAATAGGCCAGCCGTCCGCCCGGCTTCAGCATCGTGACGGCGGCATCCAGGATGTCCTTCTGCCGCGCCGCGCACATCTCCACATGTTCAGGCGACCATTCCTTGATCGTGTCCGGATCCTTCCGGAACATGCCTTCGCCGGAGCAGGGGGCGTCCACCATGATTTTATCGAAAAAGCGGGGAAACCGTTCGGCCAGCTGCCGAGGCGCCGCGCTGACCACAACGGCGTTAGGCACACCCATCCGTTCGATGTTTTCCGACAAGATTTTGGCCCGCGCAGGATGGATTTCATTCGAAATCAGGAGCCCCCGGCCCGCAAGCTTGCCGGCAATCTGTGTCGACTTGCCTCCCGGAGCGGCGGCAAGATCCAATACGATCTCACCAGGACGCGGATCCAGCAGCTCGACGGCGGACATGGCCGAAGGCTCTTGTATGTAATACACGCCGGCCGCATGGTAAGGATGCTTTCCCGGTTTTGTTTCCTCCCGGTAATAAAATCCGGTGTCGCACCAGGGCACCGATTCAAGACCGAACATCTTTACCAGCGGCTCTAAGGCGAGTCCGTTACTCCTGCTGATTTTGACCGGGTTCAAACGCAAACCCAGGACCCGGGGAAAAGTATAGCTCAAGAGGAACGCTTCCGCGCCGTCGCCGAGCTGCCGTTTCATTTGTTCGATAAATGCTTCGGGTAATTGCATCATAGGATGCGTTTCTCTCCTTTGTCTGCAAACTATTCTTCATTATACAAGCTTCGCCATATTGTGAGAAGTCTACCCCGCGTGATATAATAGTTCGTTGATTCAGTAAGGTTGTCGCCAAGATTCTATACCCGTATCTGAATCACCTTGACTGACGCTCCGTCCCGAGGGGCCGGCATCGCGTTTATCCTTGGGTAAAGAGGTGAATGACCAATGGAATACGAAATCCCCAAAAAAGTGCAAACGTTAGGGGAAGACATACAGAAGAGCCAGCTCAAGTATCATGACAGAGAAGTGCTCGTATCGAAGGAATTCACATTTGACAGCGCGCACCATCTGCATTGTTATGAGGGCAAGTGCAAAAGCCTCCACGGGCATACGTATAAGCTCCAGGTGATCATGCGGGGCAAGGTGGACGAGCGGGGCATTACGATTGATTTTGCCGACATCAAACGAATAGCGAAAGCCCGCATCCTCGACAGGCTGGATCACCGTTATTTGAATGAAGTCCTGCCGCCGATGAACACCACTGCCGAAAACATGGTCGTCTGGATGTATGAGCAGCTGCGGGACGCTTTGGCAAGCGAAGGGCTGTACCCTGCGGTGCGGGTAGAGGAAGTCCGTTTATGGGAGACACCTACCAGCTACGCTTCGGTGACGGCTAGGTTGATGGGAGATGAACTCTCTTGAGTCAAGCTGCCGAACGTGTAGACATAAACGAGATTAAACTGCCCATGGTTGAAATTTTCGAGACGGTGGAGGGAGAAGGGTCGCGAGCGGGCTTCCCGACGGTATTTATACGTTTGTTCGGATGCAACCTGCGCTGCACCTGGTGTGATACCAAATACAGCTATCCGCCAGCGGAAGCGGAATTCGTGATGACCATAGGCGATATCGTGGCGGAGGCAAGCCGTTATTCATCAAAGCATGTGTGTCTGACGGGCGGCGAGCCGCTGCTCTACGGGGACAGATCGACGGCTCTGATTGAAGCCCTGGCTGCCACCGGGAGATATACGGATCTGCATATCGAGACCAACGGAGCCATTGACCTTACCCCGTACCTGGAAAGGATCAAATCTCCGATTGTAAGGTATATTATGGATTACAAGCTGCCCGATTCCGGTGAAGAGGACAAAATGATTACAGCGAACCTGTCCAAGCTGCGTCCCCAGGACGAGCTGAAATTCGTGATCGGCAGCGACCGCGATTTTCTGGCGGCCAAAACGGTGCTCGAAACGTTCCCGACGGCTGCGCTGCCGCTGTTCAGTCCTGTATGGGAAACGATGCCCCCTGACAAGCTGGTCCGTCTCATGCTGGAACACGGGTTGTCCCAGGTCAAGCTGAATATGCAGATGCACAAAATCATTTGGGACCCGGCGATGCGCGGCGTATGAGTGCGGCCGGGCTTTTCGGTTTGAAAGGACCAACCAACGATACGAGAGTAAAGGCAGGGATAGTATTGCATATGAAAAAGGCAGTCGTCATTTTAAGCGGCGGTTTGGACAGTACAACGTGCATGGGAATTGCACAAGAGGCCGGTTACGAACTGTATCCGATTACCTTCGATTACGGGCAGCGTCAAAGAAGAGAAATTGAGAACGCCCGGCAAGTGGCCGAATTTTACGGCGTGTCGGACAGGCATCGGGTGATTTCGCTCGGATTCCTTAAAGAATTCGGCGGCAGCGCGCTGACCGATGAATCGATCGAGGTGCCGCCGGCCGGGGAAAGTGGCGCGGTAGACTCCGAGATTCCGATTACTTATGTACCGGGGCGCAATCTGCTGTTCCTTTCGATCGCCACGTCTTATGCCGAGGTGAGCGGAGCTGAAGCGATCTATATCGGTGTCAATGCCCTAGATTACAGCGGCTATCCAGACTGCCGTCCGGAGTTTATCCGCAAGGTGCAGGAGGTCATGGCTCTTGCTACCCGCGTAGGTGTTGAAGGGGGGCCGATCCGGATTGAGACGCCGCTGATCCATTGGACCAAAGCGGAGATTATCCGGGAAGGGATGCGGCTTGGCGTGCCGTATCAGCTTACGACCTCTTGCTATAACGGGCAGGAGGAGGCCTGCGGCGTATGCGACAGCTGCCGTCTCCGGCTGAAAGGCTTTGCCGATGCGCAAGCAACGGATCCTGTTCCGTATCGGACCGGAAAGGAATAAAAAAACCGGCACTCCAGGCTCAAATGAGCCTTAAGTGCCGGTTTTTTTTGCGTTAATGCTTCAATTCCTTTTCGATCTTTTCGATCAGTTGTTCCGAACTGGCGGCTTCCATATATTCCGATTCGTAACCGAACCATTTCTTAGGGCGGTTAACAATGACAAACGGGTTAAGCTTGCATCGTTCGCAGTGGTCCAGACAGCCTCTTACTTTTTGGATAAGATGAGGATGGTTATCTTCCATATGTTCATAGGTTTGTGTATTCTTCAGCCGCAGATTATTGCTGCAATATTCTAAAAAGACAGATCTCAATGACAGCACATCCTTATCCGGGAATCAGCTTAGAGTACTTCACGACGGTTGTAATTATATCGATGTACCCGAGCCTCGTCAATGTGATGCCGAATATCGCCAGCGGAATTTATTTTTCGTGATCATATGTAAACGTGGTTCCAACCTCCGAATCGTGCTCCGGAGAGTGACGTTCCTGGCCTTGCAGCTTTTTTTGTTTCCAGAAGAGGACGGTAAGCATCCGTTCAATCCATTCCTTATCCGTAGGGGTAAGCTCAATGCCGTCAAAAACAAGATCATTCTCGCGTAGAAACCTCCGCAAGTTAATGTGGGTCTTTTTATAGTTGCGGTTTTCATGCTCTACGGATGATTTGTCCAGGTAGCCGGCGATCTGCATCAGCTCGGTGTAAGGGATATTCAGCCCTTCCGACAGCTTCATCAGCACGTCGGGTGAGGGAACGCCGCGGTTCCCGTTCTCCAATTGGGAGATGTAGGCCGCCGAGACGCCGGACCGGTCCGCCAGCTCGCGTATCGTGAACCCTTTCATTTTGCGCATATCTTTTAACTGATCATAGAAATCCATAGGCAACCTCTCATTAAAAGGATAAAAAACGAACAGGTAAACAAAGGTTAACAATATTATAATATCAGTATACAATAGCAAATACAATGTCGGACCAACGAATCATTGGCCGATGGATGATATTTAAGTTTTTTTGCGAAATTTCGTAACTTTCTGTAGAGTTTTGGATACAAATTGTATATAATTGTCGTATAAGTCAAAAAGGAGTCGGGCATTATGTACTATTGTATTTTATGCGAAGAGATCCATACGTTGAAATATTCCGAATGTGAAACCGTTTTTTCATCTGGATTCCATTACTATAATCTTACCCTTTACAATGCAGGCATGTGCCAGTGTGAGTACTGCCATCTGGAAGAGGAGCATTCGGCTTCAGCCTAAGGCCGGTTGACATCTCGTCGGGATCTCCTGAACCGGCTTTACAGCGGCCGGCCGTTTGGCCTGCGGCAAAGGGTTCTCCCGATCTTGGTTGCAACGCGATATTCCTGCCTAAGGACCGTTTTCGGTGAAAAAAGACCAAGGGACCCTTACGGGTCCCGAGGTTTTAGTTTGGTAAGAGACTCAGATGTCGGAATTCCTTGTAATCCATCGAATTTCTCAGCACCCCGATGATCTGCACGGATCATGCCCCATCCCCCATTAAACCATCTACGGACCAATTCATTTGACCCACGGAGATCTCGTCGTATTTGAAACGAGTGCACCGTTAAAATCACCGGCCTTGTATATCCCTGCTGTTTGTGCGGCATTCACATACGGTGTATCCCAATTACCTGATGCTGTACCGACATCCAGTGCCAATGCGGAAACTAGCATTTTAACGAATTCTGCTCGAGAAACCTTGTTGTTAGGGAGAAAGTTTCCGGCAGGATAACCATCAACATAACCGCGCTTAACGGCTTGAACGATGCTGGATTCCGCCCAGTGGCCTGCAATGTCTTTGAAGCTATTTCGGATGACCTTATTTAATATCATCGGCGAGTGCAGCGGTTGCCGTTTGAGTACCAGCTGGTGCTTGTGCGGACAAGAGTGTAAGTGCGGCCATGCAAATGAATAGTGTTCTTCATTTTTTCCTCCTAGAAATCTTTTGGAACAGGAGTAAATGGTTAACAACAACACAACGACTAGACCTCCGGTCCGATCTATCCGGACGTTATCTAATTTTTAGATCGATTTGCTGTTCCGGTGCATTTTTCATTACAATTAGATAGAAGAATAAATCGCGGGAGAGGGTGTGGATAACGGTGTTCAGCCGGACAGAGAGCTTAAAACAATATATCAAGTGGTACCCCGTCACTGCGGTTTTGATCTGTATTCATATCATTCTGGTGGGTCTGATGGAATGGTTCGGTTCATCCCAGGATACCGTTACATTGATTCAATTCGGAGCATTATATGACCTGCCGAATCTGGAACCGGAAGCGTGGCGGTATTTTACGGCGATGTTTTTGCATATCGGATTCGCTCATTTGCTCTTTAATTGCTTTGCTTTATACGTGTTTGCGCCGCCGCTGGAGCGAATGCTTGGAAAATGGAGGTATGCGCTGTTTTATCTGGTGTGCGGCTTGGCCGGGAACCTCGTCAGCGCCTGGTTTCATCAAGACTATTTTGTCTCGGCCGGCGCATCGGGCGCGATTTATGGCATTTATGCCGCATATTTATATTTGGCCGTGTTCCGCAAAGATATCATCGACCACCAGACGAAGCAAGTCGTGCTTACGATTATCGGAGTCGGATTTATCTACTCCATCGTTGTTCCGGATATCGATATTTATGCCCATCTGGGAGGCTTTCTCGGAGGGCTGGCGGCGATGGCACTGATCGTGCTTTTTATAAAAAGAAGAACCCGGAGATCAGCTTAGAAAAAGAGGCAAGGCCAAATGCAGGCGCCAAAGGTGAACAACACTTGTTCTCCAGGCGCTTTTTTTGTCGAAGAAAAGACATAAAAATATACAATAGTGAACTTATTTGGTTGCATTAGTAAATTAAAGTGGTATAATTGTAAGTGGTATAATAAAAAAGTAGGTTTGTGAAAGTTTGGGGGGCTGAAAATGAAAATTAAAGCCAAAACGAACGCCATCGTAAGAGCGCGGATTGTCAAAGGGATGACACAGCGGGAGCTTGCAAAATTATCGGGCTTAAGCTATGCGTACATCAGCCTGCTGGAGCGTTCGGTCAAACCTGTCGGGCCCGCCACCGCCAAGAAGCTCAGCGAGCTGTTGGAACAGCCGATGGAGGAGCTGTTTAACATCGAGTAAACCTGCGCCGGACGGATGCCGATTGCCGACATGGAGTGCAGCATAGCCGCATCCGGACTTTGTTCATAAAATTACGGCAGTCGGAAGCTTTCTGTCTCTGTCTCCGGACTGCCATCACTGCGCTCGCTGAGTCTAAAAGCCTACGACTTTGTTTTTTCCGGTCGTTTTGGCTTGGTACATCGCTTCATCTGCCTGCTTGATCAGTTCCTCCGCTGTTACCCCTTTGGAATAATAGCTGTAGCCCACACTGACGGTAACGTTCGTTTCCTCTTCGACCCTTGAACGTATCCGCTCTGCCAGACTTTCCGCCTTCGTATCCGGATCCGTGATCAGCACGACGATTTCCTCACCGCCGTAGCGCCCGCAAATGCCGGCATCCTCTGTTTCCTCCTTCACGATTTGGGCGACCTTTTTTAATGCCAGATCCCCCATCTGATGGCCTTTCGTATCGTTTAATTTTTTGAAATTGTCAATATCGCTGAAAAGTACGGCTACCGGCACACGCTGCTGTACGTATTGCTTCACCCGGTTTTCAAAATATTTGCGGTTATACAGCCGGGTCAGTCCGTCGGTAATGGACGATATATAAATGGCTTGCATCAGCTCGATGACGCGTTCGAAGATAAACAGAAACAGCACGATATGGAATGCAAAAGGGATGGTTCGTTCCAACAGATCCAGCGCACGCTGACTTCCGTTAAAGAGATAAAGATTGGCCATATGCACGGTATGCATCACGAAATAAACAGTTAGCATCAGCTGGTATTTGCCGTTTTGTCCGATTCTCGGATTCACCAGCATAAAGCTTACAAAAATAAGAATAAACAAATACAGCTCCATGCCGAGCGGGCGCAGAAGCGCATGATGTTCCTCGCTGCTCTGAAGCCAGATTGGAGCATACCAATAGGTTAGTGCTGCCGCAACGCTTAAAGCGCCGGACAAGAAAAAAACGACAATATCTCTTTTGCGCGTGACGTTATACAGCTGATACATTCCGATATTCATCATAACAAAGGCGAGCACTTTAAGCACAAGCGCCGTAAATGTCTGCACATCGCCCGTATTGTGCGATAACGTCTGGTGAACTAATTGGCCGTACTGCAGGAGAAAAATACCAAGTGCCACGACCATGGAGAGGTAGCCGATTTTGCGGCGGGTGATCAGAAGGCGGATCGAAACGAACATCGTCATCCCTATAATTACAATCAGCATGGAGTGCAGGAAAACCGGCCCCGCAGGTCCGAAAAACATATCCGATATCGTGAAGTTGTCCATGAAAAGTGGCAGGCCCCCATTATCAAACGGTTACATATGACCCATTATACCAAACATATATTCGAGCAGGGAAGTCTTGTAGTCCTTTTCCATACCTGATAGGATTAGGATGAAGAGACATGCGGGACAGCCGCAACAACAACGGGAAGACCGGAGGTAGGTCTGCTAATGCGCATATTGCAAGCTTTGTTTTTTCCCCCGGAGCAGCCGGGCGGGGTTTCCTCCATGGTTCCCTTCATGCTGGAGCGCTTCAACAAACGGGGCTGGGAAATGGAACTGTTTTCCTTGCCCAAGAGGGTGCGAGGCAAAGGCGGCGAAGAGGTTCATTTCTCTACGTTCGATTGGGAGCCGTACGCCGGAAATCCGGTAGTCGATAAATATATTCAGACGATAAAGGACTATATATGGTGGACAAAGCTTCGCATCAAATCTTCTTACGATCTGATTCATGCCCATCATCCGATTGCCGGTCTCGTCATGAAACGGCTTTTTCCGGATACGCCGCTCATTATGACGATCCATTCCAGCTACGAGCGCGAATTGAAGCTAAACGGAAAAATTAGTGAAGACGGCCCGGAATACCAGTTTCTTACCTCGCTCTACAGGGAGCTTGAGGAGAAGGCGGACCAGCTGATCACCGTATCCAACTCATTCAAGCAGTATTTATCCGATTATGTGCAGGAGCCCGAGAAAATAGGAGTCATTCCCAACGGATTCGACGAGAAAAGGTTTCGCCCGGTACATCATGAGAATCAGGTGCCTCAGCTGATCAGCGTCTGCCGCCTGGTTCCGGCCAAAGGGCTGGATACGCTGCTGTACGCTTGCGCGGAGCTGAAACGCAAGGGGCTGCCGTTCGTGCTTCATTTGATCGGAGACGGACCGATTCGTCCGGAGCTGGAGGCGCTGGCGCAAAAGCTGGGCATTTATGACGATACGATTTTTTACGGCTATATGCTTCACCCGGAAGATTTTATGCCGTTTTTCGATGTGTTTGTACTGCCTTCCCGCGCAGAAGCTTTCGGGTCGGTGTTCGCCGAGGCTGCGCTTTGCGGTCTTGCCCTCGTAGGGACGCGGGTCGGAGGAATCGCCGAGCAGATTGAGCACGGCGTCAACGGTCTTCTGGTTCCCGTAGACGATGTGGCTGCGCTCGCGGCGGCGCTGGAGAAAGTGGCCGGCGACCCGATGTACCGGTATCAGCTGTCGAGGGTCGCGCTGGAGAAGGCGCTCAAATCGTATTCGATGACACGGATTGTTCAGCAGCTGCGCAGTGTGTACCGCAGCTACCGGAAAGACGCCTAGATTTCTTATGAAAGGTCGTGAGAAGCATGAGGTCTTTTCGTTTTATTCACGCGGCGGATCTGCACTTGGACAGTCCGTTTCGCGGTTTGGCCGGACTTCCCGAAGCATGGCGGGAGCGGGTGAAGGAGGCGAGCTTCACCGCGCTTTTGCGGCTCACGGATCTGGCGGTCAGCCAGAGGGCTGATTTCGTAGTGTTCAGCGGCGATATATATGATGCCAAAGACCGTTCGCTGCGCGCTCAGCTGCGGTTCCGGCAAGCTTTGGAGACGCTGGCGGGTCATCGGATACCCGCCTTTGTCATCCATGGAAACCACGATCCTCTGCATGACGGATACAGCGCGAAGCTCACATGGCCCGATGAAGTCAAAGTGTTCGGCGCAGGCGGGGTGGAAAGCGAAATCGTCCGGGCTGCGGACGGGGAGGCTTTGGCAAGGGTCTCGGGCATTTCCTTCGGAAAATCTTCGGTGACGGACAATTTGACGCCGGGGTTTCGCGGTTGGGGTGACGGTTTGTATCATATCGGAATGCTTCACACCAACGTGGACGGCGACGCAAAGCACGACAACTATGCTCCGTGCCGTCTGGGCGATTTGCTTGCCCGCGGCGTCGATTACTGGGCGCTCGGGCATATACATACGCGGCGCATCCTGCACGAGAAGCCGTGGGTTGTTTATCCGGGCAACGTGCAGGGCCGGCATATTCGCGAGACCGGGCCCAGGGGATGTTATCTCGTCGATGTCTCGGCTTCAGGAGAGACGGAGCTTACGTTTCACGCGCTGGATGATGTGAGATGGCAGGAAGCGGAAGCGGCTATAGACGGCCTGGCAACGGAACAGCAGCTGATGGAAGCGTTGGAGGAAGCCGTCTGGGCAGCCGCCGAGGCAGGCGAAGGACGGGCCGTGATCTTGAGGGTGACGCTGACAGGCCGGGGTCCGATGCATACCGTGCTCAAACGCGGCGGGGTGCTGGCCGAACTTGGATCGGCCCTGAAGGAAAGCCTGGCCAGGCATACCGTCTGGGTGGAGTCGGTAGAAGACCGGACCGGCGCGCCGATAGACCGCGGAGAACTGGAAGGCCGCCCGGGATTTCTCGGGGATCTGCTGCGGCTTGCGGAAGCGGCAGGCGCTGACCCTGCCCGGTTGGCTGCGTTTGCGGCCGAAGCGCTCTCGCCGCTTTCTGCGCAGCCCCGTCTTGCGGCGCTGCTGGCGGAATTGGGCGAGGAGGAGCTTGGGCAATGGCTGCATGAGGCGGAGGAGCTTGCCATCGACATGCTGGCAGGGACGGAAACGAGGTGGAGCGGATGAGAATCGAGCGGCTGGATATCGGAGCGTTCGGAGGGATCCGGGACCTGAGTTTATCTTTTGAAGGCCCCGTATCTCTTGTGTACGGGCCGAATGAAGCTGGTAAAAGCACGATCTTGAATTTCATCCGTGCGGTGCTGTTCGGCTTTGGGACGAGAGGAGCGGCGGACCGCTACAGCCCGCGGCAGGGAGGCGGCCAAGGCGGTGCGATTACGCTTTCGGACGAGCAGGGCAGACGCATTCGCGTGGAGCGTTGGTCCAGCCCTCAGGGCGGCCGCGGAAGAACGCCGGCAGCTGGCCGGGTCCGCGTGACGTTTCCGGACGGGACGACAGGCGGGGAACCGGAGCTGTCGGCACTGCTTGGCGGCATTACGCCCGAACTGTTTCGCAGCTTGTTCGCTTTCGGCCTGACGGAGCTGCAGGAGCTGGGGACGCTGCAAAGCGATGAGATCAGCGGCTTTTTGTACAGCGCGGGGCTTGGCGCAAGCGGAACGGAGCTTCGCACAGCGGAGAAGAAGCTCGCTCAGGAGCTTGAGCAGCTGTTTCGGCCGCGCGGCCGGACGCCGCTGATCAACCGCGCGCTGCAGGATCTGGATGCGGCAGAAGCGGAGCTGGCCGAAAGCCGGGCTCAGGCGGAGCGGTATAATGCCATGGAAGCGGAAGCGGGGCAGCTGGCCGCCGAGCAGGAAAGGCTGGAAGCGCTGCAGACGGAGCTCGCCATGCAGGCGGACTGGTTGGAGCGCTGCCTTCGGGCGAGACCGCACTGGGTTCGCGCCAAGGAACTGAAGCAGGAGCTCGGCGCGCTTCCGGACGGACTGGAGCGGTTTCCTGAAGACGCGGTCAGTCGGCTTGACGCAATCTTAACCGAACGGGAGCGGCTTGCTGCGGAAAAGGACCGTCTGGAGCTGGCGCAGTCCGAGCTGCGCCGGGGGATAGAGGATTTGCTTTCAATGGAGGGTTCGGACCGGAATGTCCTGGACCGGCAAACCGAGCTTGAAGACCTGCTCGAGCGCCGCCCGGCCTATGAGGAGGCGAAGCGGCTGCTTGCCGAAGCGGAGGCGGAGGAAGAGCAGCTTGCCTCTGAGCTGGAGCGGCTGCTGCGGAGGATTGACCCGCAGTGGACAGCGGAGCATGTGGAAGGGCTCCCGTCGCCCGTCATGCTGCGGGAGCAAGCGTCCGCCTTCAGGGAGGAGTGGCGTGTCTGGCGGCAGGAGGATGCGCTGCTGACGGCGGAGCTGGAGCGGATCCGGCAGGAGCTCGGCGATTCGGATGGACGGCTGTCGGAGGACGAGCCGTTCTACGCTGCCGATGAAGAAGCCGTCCGCGAAGGGCTGGAGCGGATCAAATCGGCCCGCCGCCTGCTGTCCGACTGGAAGGATGCGCTGAAGGAAATCCAATTTGCCCGGCAGCGGGAGAAGGATTGGGAGCAGTATCACCGCTCAGGCTCCTCAGGGGGCGGTTCCGGCGCCCCTTTATACGGAGTCTATACCCTGACGCTGTTAATTCCGGGCGCGCTGGCGATCATGCAGGAGTTTGTAGCCGCAGGCGTTACTTTTGTCATTTTGCTTGGCGTTAGCCTGGTTTGGACCGTCACGCGCCGATCGGCGTCGAAGGGCGCGTCGCGGCAGCGCCGCCCCTACGCAGGCGGGTTGGCCGCGGATGCTCCGGCGCAGGCGGCCGCGCTGGAGGCGGCGCTGGCTGCGGAGCTGCGCCGGCTGCGGCGTCTCGCGGATGCGGGAGCCGCCGCGGAGACGGCCGCCGCAGCCGAGCCTGCCGACTGGCTCGGCGCCCCGGACCCGGCGCCTGCCGCGCTGCCGCTGCAGCCGGAGGGCATCGAGCCGTGGCTCGATGCCCTCGACCAGCAGCTCCGCACGCGGCAGGCGCAGCTTGCGGCG
>NZ_JALJRM010000015.1:0-124690 GCF_024519685.1 Paenibacillus sp. Pae15 | reverse complement strand
AAGTGCCTCTAAACCCTTGTGACATAAGGATTTTTTGATTATTCAGCAAGCCCTATAATAGGATTAAGGATATGGAGGCGTATGGAATGAAGATGAAGATAATGATCGTAGAAGACGACCCGACTATTCGGGGGTTAATCGGCGAGACCGTCGGGAAGTGGGGATACGAATCCGTATTGTGTGACGAGTTCAACAGGATTCAAGACATGTTCCTTCAGACCGAACCGCACCTCGTGTTAATGGATATTAATTTACCCATATTCGATGGATATTATTGGTGCAGCCGAATTCGGGAATTGTCTAACGTGCCGATTATTTTTCTCTCCTCACGGGATTCGCCGATGGATATGGTTATGGCGATGAATATGGGCGGGGACGATTATATCCAGAAGCCGTTCTACGACGATGTGCTTATCGCGAAAATCAAAGCGCTGCTCCGCAGAACCTACTCTTATGCCGAAACGCCAGTCAACATAATCGAGCACGAAGGCGTCCTGCTGAACCTAGGTGATCGGAAGCTTACTTCCGGCGATCGATCGATTGAACTGACAAAGAACGAATTCGTCATCGTACGGCTATTGTTGCAGAATAAGGGCCATATCGTAAGCCGGGACAAAATCATGCGCTGCCTATGGGAGGACGAAAGTTTCGTCGACGACAATACGCTGACCGTGAACATGACCCGAATCCGAAAGAAATTGGATGAGATTGGACGTTATGGGTTCATTACGACGATCAAGGGAGAAGGTTATATAATCAAATGAGCTTTCTACATTATTTGGATGATAAACGTTATTTTCTGATCTTCTTTGCTGGAATGCTATCCTTCGTTGCTTTGATGATGTTCGTAAGCACCGAGGGAACGTATCGTGTTGGAGACATAATGTATACTCTATCCGGATGCGTGTTGTTGGCCGCGGTATACGTGGTCGGAGGCTATTTGCGCTGGAGAACCCGCAACAGGATATTACATGACCTGGTAAACAACAGATGGGACGAACTAACCGTAGCTTTGCCCGAACCTCTAACATATGAACAGCGTCAGTATACGGCACTGATCAAGAAGCTCTACAGCAATAAGCTTGAGGCCATCGGAAGGCTTCAAGACGAGAAAAAAGATTTTCATGATTTTATTGTTTCCTGGATTCATGAGGTCAAGCTGCCGATTACGGCATGTACCCTGCTGTTTAGAAATGCGTCAGGTAAGTCGGTAGAGGAGCTGATCCATGTATTCGAAGATGAATTGTTCAAAATCGACCATTATGTCGAGCAAGCCCTGTTTTACGCAAGAATTGATTCCTTTTCCAAGGATTACTTGATCGCGGAAGTCTCTCTAAACCGAATCGTGCGAAACAGTGTGAGAAAGTACGCAAAAATGTTTGTAGCCAAGCGAGTTCATTTTACAATGTGGGAAAAAGAGGAATGGGTGCATACCGATGCGAAGTGGCTCGGATATATCGTAGATCAGATCATGTCGAATGCCTTGAAATATGTCGGTGACAGCGGAAGAATCGTGTGCTCTTTCGAGGCTGATAACGAAGAGAAGAGGCTTTCCATAAGGGATACGGGTATTGGTATTAAAGCGGAAGATATTGGTCGTATTTTCGAGAAAGGGTTTACGGGCGCTAACGGAAGGCAAATTGCAAAATCGACGGGATTGGGGTTATATCTCGCTAACCGCATGGCCGTCAAACTCGGACACCGATTGTCCGTCCAATCGGAAGAGGGAAGCTATACGACACTTACGCTTCACTTCCCTAACTCGAACCATTTATATGAAATGTGAATTATACTTTCAACTGGCGTAACGCCTTCAGCTCGGTTAAGTATCACCAGGACGGGGGATTACCTGCCTTGGCGATTGCTGTTAGGGGTGTATCAATTACCTTGTGAGACAGGGGTTGCCAAGGAGTTATTTCTTGACCAGTATGACAATCTATCTTTCCTATAACATCTCCTTCATTTTTTCTTGGTACCCTGTATTCCTGACGGACTATTTAATTCTTTCTTCCTAACAATGACTAATCCATGATTGCTCATCCCCAAGATACTCCGCTCTCTACATGTTCTCATATGATATTTCAGCCATATCTCCTACTCGTCATCGTCCAGTCTATGAATGACCCATTAAGAGGGCGATACCATCTGTAGCAACATGGTCAATGATTTCTATTTCTTGTTCACCTAGTAACTGTTCGCTGGGCTGCTGGGAAAATGGCCGGCGAATGCCCAAAAACGGTGGAAACTTGTGAAAAAAGCCTGACTGCGACCAGGATATGCCCAAGAGGTATCGGATGAAATCAATCGTTGTATTTGACAAGGGGCAGTAATAAACCGAATTGCATCTGCTGAGGTGACTCCATTATGGCTGCATTGACACTGCGTATCTAGCCGTTTCCCGAGAATCTGGAAGTTGAGTTATTTTGGTTCGGATCCCCTTTCGCGGACTACAAAGGGAATTGGAGAATTCGAGTCGCATTTCGGAGGTAACCGGGGACTTGAAAGTTATATCCTACCCTTGGGGAACAGTCCCCCATTTGCGCATGGGACAAATCTACACCAACGGGATTTGATCAAATCAAGCCATTTGAAAGTATTGTACATAGAATAACAATAGCAGAATGAATCAAGATCTGATGAGCAATGGATTTAAATTGCCCAAGAGCTTGATTGACTTCCATATAAAATCCGGAGCTTGGGCTTCAACAGTTTGACGAGATGATTTATTGCTTTCCAGTGTTTCGAATTCATTCGAGCCGCAAGTCAAGATGTATTGGAGCCCCTCCTACGTTTATGCGATTCTCCAATTTTCCGTGAGTTACTGCTCGTCGAGAGGATGTGCGGCATTCCCATACCGGCAATGACGTGATCGTCACCTCCGGGAGCCTGTATGTCCAAACGGCTCCAGGCGATCCTGTGCGATCGTACAGGCGAATCATGGTATCACGACTAAGTTTGTTATCGAAATTGCCCGGCCGGATGATTGGTCCATTTCGACATTGCTCCTCCACCCAACCCAGCAGACTTCACTAATGACGGTTAAGCGTGACATTAAGTTGCTTCTTGAGGGGCTTGTTCAAAAAGGCGGCCACTGGGATTAGAACATTTTAAACCAATGAAACGGCTTCACTATCGATATGGTTGAGCATTATCAACGCGATTCAATTAGGGGTTGGGCGTATCGGATAACGGGAAAATATCAGACTGTCGAGAAAGTCCTTTTCGAATAGGCACGAGGAAATCAAAAGTAAAAACAAGGTGATCAGATCGGTTTAAATCGATTTTTCTTATAAAAGTTGAGTCCACCCACATCAAAATGCGTTATATAGAAAGCCGGATTCACATTCTACCGATTTTTCGACAGTCTGAAAACATCCGGCTATACATGTTTGAATTTATTTTTGGTATTGTAATACTCAATTCATTGATGGTATAATTTAGTTGGCTTTTGGCAGCGAAAGAAGGTGATGAATTGATTGAGTCGTTTTGGAATATCTGTCTGCTTCACGATATATCAACCCGTGATCAGTTGCTTCGCGAGGCCATTAGAGTGAAGCGGACGCAACAACTTCTGGAACAGCAACAGTTGGCCGAAACGGAGCTAATGACAGAACCTGAGAAGCTGTTTCAGTGGATGAAGGAACGCGCCTTAGACAAAGAATTAGGCCATTTTCCCGGCGATCGGGATTTATTTTATAAATTATACCATGCAGGCAAGGATATGGACTTGTTGGAATACGCCTTGCTCACCATCCAACAAGATCGTGTTACAGGGAGCATTGTCGTCCATCCAGGAATCGTCGAGCGGTTTGTCGATCAGTGTGAGCGACATGGCTACAAGAACATTCTGTTTGCAGAAGCTGAGAAGTATATCAAAGGACTCATTGAAACGAAATGTTACCATCGCCCAGGGACAATCACATTGTTAACGGAAAACTACATCGTAGGCAGATTGTTCAAAACGTATTTCGAGCCCTATCCCAATATCCGCATCGTTCAAGGGTCCATTTATCAGCCGCTGCCCGCAGAACATCAATTCGACGCGATCCTGGCGATGCCGAATTTCGGTATGAAAATGAACGATGACGATGTCGCGGTTCGGGAGTCCGAAGGCGCAGCGGCCAGCTACCTTCTTCCACTCTTGCAAGACGGCGGGAGATTAAGCGTGACCTTGCCCGCGCGGATGCTGTTTCAATCTGGCTCAATCGCAAGCTGGCGGAAGCAAATGAATGAACAGGCGCCGGTGCAAACGATCTATTCGCTTCCGGACGGCTTGTTTCGTCCCTACACTTCTATCAAGACCTATCAGGTTGACTTCGGCAAAGCGCCTGTGGAAGAAGTGATCCTCGGGCGGCTCCATTTGGAAAAGTCAAAGCTTGTGGCGGAACGGGAGATTACCATCCATCCCGACCGGTTCCGAGAGCTGGATCATTGGCGAATTGAACTACTATTGGATGAAGATCAGGATACACTTCGTTCCTTCCAACAGGCGGCAACCCCGAAAGTGAAGCTGCGCGATGTGGCAGAAATTTTTCGGGGAAAATCGATTCTTAAACAGGATCTAAAGCCCGGGAACATTAAGGTGCTGAATATATCCAATCTGGATGACGGCGAAGTGTTATTGGATCAGCTTGAAACGATTGACGAGGAAGAGCGGAAAGTGAAGCGTTACGAGATTCTCCCAGGCGACTTGGTTATGACGTGCCGCGGCACCGTGAACAAGCTGGCTGTGTTTCCGGAGACCCAAGGGGTAGTCATCGCCTCCTCGAATATGATCGTGATTCGATTCAAGTCGGTAATCAAGAGCCATTTTGCCAAAATGTTTCTGGAAAGCCCGGTCGGGACGGCTCTTATTCAAAGCTTCCAGCGGGGGACGACTGTAATGAATCTGAACCCGGCGGATGTGGCGGAATTGGAATTGCCGCTGATACCTGAAGACACACAGTTAGAATTAATAGAGCAATATATTCGTGAGAAGGAACGTTATAAAGAAGTCATTCGAGAAGCGGCGAACCGCTGGGAACAAGTGAAGAGCCAGTTATACGAGCAACTCTACTGAGGAGGAATTTAGGATCATGGCAACAGCGAACATTGGATTCGAGGAAAAATTATGGAGCATGGCCGATAAACTGCGCGGCAGTATGGATGCAGCGGAGTATAAGCATGTAGCTCTCGGTCTTCTATTTCTGAAATATGTGTCGGATGCATTTGAAGAAAAATATGAAGCATTGAAAAATGAACCGTATGCCGATCCGGAGGACCGGGACGAATACGTGGCAGAAAATATATTCTGGGTACCGAAGGAAGCGCGCTGGAGCCATATCAAGGATAACGCGAAGAAGCCGGAAATCGGGCAGATCATTGATAATGCGATGATTGCCATCGAGAAGGAAAATCCATCGCTGAAAGGCGTGCTGCCAAAAGATTACGCCAGGCCGGCGCTGGATAAAACTCGTCTTGGCGAAGTGATCGATTTGTTCTCGTTCAAAGTCGGCGATGAAGAAAGCCGTTCGAAGGATGTACTGGGGCGGGTATATGAGTATTTCCTTAGCAAATTCGCAAGCGCGGAAGGCAAGAACGGCGGGGAATTCTATACCCCGAACAGCGTTGTTCGCCTGCTCGTCGAGATGATACAGCCCTTCAAGGGCCGCGTATACGACCCCTGCTGTGGTTCCGGCGGCATGTTCGTTCAGAGCGAGAAGTTTGTAGAGGAGCATCAGGGGCGCATTGGCGATATCGCGGTGTACGGGCAGGAGTCGAATCCGACGACGTGGAAGTTGTGCAAAATGAACCTCGCCATTCGCGGCATCGACGGCAACCTTGGGGAGCATCACGCGGACACGTTTCACAATGATTTACATAAAAATCTGAAGGCCGATTACATCCTGGCCAATCCGCCGTTCAATATCAGCGATTGGGGCGGCGAGCGGCTGACGGAGGATACCCGTTGGGCATATGGGGTGCCTCCCGCAGGGAATGCCAACTATGCGTGGATTCAGCATATCGTGAACAAGCTTGCGCCCAGCGGCGTTGCCGGCTTCGTACTGGCGAACGGCTCCATGTCGACAAGTACGACGGCGGAGTTTGAAATTCGCAGCAAGCTGGTTAATGCCGATCTGGTCGATTGTATCGTCACCTTGCCGGGGCAGTTGTTCTACTCTACGCAAATTCCGGTTTGTCTCTGGTTCATCGCCAAAAATAAAGCGCCAAAAGGTCTTCGGGACCGCCGCGGCGAAATCCTGTTTATCGATGCACGCAAAATGGGTCATATGGTCGATCGGACACATCGCGAGTTGAGCGCAGAGGACATCCGGAAGATCACCGATACATACCATGCATGGCGTGGACAGCCAGAAGCGGGTGCATATGAAGATATGAAGGGCTTCTGCAAAGCGGCGAAGCTTGCAGAGGTGCAGGAGCATGAATACATCCTGACGCCTGGTCGTTATGTCGGGATTGAAGATGTGGAAGAAGACAGCGAACCTTTCGAGGATAAAATGGCACGGCTGACATCGGAGCTGGCGGAGCAGTTTGCCAAGTCTCGGCAGTTAGAGGATGAAATTCGCAAGCGGTTTGGGGGGATCGGATTTGAAATATAAGTTGAAAGACTTGCTTGAAGAAAAAGGGTATATTAGAGGTCCTTTCGGGTCTGCATTGGTTAGAAGTGAATTAAAGGAAAAAGGCATTCCGGTTTACGAACAACAACATGCAATATACAACATTCGGGACTTTCGGTTCTATATTGATGAGGAAAAATTCAATGAGATGAGGAGATTTTGCGTACGGGAAGATGACCTGCTCATAAGTTGTTCAGGCACTGTTGGTAAAGTAACACGAATTAAAAAGAACGACCCAATTGGCATAATAAGCCAAGCTTTGTTAATATTGCGTGTAAATAAGACGAAGGTATTCCCAGAATACCTTAAGTATTTTTTTGAATCGAAAGAAGGCTATAATTCAATAGTTTCTCGTTCGAGCGGAAGTGTGCAGGTAAATATCGCTAAGCGAGAGATTATCGAAGGTATTGAATTAGAGGTGCCAGAAAAAGAAGAGCAACACAGAATTGTAAATATATTAAAGAGTCTAGATGATAAAATCGAACTCAACAACGCCATCAACAAAAACCTTGAAGAAATGGCCCAAGCCCTTTTTAAACGATGGTTTGTGGACTTTGAGTTTCCGAATGAAAACGGCGAACCGTATAAGTCCAGCGGCGGCGAGTTTGAGGAAAGTGAGTTGGGGTTGATTCCGAAGGGTTGGAGAGTTGGTATTTTAGATGATCTTTGTGAGATGATTTTTAGCGGAGGTACACCTTCAACTAAAAATGAAGCTTATTGGAATGGTGATTTATTTTGGTTGTCTTCAGGTGAAACAAGAAATAGATATATTATTTCTACAGAAAAAAGAATTACACAAGACGGTGTAGAAAATTCATCTACAAGATTAGCTAAAAAGTATGATGTAGTAATTGCATCAGCTGGCCAAGGCTCAACAAGAGGTCAAACGTCTATTTGTTTAGTTGATACTTATATTAATCAATCAATAATAGCTGTAAGAGCAAAAAAAGGCAGTACATTCCCCAGTTATTTGTTTTTTAATCTTAGTACTAGATACGAAGAATTAAGGCAAATCTCTGATAGTAATAGCATAAGGGGAAGTTTAACCACAAATACTTTAAAAAAACTAAAAATAATTATTCCTCCGATTGAGATTCAATATAAAATCTGCTCTGTGCTTGACCAAGTTATTAACTGTGCAGAATACTATCAAAGACAAAATGAGTACTTAACCCAAATCCGCGACACCCTTCTCCCCAAGCTCATGTCCGGCGAGATCCGTGTCCCTGTCGAGCAGGATCATAACGATCCCGATCTGCCAATGGTTGCGGAGAGTAGCGTAATCTATCAACCCTAATCCAAAGGAGGTGTAACGATGGCCTACTATACGACGTCCTATACCGAAAGCGACCTGGAGCAGGCCGCACTGGAGTGGTTCGAAGAACTGAACTACGAAAAAGCTTACGGCCCGGACATTTCTCCCGAAGGCGAGTATCCCGAAAGGCAATTTTACCATGACGTCATCCTGAAAGATCGGTTGCGCGATTCGCTCATTCGTATCAACAAACATGTACCGCGGGAAGCGATAGAGGAAGCGATCAAGGTCGTTGAAGTGCCGCGCAGTCCCAGCCTGCTGATCAATAACAAGGCGTTCCAGAAGATGATTACCGATGGGATCGACGTGCAGTATCAAGCCGCCAATGGCGAATATCCGACAGAGAAAGTATGGCTGTTCGACACCGACCCGGACCGGATCGGCAACAACGATTTTCTGGTCGTCAACCAGTTTACCGTTGTTGAAAATCAGGGAGAGAAGCGCCCGGATATCGTCGTGTTCGTAAACGGTTTGCCGATCGCCGTATTTGAATTGAAAAGCGCCTCCAACGAAGAAGTCGGGATCAGCGATGCCTATCATCAGGTGCAGACGTACAAAGGCGCGATACCGTCCCTGTTCACCTACAACTCGTTTCTGGTCATCAGCGACGGCGTGAATGCGCGGGTTGGCACGTTGACAGCCAATGAAGACCGGTTTATGATGTGGCGCACGATTGATGGCGATGACGTGGCGCCCTCCTCCCTGCCCCAGCTTGAAGTGCTTGTGAAAGGAATGTTCGAGAAAAGCCGACTGCTTGATATTATCAAGCATTTCGTGCTGTTTCAAACCGATGGGGAGCATCTGTTCAAAATATTGGCGGGATACCACCAATACCACGCCACCAACAAGGCGATTGCAAGTACGGAACGGGCGACGATGGACGAAGGAGACCGCAAAATCGGCGTTATCTGGCATACGCAAGGCTCCGGCAAAAGCTTGTCCATGGTTTTCTACGCGGGAAAACTTGTCCTGACGCTGAACAACCCGACGATCGTCGTGGTGACGGACCGGAACGATCTGGACGATCAGTTGTTCAGCACGTTCAGCAAGTCGAAGGACTTGCTCAGGCAAACGCCTCAGCAAGCGGAAAATCGGACTCATTTGCGTGAGCTTTTGTCAGTGGAGTCGGGCGGGATCATTTTCACAACGGTCCACAAGTTCACCCCCGATGAAAATGAAGACAAGTATCCTGTACTTACGGAACGCCGCAATGTGATTGTGATTGCGGACGAGGCGCATCGCAGCCAATACGGGTTTCAGGCGGATATGGTCGCCGGGGACGACGAAGCGGCCATTAAGTATGGCTATGCCAAGTATATGCGCGATGCGTTGCCGAACGCTTCTTATATTGGCTTTACCGGAACGCCGGTCGAACTGACAGACAAAAATACGCCTGCCGTTTTCGGTGACTACATCGATATTTACGATATGACCCGAGCCGTAGAAGACGGAACCACGGTCAGAATTTATTATGAAAGCCGCATTGCCCGCCTGGAGTTGTCGGAGGCGGAGCGCCCGGTCATTGACAGCGAGTATGAGGATATTACGGAGTACCAGGAGTACACGCAGCGGGAGCGTCTGAAGTCGCGTTGGGCCAGGCTTGAAGCGTTGGCCGGTGCAGAGAAACGGGTCAGGAAAGTCGCGCAGGATGTCGTCGAACATTTCGAGCAGCGGCAGAAAGCCGGCTTCGGCAAAGCGATGATTGTTGTGATGTCGCGGCGGATCGCCATCGATATGTACAGAGCGATTGTTGCACTCCGGCCGGATTGGCACAGCGATGATGATAACGAAGGCAAAATCAAAATCGTCATGACCGGAAGTTCCAGCGATCCGGAGGAGTGGCAACCGTTTATCGGCAACAAGCGGCGACGCGAACATCTCGCGAAGCGGATGAAAGATGTGAACGATCCGCTTCAGATCGTCATTGTCCGTGATATGTGGCTGACCGGTTTTGACGTGCCGAGCATGAATACGATGTACATCGACAAGCCGATGAAAGGCCATAATCTGATGCAGGCGATCGCCCGCGTGAATCGGGTATTCCGCGACAAGCCGGGCGGTCTGATCGTCGATTATATCGGAATTGCGGACTTGCTGAAATCGGCGCTTCAACAATATACGGAAAATGACCGAAAAACTGCTGGTATCGATACAGACCAAGCCGTTGACTTTATGCTGGAAAGGCTGCAGCTCATCCGCGAATTGCTTCATGGGTATGACTACAGTAAATTCGCTTCGGAGAAAGCAGCCGAACGGATGAAGGCCATTGTTGAGACGGTCGATTACGTACTTGGATTAGGTGAAGAGAGCAAGCGGAACTTCCTGAATTGGACGACGGAATTGGCAAGAGCCTTCTCGCTCTGCGCGACGACTCCCGCCGCGGAGGAAGTCAATGTCGAAATCAGTTTCTTCAAAGCGGTTAAATCTGGTATAATTAAGCTGATAACAGACGAAAACAAGAGAAAAACGACGAAAGAACTCGATGCCGAGTTGAATCAGCTCATTTCGAAATCGGTCGTATCCGATGAAGTCGTCGATATTCTGGAAGCCGTAGGCTTGCAGAAACCGAACATCGCGATACTATCGGACGAGTTTCTGGAACATGTGCGCGGGTTGAAGCAGAAAAATCTGGCTGTGGAACTTCTCCGCAGGCTGCTTCAGGGGAAAGTGAAGGCCGTTTCCCGAACCAGTATTGTGCAATCGAAGAAATTTTCCGAGATGCTGGAGGAAGCCATTCGGAAATACAACAATCGTACCATCGAAACGACACAGGTTATCGAAGAACTGATCCAGATGGCCAAAGAAATGAACGCAGCCGTCAAGCGCGGCGAAGATCTCGGTCTGATCAAGGAAGAGCTGGCTTTCTATGATGCGCTCGCTTCGAATGAATCGGCCAAGGAACTGATGGGCGATCTCATGCTGAAGCAGATTGCACATGAGCTGACCCAAGCGATCAAGAGCAACATTAAGGTCGACTGGACGCTTCGTGAGAATGTACGTGCTCAGATGCGAATTACCGTCAAGCGGCTGTTGAAGAAATACGGTTACCCGCCGGATCTGGAAAAGATGGCCATTGATCTGGTGCTTCAGCAAGCTGAATTGATGGCACAGGCGGAGACGGAAGAGTTTAAATATTAACGGACATCAAAGGCGTAGGACATCAAGTTTGACTGTTTCTACGCCATTTTTTGAGAGGTGAGAATGTGCCGGGATGTTATCGGATATTAGCTATAGACGGCGGAGGTATTAAAGGTCTTTATTCTGCTGTAATTCTAGAAGAGATTGAAAAAGTATACGGACCTGTGTATCAGAATTTCAATCTCATATGCGGCACATCAACTGGGGGAATTATTGCACTTGCATTGGCATCTGGCATGCCAGCGTCAGACATTGTGAGATTCTATAAAGAAAAAGGACCTTCTATATTTCCATATCAAAATCCATTCTATCGAAAGATTCATTATTTTAAACAAATATTGATCAAATCAAAGTATTCGAGCAATCAACTAAAATTGGCGCTCGAAGAAGTATTCCAGGATAAAAAAATAGAAGATTGCAAGACAAGTGTATTAATTCCAACAGTTAATGTTACCACAGGGTCACCTTATGTATTTAAATCAGACCACCAACCAACTTTAACAAGGGATAGTAAACGTCTCTTATCCGAAGTCGCACTTGCAACTACTGCTGCTCCCACTTACTTTCCGATTGTAGAGCTGCAAACAAAAGAGGGTCCGCAACAATTTGTTGATGGTGGACTCTGGGCCAATAACCCATCTTTATTGGGGATGCAAGAATATTTTACATACTACCTTAACAAGGGGTTTGATTCCTACTGTCTATTATCAATTTCATCTTTAAATGAGCACGCGAGATTTCCAGAGCCGCATAAGGTGTGGAAATCGAAATCGTTCAGTAGTTGGGGGAATAAGTTAATTTCCACTATGATCGATACACAGAGTTTCGCTGTCGACAATCACATGAAATTTATAACAAAATACTTACCGGGTCACTATGTTCGAATAACTAGTACAGAATTATCGGATCAAGAAAAAAAGTATATTGAGTTAGACCGTGCTTGTCCTACCGCAATCAGCATTATGCTTGATAAAGGTGTTCAAGCGAGTAAAAAATGGCTGTTTGAAGATTCGGTCAGAAAAATCTTTGAATATCATATTCAGGAGGGCGAGAAGTATGTCAAATTGTCATGACTTGTTCATTAAATTTCATGATGATGAAATCTATCTTAAATCTGACAAAAAAGAAAGTTTACGAACATCCAGGAATGCGTTGCGGGATAAAATTAAGAAGTATTTTTCTGAAGAATTAGATGTGAAAAAGCCCAAGTTTTATGGCCAGGGCTCATACATGATGAATACTACGGTAACTCCTATTGATGGTGAATATGATATTGATGACGGTATATATTTGGAACACTTAAAGGACACGGATGAGGGCGATTGGCCTACCCCATCAACTGTTCATAGCTGGATTGTTAAGGCCACAAAAGGCCATACCAGTGAGGATCCTGTAGATAAAAATACGTGTGTCAGGGTTATATATAAAGCAAATTACCACGTCGATTTACCGATTTACATCAAAAAAGACGACCAAAGTCCAAAACTCGCGCACAAATCTAAAGGATGGATAACCAGTGACCCCAAGGCATTAACCGATTGGTTTAAGGGGGAAGTTCAAACAAAAGGGGACCAATTAAAGAGACTGGTTCGGTATCTAAAAGCATGGAAGGATTATAAGGAGAACGATACCAAGTTTCCAAGTGGAATGATTCTGACAATACTTGCAGCCAATCATTTTGTAAGCGATTATCCGGATGAAGATGATGCAGCATTGGTAGCAACAGCAAAGGAAATTCATAATACACTTTCTGAATCATTTTCATTGGTTAGACCAGTAGTACCTGGCGAGGAACTCTTTGATAACTGGTCAGAAACGAGAAGAACAAATTTCCTGAACAAGCTTGAAGATCTTGTTAAAAAAGGTGGGGAAGCTTTAGAAAATCAGGATAAAACCGAGGCTTCAAAGAAGTGGAGAAAAATTTTCGGTTCACGATTCCCTGAATATCAACCACCCAAAGATGAGAATAAAGGGAGTAATTCTGCCATTCAAACCAATTCGGCAGCAGTTTTAGGTAACCATGGAAGATCTGCGTAAACTTGAGGAATATTATGATGGAGTGTTACAGCTAGTAACACTCCATCTTATAAATTCATACGGCGCTGTAGAAGAAACCGACAAGGAATTTAATGATCGAAATTATCCTAAAGCATTTAGGATTAAATTGAATGAAGAAAGTATAGAAATAATAATCGCGATCCCATATAATTATCCAGACTCTTTTCCGAAAGTAGTTATTCCCGAACCGTATTTCTCAGAGCTTTACCCAATTCCGCATTTAGATGCGGAACAAGTCCTATGCACATTTGATTCCGATCAAGCTCATCCAAATGCGGTTGACCCAATAGGTGTGATAAAAGAAATTATTCAAAAGGCTCAACAACTCATCTATACCGGGAAGAACAAACTAAATATTACGGAATACATGGATGAATTCGAAAGTTATTGGGGACAGGAATCGACTAATCAATATTTGTCACTTATTAAATTGACTGATGACCCCAAAATCATTGAAGCCATAAGCTTCCACCATCCTTCTTGGGGTAATCAACTATTGTTCGCCGATTCAAGAGTCGATGGGCAAAGATGGATACTGCAAGTTGGCGGGAAAATATATGATAAGCGGAAAAAGGCTCTCTACCTTCCATTACAATCTATTGGAATTCCACCATTTCCAAGGAACAACCGCGAACTATTGCAGAGACTCAGAAGCTTTTCTCGTGATTCGCTAAAGACACTCTTGAAATTCTTGGATAGAGATAATAGGCCTAGTACAATTGTTTTTTCCATCCCTTATGGTAGCAGCAAAGTTATTGGAGTATGGGAACATGGGGAGAATATTTTAATTTCTACCTCAGCATTTAAAGGCAAGAAGAAAAAGAAGACAGGATTGAAGGGGTTCAGGCCTGGCAGAAAAAATGCACTACTTGAATTGACGAGGGATTTCGGAGATCTTAAGTTATTGAAGCATACCATTAAAAGAGTTGATAAAGATTATTTATTTATTCGTGGCGGAGACGGAAATGTCGAGAGTGGGTTAAGAGTCGGAATAGTCGGATGTGGGTCAGTTGGAAGTCATATTGCACGTTCTTTAGCGGATATTGGTGTTGAAGAGTTTCTTTTTGTTGATAAGGATATATTAACTTTTGACAATATAGCTCGACATGTTTGCGGAGCAAGTGATGTTGGAAAGAAAAAAGTTGACGCTCTGCAAAAGATGATTACGTCACATTTTCCAAATTGTGAAGTCGCTTGCTACCCGGAAGATATATTAAAATTGCTTGTCAGTTATGAATCCATACTGAACAATTGTGATTTTTCAGTTGTCGCGGTAGGACATCTCCCCACAGAGTTTCGCATTAATAAACTAATTCAAGAGCGAATAATTGAAAAGCCTATATTATTCGTTTGGGTTGAACCTTATCTGGCGGGGGCGCATGCAGTTTGGGTCGACCCAACTAAAAATGGCTGTTTTCAATGTTTGTTTGATGAACAACACCGTTTCATTCAAAGCGTACTCTTTAATCCAGGTGAATTTACAAAAAGAGAAGCTGGTTGCCAAAGCACATTCGTTCCGTATGGCGCACTAGAATTAAAAAGATTCATTAACGATTTAATGCTTTTTCTTCGAGATGCTTTGTCTGGTAAAGTGCAGGAGAATACTATATTTACCTGGCTAGGTAACTTAAAGGAACAAAGACTAAACAAGAGAAAAATATCTTCAATGTGGGTTGCTGCGGACAGCTATTCCGTTCGCATTCGTACAATCAGGGAACGAACAAATTGCAAAGGTTGCTCGAACTAAATGGAATATATATTTGGAGATAAATTGGTAAAGTTTACGGATGAGGTTGTTGACATACTCAATTCGTATAGACAAGTCAAGAAAAAGCAACACGAAGCAGGCGGTATCCTTCTGGGCCGAATATTTGACGATCAAATTATTATACAACAAATTACGACTCCGGGTCCTGGTGATAAATCAGGACGGTATTTTTTTGAACGGAATGTAAAAAGAGCCCAGTGGTTCGTAGATTTAGCGTGGAGATCTTCTAATGGAGAGGTAATATACTTAGGCGAATGGCATACCCACCCTGAGCCTGTACCTAGACCATCTTCAGTTGATCGAAAATTAATAACTAACATGCTACGTGATTCCAAGATGAGCATAGATTTCCTCTTTTTGGTTATAGTAGGGACAGAAGAAAAGTATGTTGCTGTGCAATTTGTTGGAAGTGATACTTCGCTAAAACAACTAGAACAACGCATCTCAGTCTAATGCTTTATTTTCATCGAGCACCTGACCCATCAAGCCCCGCAGCCAAAACCGAAATTTGGGTGCCGATTAAATAGTCAAAAATAGCCCGTTATCATTGATTTCACAATGAATATTCCAATAAGATGCGCGATAATGACCCTGATTATATGTCGGGGTCATTAGGAGGTAACGATGAATACTCATTCTGAAAACTTAAGAGTAGAATGCGCCGAAAATTGTGGGAATGCGCCGAAAAAAGAACTTCTTAGAGATCTCAGCATCGCTTTTGCCAAACTTGAAGTAGACTTTTGTATGGCATGGGTGACGGATGATATCGTTTGGGAAGTCATCGGAGATCACATCAAGCGAGGAAAAGCCGATTTTGAAAAAGCACTGAATCACATGAATAATCGAAAAGTTCAACAATTACACATCCACAACATCATCACCCACGGAAACGCGGGTTCAGTAAATGGAATTTTAGCATTCCATGATCAGCAAAGGTTTGCTTTTTGTGATGTATATAATTTCAGAGGTTTTGGGAGAAATGCAAAAATAAAGACGATTACATCGTATTTCATTCAAATTTCTTAAACCGAAATAATGCTATAGTCATGTTGTCTATTATATGATGACGATTGAAATCAGAATATGTAACAGAAGAGATCAAACTTATGATGTCACTACCTGCTCTGATTCTTAGCTTTTTCCGGAAGCGATTTACAGAACAAACATTTAGCAATTCATGATTTGAACTAACATTTAGAAAAAGACAAGCGTAGCGATTTAGCAAATAATCGTTTAGAATGGAGTCATAATCCGAAAGCATCGGTCAAAGTAACCTCGGGAGAGTTTTCCCCGGGGTTACTTTGTTTTTAGCTATAAACATTTTGTACGTTCATTTGAAACGGCCGCCCATACAGCACCTGCTGATCGGCGTCAAACAAATTCCGGTAAACCACTTGTCCGCGAGTGGATGAAGCATCGACGACCTTGCCGTTTCCGGCATAGATGCCAACATGGGTAATGTCCATAAACCGACCATTGCTGGCATAGCTCCAAAAGACCAAATCGCCCGGAGCCAAATCTTCAAAACGGATTGTCCACCCGTTATCGACACAATGTCTGGCTTGTTCAGCCGCCGTCCGCGGCAACTGAATGCTCAACTGCCGGTACACCCATTGAACAAGATAACTGCAATCTGTATAGCGGTCTTGCCCGGCCAAAACTTGACTGTATGGATCGCCCAAGCGAGTCAATGCCAAGCGGACAGCTTCACCGCCCCATTCCCCTTTCGGCAGATCGTGATAAACGATTTCAAGCTGCTCAGTCGTTAACCCAACATCCATATCTTTACCGAGAAGCGCGAACATGAGCGGGCGGAACTCCGCCGACAACATTTCATGCATGATCTCTCTTTGTTCGATTGTAAAGTCGTAGATGTCGGCCTGCTGCCCAGCAGTATGACTGGCAACTGTAATGTGCAATACCGATTCATACCAGGTTATCGTTTCCTTACTCGTGCTCCCATCTTCATGTTCCACCGTAATCGTTTCCCTGTGTTCAATCGTTTCCACGTAAGAGTCCAGTTGATTCATGTCCCAAAAGACGGAGCGAATCACATCCACCCGAGTGGCGTCCAGTGTGGCTACGTCCATGCCGTTTTCGCTGTCCATTACGGTACGAACCGCAAAGACCGCGATGACGTCCATCCAGTTATCGATGCGAGTATTATCAGCGCTTCCGAGATAATGGATTTCTACACGATCCACTGAGCCTGCATCCCGACGTATGTCCTCCAGTCGGACAGCAAATTCGTTGTCCATGTCTTGTACGATGTCAGAAAGCGGTAATACATCGCTATCCGTATTATCACTGGAGACAAAGATGCCAAAAGGAGATGATACAACCGCAGCAACAGCCATCATGATGCATAGCAAGATGATCACCGTACCGCTAACACCTAAAAGAGCGATCATGCCTTTGGCGAGTACCGCAGTCATTTTGGCCGCTACACGAATCATGCGAATGTTCCATCTGGCAACCGCTCGCAGCCGTTGCTTTGAACGGTGCGTGGTCATCAATCGAAAGGCTGCTTTTTGCGCTTCCCTGGCTTTATGTTTCATCCTATCTGTTGGATTATGGACCTGTCCTTTTTCTTGGTTAGACTGATGAATCGGCTTTACTGAATGGGAAAGCACCTTGATGACTTTGCCGCCCGTTTTGACACGCCCGGATACACCTGCATGCGGCTTCACCAGCTTATGAGCGGAAGAACGAACGGGGGCGGGATTTCGTTTCCTCCCGATTGTCATTTCACCGGGTTGTAGACTCGAACGTTTGTCACGAGAACGCACAGTAGTCTTGAAAAGGTTGTTCGTGGTCGTGACACGCTTCTCGACAGGTTTTGACATCGGGTTTAACTGTAATGGACGCTTGGTTTTGGAAAATGAATGTACAGCCTGACGATTATCTCTCCCTTGTATGGCACCTGTTGAATGGGCGGACAGCGCTTGTTGTTTATCGGAAACAAGCGAACGTTTGCTTGCTTGAATGCCGCTTTGCTTACCTGAACGCCGACCGCTTGACGTTTCCCCCGATTGCTGAGGCATGGTTACTTTCTCCTTCTCCGTCCCTATCAAGCGCTCCCGTTTTTTCCGAAGAAGACGAATTGCTCCTTTGCTCACACCTGAACTGATGCGCATCCCGTTGCGCAGCGTGGTCTTTGCCGCCCTCACGGATTGGTTTTGCGCGTGTACCACAGAGGAACCTGTAGATTCCGATTCATGACGATTAGATGACTTATGTTTGGAACGCACATCGACAGGCTTTGCTTTTTCCATCAAGTTGGAGAATCGATCCAGCTTCTTAATATTCTTCACCCGTGTTCTTGTCTTGATGTCCTTCATCAAGGTTGCCCTCCTGGCATTGCCATTAACGGGTTGGACCGTTCATGCGTTGGGGAACCCGGTCGTGGCTCCTGCAATATTCCGGATAACGCAAGCGAATCGCCTCAAAGAAATAAGGCGCATAACGACAATCAAACAACTCGTGCGGCGTGGAATCCCGTTCCTGCTGTTCTTCTGCCCATCCGTTCCACAGATTAAAGGCCAAGCGGCTTGCTCGAAGGGAAGTACCTGTTTGCCAGGAGGCCTTTAAACCTTTCGGTCGGATGCTGTCGTTTGAAAAGTCAAACAGGTCCTGAATATGCGTCCTCGTTTCTCGCGTCAAGCCTAACGTGTAAAACAACGCACGATGATAGGCATCTTGGCGATGAAAACGGCTCAGCATATCACCGTAAAACTTTTCGTGTTCCACATCACAAAACATACCGGGAAACATAACTCTAGCACTCCTTTCATAGTAGGCGACGATTAGTCATAATAGCCGCCAATCGTCGCCTTGAACATCATCCTCTACCAGCCCTTTCATTTTTGGGACAAAATCGGACCCTATGATTCAAAATCACTTATTCCCGAGAAATTGCTTCAACTTCTTCAGCCCGCTTTCGATGGACTTGCGCACGGCCTTTTCATCCACCTGCTCTACACGAGCGATAGCGACCTTACTCATTCCTAGGAAATAATGTGCGTAAATACGTCGAAACGACTTTTTCGGCAATCGACACATCGCTGCGTAAAGCTCTCTTCGAAAGGCCATTTCTTCATACTCCGTTTCAGTAGAACGAGAAGGAAACAGAATATCGTTTTCGATGCCATCGTTTCGATCCAGAGAGTAATATGCCCGATGGCGATAAGCGCGCAATTTATAAGCGCTTTCAAGCAACTCGAAACGTCGCATCTCCTGTACGATCTCCTCATCCACCTCGATCCAGACATCCGTTTGATAGAAAGGATACATATCGCGAAGATTGATTTTTTTCATTCTCATCCCTCTCCCTTGCTTTGATTGCCAAGCAAGCCAAAACAAGGAGGAGGTGAACGGCAGCCTGTGCCGCCTTTAAACTTGATGCGTAATAAAGAAAAACAAAAAAGACCCTTCGAAAGTACACACAAAGGGTCCGAACTTTGATCCACTGAACGTGTAACACCATTCTGCAAGCATGGCAAACGCGTCAGCGGCACATCTTCAATGAGCCTGATAGCGAATTCAGTTAGGGCCTGTTCTCTGGCAGCACGAGCTGCACGCGACTTGATATTAACCAACAATATCAACTCCCGCTCTCATGGCAACACCATGATGAGAAGCAAGCCCTGTTGTTCAGTTATGTATGCAGATTAGGTGCTACCATCCGTATTTTGAAAGACCGATAATGAAACAACTCCTCTCAATGGGAAACAGACTAACCCGACAGTCGTAGGACTAGAGTAATTTAAATAGTCTTGTAGTCGTGCGCTAGCGATAGAATAGTAAAATATACCTTTACTCTTCATATTAAGCCCTGGTCAATTTTTTTTCTGCACGCCGGAATGACTTCCATCTCCAATTAACCATCACTCAATTAGCCAGCAAGTACCACTTGTCTCAGACGGCTGTAACCAGCCGAATCTACATACATTGGCAAGCAGCTGATGAAGCATCTCATCAGCCGCTTGCCGAGGGTTTACAGCGATTCTCCCGGTTTCGTGGTCATCAAACGGTAAAGTTTTGTATGCCGTGGAAAGCTATCTGTAAATGGCACGAGAGAACTGCCGACCTTTAACAGCCCATTCCCGGCATCGACGTTTGTAATATAAGAAAGCTGGAGATCCGAAATATTAAGCAGTTCCGCCAACTCCTTGCGATCCGTACTGGCCTGATTCAGCATCACGATAAATTCGCTATTGGCCAGCATCGTTCGGGCCGTATGACTTTGCAACAAATCATCCACGTTTTGCGTAATCCCCGTACAAAAAGCGCCATACTTTCGGACACGTTTCCATAACGTGAACAAAAAGTTGGCGCTGTACTCGTGTTGGAAAAGCAGATAAATTTCATCGATGAAGATAAACGTGTTTTTCCCCTTGGCGCGATTTTGTGTAATTCGATTCAGAATGCTGTCCAATACAACCAGCATGCCAATCGGCAACAGTTGCTTGCCCAAATCCAAAATATCATAGCAGATCAGCCGGTTATGAACGTTGACGTTAGTCGGCTGGGCGAACGTATTCAAGCTGCCAGCGGTAAACAGTTCAATCGCCAGCGCGATGTCCTGCGCCTCCGGCTCGGATTGCTTGAGCAGTTCCGCTCGAAAATCCTGTAAGGTAGGCGGTTGCCCTTTGTAATTGCTTTGCAGATATTTTCGATACACACTGGCCGTGCAACGGTCAATAATCGACTTTTCCTTCGCTCCCAACTGAAAACCGCCGATCAGTTGCTCGCATAACGAAAGAACAAATTCGGATTTTAAAATGATCGGATTTGCTCCGTCACCGTATTGCCGGTTTATATCCATCGCATTGATATGATTAGGTGACGTGGCCGAGATATGAATGGTCTCTCCGCCTAGCGCTTCTACTAGGGCGGAATATTCACGTTCCGGGTCAATCAGAATAATGTCATCGCCGCTGGCCAGTATTTGATTGACGATTTCTCTTTTTGCCGTAAAGCTTTTTCCGGAGCCCGATACCCCCAAAATAAAGCTGTTTCCATTGAGCAACTGCTTGCGATTGGCAATGAGCATATTTTTACTGATGACGTTTTGTCCGTAGTAAATACCGCCTTCATGCATGATTTCCTGCGCCCGAAACGGGATAAACACCGCTGTGCTTTCTGTCGTCAACGTTCTCAAAGCATGTACTTTCCGTAAACCATAAGGCAACACGGTATTTAGACCGTCCATCTGCTGGTACATAAGAGGCGAGAATTGACACAGATGTTTGCGGGCCGTCGTCAATATCGCTTCGGTATCGTTGTCGAGTTGCTCCTTGCTTTCGGCCACATGCACCATCGTCAATAAGCCAAACATCATGCGTTGGTCGCGAGTCGTCAGGTCATCCAGAAATTCCTTGCTCTCTTTTCGCTGCTGCTCCATGTCATACGGGATAACAGCGGAGAAGTTGTTGTTATTGTTTTGCCGCCGCTGCCAGTTCGTAATGTTCGTTTCCACGCCCAACAAACGGTTTTCGATTTCGCGAACCGCCTCATCCGTTGGTATCGGAATGATGTCAAGGGACAGAAATAGGTTGCGGTGCAGGTCGCAAAGCTCGGATACCATACTGTCCTTGATATAGCTGGCATACTCACGCAGGAAGATGACCCGGCCATAAAGCTTCCCCATCCGAAAATGATCCTTTTCAAACTCAAACGTATCCGGACAAATATAATCTTTGAAATCATGTCCTTTGCGCATCGTTTCCGACAAGTCGAAACGAAAGTCCGTTTCCTCTCCCTGGCGGAAGAAATGGTGAAAAATACGCAGCCGCTCAGTGGCGTTCAGTTCCGTACATTTGGAGCCGAGACGAGAAAAATGGGCGATCAGGTCGGTCCCAACTCGAGAAAAGTAATGCCGGGCTTCTTCGATATTGGGTTTGGCAATGGATATCGTAATATACTTCTCTTGAATCGTACCGTTGGCCCCAACGGACTTTTCCAGCAGCATCTGATTATACTCTTGTCGATATTCGTCCAGTTCATCTTGCTGCAGCGGAATGAAGACCGAACTTTCAAAATCCGCTCGATTCAACCTCCGGTTATGGATGGTGATTTTCGTTGTCGCCCCGCTGTCAAAGGAATTGAGCAATTCGGAATACGACAGGAACATCGCTTCCTTATCTTCGCGGGAGGCGACGGAATAATTGATGTCCTCGAAGCGATACGTCTTGGTAAACTTGTTGCCAACTAAAAAAATCCCGTCCGCCCAAATAGAGCGAATCGGGATCACTTGTTGTACGCCTTTCGGTATGACAAACCGTTCCTTATCCTGCTTGATGATACGACTTAACGTCTTAATCATGGCGCTTCATTCCTTTTTCATACTGCTCTATGGTCTTGCTTAACGCCGCCGCATACGTGTTCGTCGAGTGGAAGACCAAGCGCCGCGGCATTAAAAATTCCGATTTGATATACGCCCATAGCAATTGCTCGGCATTCATACCATGGTACCGGATAAAGCCCAGGGCGGCGAAGGGAGCCGCACCCAAGACGCATACCCAACTGAGTGTCTCGATGCCGAAACGACTGCGCAGCATAAAATACAGCGCAATCGCCATACCTACGGCCAAAACAGAAAAAAAGAACTGTCGCAAGGACAGTCCAAAAAAGATGCTTTCCGTATACTCCCGGATCTCCCGGTTGATTTTCACTTCCACATGTCATCCCTCCCGATAGATACCTGATCTTACGGCTTCGTCTTTGCTTGGCCCTTTTCGTGACCAAATGTAACCGGCGTTTCATGTGGCGTTGAGTCGGAATGATTCAGTAAAGCAGAGGCAAGTTGTATGCCATCTGTCAATCCCTGCATGTACAGCCGTTCATTCATCATGGCTTGCTTGAGAATATACTTGTCCTCCCAGTCTTCAAACTCAGGTGTTTGAGCCATGATCAGCCCCGCAAATATAGTGTGAAACGCCTCATCTTCTTCATCTCTAATTTTTTTCAGCTCCGGATGATGTTCGATTTGTGCCGAAACCTCATCCAATCGCCTTTGAATGGCTCCCCGGAACCACGTTGGAAATCCCATGACCTTGCCCCTTCCATCCCTCTTTTACCATATCGGTTGCCTATCCTTGGCCTTCATTCGTTGATATTGCACCATCAACTCGTCTACCCTCCTACTCTGTTCCTGAACCTCTTGATTGTCGGATAAAGGAATCGATTGCATCAACGACTTTTCGCCAAGCTCGTTTAATTTTTGCCTCTCTTTCTCCAGTTTTCTTACTAGATCATCCACTCATTTGCACTCCTCTTCCTCATTCTGTTTGCAACTCTATCATGAAGCATTAGCATGTTGTCATTAGAAAAACTACCCTGATAGTACTTTTTAAACTCATTTTAGTCAATTATATGCTCCTCCATAATAGGAGTTATAAACTGAATTCGATTATAAAGGGGTGCAAAATGATGAGCGTGTACGATAGAAAGAAGGTAGGACAGCGCATTCGGAAACAGCGAGAAGCTTTGGATATCTCGCGAGAACAAATGGCCGAGTATATTGGGAGAGTCCCCAGATTCTGCGCCGATATTGAACGCGGACAAGCCGGGATGTCCATTGAAACTATGCTTCGTATTTGTACCCTGCTGAAACTATCCCCGAATGAGTTGTTGCTGGAGCAAGAGACAAATAGCAAAAGCAATGATACCGAACTGATTTTAGCTGCGCTAAATCAATGTACTGAAAAGCAACGAAACGATGCACTGGCGCTTTTGAGGCTCTTTTTGGCAGCCATCCGTTAATCCTCCCCGAACTGCCTTCCCTCCCGGCAGCATGCCCTCGATTACAGCCCCATCATCTCCCGCACGATCCGATCCGCCATTTTCACCATGCCGACGAGAACCAGCATGTTGAAAATCAGTTCGCCAATGTACGTCCAGACCATGGTCACCGCCTGTGCGCCTTCGTTCACGACCGATGGCGCGGTAGCAAATGCCGAAAAAACAATGCAAGCCAGCACAATGATCGCCCCTTCTAAACAAACGGCGGCATATCCCTTTAAAAAGGACCTGCCGATGGATTGGGTCGGCTCCCCAGCAAACGATGAGAGGGGGACAGGAGCAATGGCTGTGTAAATATAGAGACGAAAAAAACGGCCGTAAACAGAGAGAATCATAATAAACGATAAAACGGTGATGAACAGGCTGCCAAGCAGCGTTACCACCCACAGCGGAATGCTTTGCCAGAAGCCCACATCTTGAATCGCTTGGGCAATCGTATCCGGCAATGTCATCATGTCCGATGAACCAAATCCCGAACGGCCAATCATGGTGGCAATGATGCCCTGTACAATCGAAAATAGCGCCATCATCAATTCCAGACCATACGTGACCGCCGCCTTGGCCAAAATAAATCGAACAAATAACTTCACGGCAACCTCCGGTCGTTTAATTTCCGCAAAGTTACCGGTCGTTTTCATCACGCCAATCACAAAAAACAATACCAGCAAGGCCAATCCCGTAGCTTGCAACGCACCGTGAATATCTAAGATGACGCGCCATATACCACCGCCTTTGAAATCCGCCGGCGACTCGGTGACCAACTCCCAAATCTCCGACATTTTATCGTTCCAGATCTCTAATGCATTTTCGAGATTGTCGATGATCCAACTGTTCTTAGACACATTCACCCTCCCCCCAGATTCGGGGAACAAACCGCTGGCTTATTCCCCGAATGCGAATACCCGTACTTATCCGGCAATCAGGTTGAGAATTTCCTTCGTAAAGGTAATGACAACGCCACCGGCGAGTGTTAAGAACCCGTTAGCTCTTTGGGTAGGGTCGTGAGACTTGAAAGACAAACCAATCTGCACAATGCCAAAACCCAAGATAATCATGCCCACAGCCCGGATCAGGCCAAAAATAAAATCAGACAAATTGTTCACGGTAGTCATCGGATCGCTCGCGTATGTAGGTGTAGCAAAGCTCCCCATCAGTACGCAAACCATGTACAGCGTCATCCATCGTTTCCATCGATGCTTCACGTCTATCATTCCTTTCCTAAAAATAATGACTCCACTTCATCCTCTGCCAACAGCTCGTAATCTCCGTCTTCATGAAGCTGCACCGATAACCAGTCGATGGCATAATCCGTACCTCCATGCTGGAACGGCGAAGCCTGACCATCCGTTGTAAGCTCGATGTTCGGATGCCGCAGCAGATCATACTTGTCATCCTGTATCGGACGTTCCCCACGGATAAAGAGCAGGGCATAGCGGTTATCCAACATCCGCACTTCGTCCGGGGTCAACAATTCTCTTCCCGAATGCTGGTAATTGATCGAATAATTACCGCTGCGCCCCTTGCTCTCACCGTAGGTGTTGGTGTCAATCGTTTCCTTGCCGAGCAGTTCCGACACATATTTGTGTGTGGATTGTTCATTGCCTCCCAAGTACAAAAACACATCGCAGTTGCCGACAATCGATTCCCAGGCATCCTTGTACAACGCTTTAAGTTGCGCCAGGTTTTGAAGGATAATCGACACCGAGATTTCCCGGCTCCGCATGGTCGACAGTAGCTTGTCAAATTCATCTGGCAACGCCACATTGGCAAACTCGTCCATTACAAAATGAACATGCGTTGGCAGCCTCCCACCATGCCGGTAATCCGCTTCATACATGAGCGATTGAAAAAGCTGCGTGTACAGCATGCCGACGATGAAGTTAAAGCTGCTGTCGTTGTCAGGGATGACGGCAAACAAGGCAGTTTTTTTCGTACCCATGCGGGGCAAGTCCAATTCATCCACCGTACTCATGCCGGCGATGCTGGTCAGATTGAATTTCTCCAGCCGTACGCCAAGCCCGATCAAAATGGATTTGGCCGTTTTTCCGGCAGCCAATTTGAAAATGTTGTACTGTTTGACCGCCAAATGCTCCGGGTCGCGCATCTCCAACCGCTCGAACAACTCGTCCAGCGGACTCTGATACGTCTCATCTTCCTCCCGCACTTCCGCCGCGGCGATCATTTCCATAATCATCGGAAAGTTCTGTTCCTCCGGCGGCGCTTCATAAAGCAAGTACAACATAAGCGCCTCCAGCAGCGCTGTTTCCGAACGCTCCCAGAAGGGATCGTTCGTGTTGCTGTTTTTGGGTGTCGTATTGCGAATCAGGTTGGTCACCAATTTCAAGACGTCCTTGTCGTCCTGCAAATAGACAAACGGGTTATAGCCATGCGAACGATGCGGGTGAATCAGGTCCAGCACTTTGATGTCATAGCCTTTGGCTTTAAGCAGATGACCGGTGTCCCGCAAAATCTCCCCCTTTGGGTCCAGAACGACGTAAGAGGTCGAGGCTTGCATCACATTCGGCTTAGCATAGAACCGTGTTTTGCCCGCGCCGGAGCCGCCGACAACCAACACGTTCAGGTTCCGGCGATGCTTGCGGCCATCTAGACCGATTTTGACCCGCTGCGTCAAAATTTTGTTTTGTTCCGGCCGTCTGTCTCGATACTTGGCATTGACGGTTTTCGCTCGGCCCCAGCGGGCGCTGCCGTGCTCTTCCCGTCGGCGATAGTTGCGCGGAGTCGCGAAATATGCCCCAGCGCAAAGACCATAAGTCAGCGAAAAGATCAACAAGCAACGTGGCGTCTCGTCCACCCACTCAATGTCAAACGGACGGCGAATCGCCGTGCTGAGATGGGCCAGTATGTCCGGCAACCCTTCTGCCCATGCGGGGGCGACCAACATCGCCGACCAGATGACGGGAATAAAAAAAACCGCAAAGAGTATTAGATTACTCCTTGCGGTTTCATCGCGCCTCATGGCGCCTCCGGCGTTTATGGGTTTGATATGGGGCATCAATCATTTTTAACAATAAATCATCCACGGCATCCGTCGGTCGTTTCTCACCGATTAAGTCATTTCGTAACGCATTCAGCGCATGGACGACTATCCCATGCTCATAATGATTCAAAGACAAGATTCGTTCCTGTTTTTTCATAGCACTCCCTCCAGACAAAACTTAGCGAACCGGATCGGATCGTTTAGGCTGGCGCTGTTGTGATAGGTTCCGGTTCATTCTCTGGGTTGTTTGTTGAAAAGCTTCCTTCATGAGCGTCAACTCGGCACGGACTTGCTGCGGTTCCATCCCGTTCAACCTCTCCGGCGCTCGATCAAAACGGAAGGTATCGGTTGCAACGCCAAATTGCCTGCATAACACACACATAAGAAGCGGAGTAGGCAAAAAACTCGTTATCCGAGCGGTTGTACCGTCCATCGCCGCTATCCAGTTCAGCATGTGTCAGTTCTTGGGCAAGCGCTCGAAAAATATCGCTGGCCTCAAGCCCGCGACGAATGGTAATGTTTTTTGGTTCTGGCTGATAGAGCGCATGCTTTTCCGATGGCAACGAATCACCAATGCCAATCGGAACGGGGGCGCGGTCAATTAATGCTTTAATACGGGCGCGATCATCCGGGAATACCGGTTCTTCCCGTTTCAACACGGCGGTCGTTTGAGCAATATCAAACATCTTTTTCGGATTGTAGCTGATACCGGTGCTGCCATCCTGCTTTTGATAGGTTTCGCCCGGTTCCAGAATGTAAAACCCTGTTTCCTTTCGACGAACGAATACCCCTTGTTCCTTCCATGTGTCAAAATCGGCAATGCGAGTCGCGTTTGGCCGCTGCGCCAGAAGCAGCAGCGCATTGGCCACGCTATAGCGGTCAAAGCGGCTCTGGACATCCAAATATTGCTGGAACGCCTCACCGTTCTGCATCACCGACAAGGTGGTGGCATCAATCGTATCATATGTCCATTGCCGCAGCTCCTGTTTCTTTTGCACCCATGCTTCTTTATCGAAGGATGGTTCGGTTGTACGGAAAGAAGAGGAAGCCGCAGCATCCTGTCGGAATAAATCATCCAGTTCGCTCATTTGGCTTTCCCTCGCTTTCGACCTTTTGCTTTGTTCGCTTGTTGTTTATCGGCGGCTATCCGCTCCTTTCGAGACGGCAACGGCTCCGCTTGTTCCCGCGGCTGTCTGTCTTTCTCCCATTTCCTTTGCTGGCGGTTCTCTTCGCGTATTTCCCGCAATAATTGACGGACGGACACTCGCTCCGGCTCTTGACGAGAAGGTGGATCAGTATCCCTTGCGGTAACCTCGTTGCGCTCGAAGGTATTCTCGGACGGATGGGACGTTTCCGCCGGTTCCTTCTCCGCTGTTGAATGGTCGTCCTCCGATGGAGTCGGCTCCGGCAGTTCGGACTTTCCCATCAATTCATCCAACAAGTCGTCTGTATTCCTTTCTTCTGCGATTTCCTTCGGCAGCTCTTGTTCCTGAACTTGCTCGTGACCTGGTTCATGTCCTTGTTCCACAGCAGGCGCTTCGGACATTCCACTGGATTTTTCAATTTCACTCTTAATTTTGGCGGTATCCACAGTGGCCAAGTGGAAACGCTCCACGATCCGATTGATTTTGGACGCATCCTCCGCCCGGACCATCACATCGCACATCCCGTCCACGTTCTTTTTGTCGCGCAAAGCACAGTACAACACGCCATACCGCTTGGCTTCCTTGCAGAAGGTTGCCAGGTCTTCGTTCTTGACCGCAAATACCTTTAATTCTTTCCCGCTGCGCAGCAAACTCTCCAAGCGGATGCTGCCCTTTGTTCGTTTCTGTCCTTGCAAGGCCGCAAACAAATATACCGCCAAATGCTTAGCGCCTTCGCCGGAAATCTTGGCCATGACTTCGATGCTTTTCAAGCTCATGTTGACGACCTGATTGGCGGCTTCCGTTTCGGTACTCATCGAAAATTTCCTCCTTTCGATCCTGTGCGCCACTTCTGTTTAACGTCTCTCGTAATTCTCCTGATCGCTCCAAAATGCCTTGAACCAGCTTCACCTCCTTTCGAAGCGAGGCAAGCCGTTTAGAACAAACAGCAATTTGCGTTTTGTATTGTTCTCGCTGGCCAGCATCCTTGCAGCGGCGAATTCGGTTGTACAACGACTTGCGCTTCTGGTGCAGAGATTGGATTTGTTCCTCCAACCCGTCACGGAAAGCGAGAAGCTCCTCTTGATGGGTGAGGCGGTACTTGCATAGCAGCTTGGTTTGCTCCATCAATACCGACAAGTATCTCAAATCCTCCCGAAGCCTGAAGGATGGCTTTTTGACAGGCTTTCGTTTTCCAGGAAGCACACCCATTTCAAACAAGTAGCGGATATATAAAGCTTGCAAGCCGCGCAATTTGCGACCAGACCGAACATGGCTCTTACACATGGCACGTCGTCTGCGGACATGGGATGGCCTTTCCCGTTCAGGTATTCGGTTTCGCAATATTCGCTGCTTGATCGCTTCCTCGGTATAGCCATCGCCTAGACTGCGCAAACGGACAAAGCGTGTCTTTCCAGGCGGCCGTATCGCCATATGTTTAACCGCCGTTTTTAGCTCATAACCTTGCTTTTGTAAATGGGCAAAAAACTGTGTCATCGTCATGGAAGATGCAATAGCCTGATCGATGTCCTGCCGGATTAGCCCTCTCCATGTTGGCTTTCGCTCACGTTCCGCTTTCCATTCTCCATAATGCTTGGCTTTGCTCGGTTCGGGATGCTCAATCACCGATAGCGCATGTTCCTGGCAAAGCCGGTCGGATGTCTGCCTCAGCAGAGCATAGGAAGCTTTGTTGTCGTAATACCGTTTCCCATCCACAAGGGAAACCGAGTTTAACACAAAGTGATTGTGCACATGCAGTTTATCCAAATGGGTCGATACGACGACTTCAAAGCGCTCCCCCCACAACTCCTGCGCTAACTTAACACCGATGGTATGAGCGATTTGCGGCGTTGTCTCCCCCGGCGCAAACGCTTGATAGGCGTGAAAGGCCAAAATGCCGTCCGTCTTAAAAAACCGCCGCTTCGTCCGCTGCATCTGCTCATAAGCCGTTAACGGATCGCAGTTGACACCGCTGACATATAGTTGCTTCTCCGTTTTGGCATCCGCCTGTGTATAAGCGAGTACCTGCTCCAAACCACCTTCGCTACGTTCTGCTGTCTTGTCAGGATTTGCGGCGTAATCCAGCACCCGCTTAAGCCTGTCGGTCACCCCCCAGATTGCGGTCGTTGCCACGTGAAATTCCCCCCCTTACGGCGGATGCACATTTGGATGCACTGGTGGTCTTCGTTCCGGTTCGGTTACAGCCTGTTGAATCTGCTGGACTGCGTGACGTAAGCGGTCGGCTTCCACCTGAAATGCAGCCCGTTCCAGATGTCCAGTCGTATGGGCCTTCACAGTGAGTTGATTCAGGTTATTCCCAATAGCGTTCAGTTCACGCATCATCGCGTAATAATCCAGGGGCGGTAGCGGTTTGGGAATATACCCATTGATCAATGCCCGAATGTACGCTTCCCGAGAAAGTCCCGTTTTTTTCACTTCTGTCATAAGGCGAGCATGCTCGCTTTCATTTAAGCGAACCAGAAAAGAGATTGGTCGTTTCCTCATTTGCATCACCCCTTTCCGAACATGAGCTTCCGACAGAAAATCTCATCGCCGCGGGAAAATTCGAGCATCGAGACAATAGCATCGTGTAAACGGGGTCTTAGGGGTTGTACCCCTAACAAACGAATTTGGATATCCAAATTCAGTGCTTGCTGCAACACGAGACATTCGTCTCGCGTTGCCTTCAAGGCACCTGCCGGGAAAAAGAGAGGGACCCAAAAAACACAAAAAAGACGCCGATTCGCTCAGCGCCTTCCTTCGAACTTTTTTGTTATCTCACCAACCAGCGATAATCCTGACGGCAGTCTACAATGTAATCGACATACACGATTTCATCCTGAATTTGATATAACACCAGATACCATTTTTCCACGAACATCTTGTGATACTTGTTTGACGGGATAAATTCCGCTTCCAGAAAAGGATAGCGCTCCGGCATTCGCGCCAAGGAACGTATCGCTTGCAGTAATTCGTTTTTCGTTTTTCGCGCCGCATCCGGACTTTTCTCCGCAAGAAATCGCACATGAGTCGCCAGCATTTGGCGGGCGCGATCGGAGACGATGATCTTATAACGGGGCATCTTTTCCATGCTGCACCTCGTCAATAATGCCCTCCAGGTAAGCGTCCAGTTCATCCGGCGTCACGCCAACACGGCCCGCCAAACGATCTTCTTGCACAGCGAGCAGTTCTTCACGCAGCTTTAACATCTTCTCGCGACGGGAAAACGTATCAATGTCCATTACGACAAGATCGCCTTCACCGTTCTTGGTCAGATAAACCGGTTCCCCGGATGTTTTGCATAGATCGGCGATTTCATTATAGTTTTGCCGGATACTGGCGGAAGGTTTGATAATCATCTTGGTCACTCCTTGCATAGCTGTATATTGATTTTATTATACCTATTACATGCTATACAATCAATGCGGCTGCACTTATCCCCATCTATTCACATCTTATCCACATGCTGTGATAAATTTCATTAGCCCAGAAAGAAAAGACGCCAACCGTTCAGCGTCTACCGCTATCGGGATGGTTCACCGCGTCTTCTTCGGAATTCCATCAAATCGTTGTTTACATCCTTTCCGAACTTAGGCGGCTCATCGGATATGAGAAGGGCGGGGGAGAGGAGCCTCTGTATCGTGGCTGCCGCCAATCGCCCCGGCTCATCATTGTCCAGGTGCAGGACAAGTCGATTCACCTGGGGAAAGCACTGCAAGTAATGCGTTAGGGCAGACGGGGGAGTAGAGTCCTTCCCATTTGTCCTGGGCCTGTATATTCCGGCCAGCGACAGCTTATGCGCCTGCCGCCAATCCCGGCCAGCGAGATGTTCCAGCGTACAGTAGGATAAGAGATCAATAGCGCTCTCAAACAGATGCAGTTCCGTACAGTTTCCCGAGGCCGGAATGGAAAACGAATACCGCTTGTCGCTGCCAGCGGCTTCCCCCATATAACGAGTGCTTGTCGTACCGCGTATCGCCGCATAGCGCGGCGTTCCTTGCTGATCGAAACCGACGAATACCGCGTTGTGATAGCGGCGGCTTTCATACAAACGCCCCGTTTCGAGACAGTAGTCGATCAACGTGCGATGGATACCACGTTTGCTGAGATAGGCCATGACGCGATGCGATGTATGATTCGGTTCGGGAAGCTCAAACCGCGCTGGAGATGAGCGTTGTTGCAAAGATTGCGAAAATGCAGGTGCGCTGCCTGGATGAACGCCTTCCATTTGCAGCACCGCATCGGGAAAAGACATGCCCCGCACTTTGATCAAATAGTCCAGCGCCGAGCGCCCGCCGATCCCCCTTGACCACCAGTACCATTTGCCGTTGGAAATTTTCAAGCTGTCGTGTGTCCGGGTGGTGTAGACATTGCGGGAGCATCGGACCAGTTCTGCCGGCTCGTACATTTGCAAATATGTGAGCAGGTCCAGTCTTTTGGCACGTTCGATCTGTTCCTTGTTTACATAGCTCATTGCCGCAGCTCCTTTTGGAAATCCAGGCAGCGTCCGATGGGGTTATGGTTCATCGTGCCTTCCCCCTCTTTTTGGGGTACGTATAAGCTCTGCCTTCCTTCAACTTCGTAACGCCTTTCTTTTTCATGAATGCGTCTAAATCGCCTTCATGAACTTGACTGGTCACCCCGTTTGAGTCGCGGATGTAATCATACGTGTCGCCAAATCCGTTTTTCTCTTTGGATATCAACTCCAACGATGGCACGGTTTCTCCCTCCTCGATCAAGCTGGTTCCGTAACCAAAAGGCGGCAAAATCGGACAAAAGCATCCGCCGCTTGGGCCGGCATACAACATGTTCATTCCTCCGGAAACGAGAAAAGGACCCCAAAACCGGAGTCCCATTCGTCATGAAATTGATAACTTTAACAAGTGTGCGATCTTCGACCTGTGAAATGCTCGCACCGATACCATGTTCTTCTCCGTAATGGTCAGCATGAAGTTCCCTTTCAGGGGGGAACAACGGTGTCAGGCCGTTATCGCCCACGGCCCACCACTCGCCGTTCGGGCGCTTCCGGTTCTTCGTCCGGAACGCTGTCCACGGCTTCATTCTCCCGCTTATCCATATTTAGCAGGGCATTCAGTTCCGCGAGTCGCGCCGATTTCGTTAGCAGCTCCTGTTCTTTCTCGAAAGGAGCTTCGACTTGTTCCTTCGCTGTTTCCATCTGCTGGAGCAGCGTGGAGAGTTGCTGGCGGCTATGTTCCAGTTTGGCTGGCAAATCCGCCAACATATTGTTCAACCGGGTGATGTTGCCGCCTGCATCCATCCCTAGCGAGACGGTATGGCCCAATGCGCCGCGCAGGGTCGCCTTGTATTCTTTATGGAAGCTGTCAAAGGATAACCATAGGGAAAAACCGAGATAACTGCCCGCCTCCTGCGGCTCGGATGAAGTCATTCCCTTGCACGCCTCCAGCAAGGCCGCGCCTGCTGCCGCTCTCTCCGTGTAGGTAAAATCCTTAATGACCATACCTGGGAACTTGGATTCATCCGTTCCCTCCAGCATAGCCGATTTGGAACGCAGATATAGAGCGACATCCTGTTCATACCCGGCAATTCGATCTTCTGTAGATTTGACTTGTTGCGGCAATACTTTCAGCAACCGATCCTCCAATGCGTAGCGTTGGCTCAAGTGATTAGCCTTGAGCAGCTTAAGCTTGGAAACCTGGATATCCAGGTCCATCTTCTCTTTGATATACGGATTACCGGTTGCCAGCGCCTTGACTTCGGCATAAGAAAGGGCTGCTTCATCGATATCCTCAGCAGAACGTACCGGCGATTTACTGGTCATGATTTGCGAGATAAAGCGCTGCTTATTCTCCAGCGTCTGATAAAGGTAAGCGTCGAACGTGTTCTCCGTCACATACCGAAAAATGTGTACCTCGCTATTCTCATTGCCTTGCCGGATAATGCGTCCGCTTCGCTGCTCCAGGTCGCGCGGGCGCCAAGGGCAATCGAGATCATGAAGCGCAATCAGCTTCGTTTGCACATTGGTGCCCGCCCCCATTTTAAATGTCGATCCAAGCAGTATACGAATCTGGCCAGTCCGCACCTTGGCGAACAGTTCCTTTTTCTTCACCTCGGTGTTGGCATCGTGAATGTACGCAATCTCCTCGGTAGGCACCCCTTTCTCTGTCAGCTTGCGTCGCAGTTCGTCATACACATTGAACGTTCCGTCTTGCTTTGGGATGGATAGATCGCAAAACACCAGTTGGGCTAGCCGCTTTTCCTCGTGTTCCTTCCATAGCCGAAACACATTGTCCGCACAAACGCTCACTTTACTGCCTTCGTCATCGGGCAACATCGGATTGGCCAGCCGTTGATCCAGTGCCAGCTTACGCCCATCATTCGTAATCTTGAGCATATTGTCTTCGTGCGGCTCTACTTCCTTGGCTCGCACCCGCTCAGCACGGTGGGCGAGATCCGCGACCATTTCCCGCTGGAAGTCGCTTGGCGGCACGGCAACATTGTGGAAATGGGCTTTCGGTACGGGAAGCTGGAGCATGTCCGCCGTCTGGATGTCAGCCACTTCCTTGAACATATTCATCAGTTCCGGCAAATTGTAAAAACGGGCAAACCGGGTTTTCGCCCGATAGCCCGTTCCTTCCGGTGCCAGTTCAATCGCCGTGACCGTCTCGCCAAACGTCGAAGCCCAGGAATCAAAATGTTGCAATCCTTGCTTTCGCAGCCGCTCATATTGCAAGTAGCGCTGCATCGTATACATTTCCGTAATGGAATTGGAGATCGGCGTACCCGTCGCAAAGATGATACCCCGGCCTCCGGTCAGTTCGTCCAGATAGCGGCATTTGGCAAACATGTCCGACGACTTCTGCGCTTCGGTTTGCGACAGTCCGGCCACATTGCGCATTTTCGTGTAAAGAAACAGGTTTTTGTATGAATCGGCCTCGTCCACGAATAGCCGATCCACTCCCAGCTCCTCGAAGGTGACCACATCATCCTTGCGGCTGGTATCGTTCAGCTTTGCCAGCTTGGTTTGCAGCGTCTTCCTCGTCTTCTCCAGTTGCTTGATCGCGTACCGTTCGCCCTTGGCCTCCTTCAGCTCGCGAATGCCGCTTGTGATCTCGTAAATTTGTTCCTCCAGTTGTTGACGTTGGCGCTCCATCGATATGGGAATTTTCTCAAACTGCGAATGTCCGATGATGATCGCGTCATAGTCGCCGGTGGCAATCCGCGCGCAAAACTTCTTCCGGTTCTTTGTTTCAAAGTCCTTCTTGGTCGCTACCAGAATATTGGCCGATGGATAGAGCTGCAAAAACTCCGCTGCCCACTGCTCCGTCAAATGATTAGGAACAACGAACATGCTTTTGCTGCATAAGCCAAGATGCTTGCTTTCCATGGCCGCAGCGGTCATGGCAAACGTTTTGCCTGCGCCTACACAATGAGCAAAAAGGGAATTGCCTCCATACAGCGCCCGGGCAACCGCATTGACTTGATGTTGGCGCAGCCGGATTTCCGGATTCATTCCCGTAAACCGAATATGACTGCCATCGTACTCGCGCGGGCGGATCGCATTGAAACGATCATTGTACAAACGCGTTAATCGTTCCCGCCTCTGCGGGTCTTTCCAAATCCAATCGCGGAACGCTTCTTTCAGCATCTCCTGCTTTTGTTGGGCAATTGCGGTCTCTTGCTTGTTCAAAACGCGCTTTTCCACGCCATTCTCCAGCACGGTATCGAAAATGCGCACATCTCGCAAATTTAAGGTATCTTCCAAAATCTTATACGCATTCACACGATTCGTTCCGAAGGTCACGTTGGCTTTAATGTTGTTGCTGCGGTCATTGCTTTTCCCTCGGACATTCCAGGCAGCTGTATATTCGGAATACAAGACGTCGATAGACTGCCGGAACATGTATGGCGTGTCCACCAGTTCGAATATAAACTCCCGGATCACTTCCGGAGGAAGCCACGTCGCTCCTAACCGCACATCAATCTCGGAAGCATCCAAATCTTTCGGCTGCACCGCTTCTAATGCTTTGACATTTTCGCCATACCGCTCTGCATCCACTTCGGCGGCACGCCGTGCAATCAGAAGTTTGTCACGAACGTTGCCAGACAAATAAGCGTCCGCCGTTTCAAAAACCGGCTGTCCTTTCTCATCCAGTCTTTCCGGGTTGGGGAAGATCACGCCGCGCAACTCCTGAACAAGCTGTTCCGTTGTCATGCCGGTCAATTCTTGCATATAGGGGAGATCGACACGTGCTTTTTCTCCAATGGAGACGCCCAGCGCTTCCTCTGCCGTTTCCACATGCCGAACGGTCGTGCGCTGCCGAATCGTACGCTTCGTGAACATATCGGCTTTGCGTAGCAGCTTCCCTTCCTCGTCGAGCACTTCCAATGAACAAAGTAAAAAATAGGCGCTATCGTCGGCGAATGCCAGGCTGTTGGCGCGGCTGTTGATCAGACCGTATTGGGCGGTAAAACGATCATACTGCGCATTCAATTTCCGCTGCTGTTCCCGGATCTCTTCGTCGCTATAATCTTCCGTCTGGTATTCGATCAGTTCGCGCACCGTATCCCGCAATCGGATCATACCTTTGATTCGCCCGGCGGCCGTGGCCGACGTGTCCACTCGGTGCATCCGGCTGTTTTCGCGGTAATACAGTTGGCCGTCCACAAGGGTATAACTGAAATTGCGCACGGTCGGATCGGCCGGGAGGGACGTGTCTTCTTCATCCGGCATTACTTCCCTCTCAAACTCCACCCAATCGGCATGGATATTGGTCAGTGCTTCTCCCAGCAGTTCGCTTAAATTAGCATCCGGGTACGGGTTGCAAGTCGTCTCCTGTCTATTGCCATACATCCGGTCATCAAACGCCATCGTCCCAAGCACCATGTCAGGATGCGCAGCAAAGTACGCATTGATCGGCACGCCTTCGGCTGTCTCTGCCAAGCCAATCCATTCCACACTTTGTTCGGTGACAGTCACCATTCGGTCGCGCTTCTGCAGAAACAAAATATCCGCCGTCACTTCCGTTCCGGCGTTGGACTGAAAAGCGTTGTTCGGCAAACGAACCGCGCCCAACAATTCTGCCCGTTCCGCAATATACTTGCGGACAGCCGGGTTCTGTTTATCCATCGTTCCTTTGGACGTAATAAAGGCAATAATGCCGCCCAGACGCACTTTGTCCAATGTTTTCGCAAAGAAATAATCGTGAATGAGAAACTTGTGCTTGTCATAGCGTGTATCCGCCACACCATACCCGCCGAAAGGAACATTCCCTATGGCCAAATCAAAAAAACTGTCCGGCAAAGCGGTTTCCTCATACCCGCTGATCGCAATCGTCGCCTGCGGGTAAAGCTGCTTGGCGATGCGACCTGTGATGCTGTCCAGTTCTACACCAAATAGCTGCGAGTCTTGAAACGACTCCGGAACTAACCCGAAGAAATTGCCGATCCCGCAGGACGGCTCTAAAATATTGCCGTTGCGAAAGCCCATCCTTTCCAGACAACCATAGATTGCTTTAATGACAACTGGAGACGTATAGTGAGCGTTCAGCGTTGATGCGCGAGCGGACGCATACTCATCCGGTTCCAGCAACGATTGCAGTTCGGCATATTCGGCCGTCCATTGCGCGTTCGCTTCGTCAAATACTTGTGGGATTCCGCCCCATCCGACATAGCGGGCGAGAACGACCTGTTCATCCGCAGTTGCCTGGCGGCCTTCTAGCTCCAATTGTTTGAGCAAGCGAATCGCGGCTACATTAAAACCATACTTAACCTTGGATCCGCCATGCCCTAACTGGTCATCGGTGATACGGTAATTCACCGCAGTCGTTTGCGGTGCAACAGACCGTACATCCTCGACAGCGGAAGGAGCAGAGGGTGCTTCCTCATTATGCGCCTCATCCGATACTTGTTCGGTTAACTGAAGGGATGCCGAGGCAGACTTCGGCTCATCTCCATCCGAAAGCTCCGGCTCTATTTCTTTTCCGGCATGTTCCTCCGCTTCGGTTTCCACTCCTTGTTCATCAGTTAGCAGATGATCATTAAGCGGATTTTCACGCAGGATGCGTTCAAAATCTCGGCGTTCCAGTTCCTTGGTAAAAAGCGGAAAATGAACATCCCGCAACATCACGTTACCGTTTTCCACCAGCAAAATCTCATATTCGTCCGCGCCAAAAAAGACCGTATCGCCGGGCGAATAGGCATAACGCGCCTGCTTCCGCTCCATCGTCTCCGACTGCTGTGAGGAGGACGGCTGTTCTTGTTCCAACCGTTCGCGAGCAGACGCTTCTTCGGCCATCTGCCTGCGGCGCTCCTCCTGTTGCTCGGCAAATGCAGGAAGTCGTTCCGTTTCCAAACGATTCAGATAACGTCCCGCCGCCAGCAACTCGCCGATCCGCTTCTGTACCTTCATCCAAGGCAACACTAGCTTTTGCGCTTGATCCGTCATTGAACGTCGGGTCAACGTGATGCCTTTGCTATCATGGTGCTCATAAATATCCGTGCCGATCAGTACAGGGGCGCGCCCGCCCGTGCCATATTCCCGTTTCAAAAATTCGGCGTTTTCTTTCTCCGATAACGATTGCTGAAAATGGAGAGCAATGCGATATTTACTGTTGGCAAAGCCGCTTCCTTGTTGGAGAATCGCATCGATCACCGCCTGCGGCCAGACAAAAGCGGAGGCTGTATCCGCCTCCGCCTGTTCCATAAATAAGGTTTGCTGCTGAACCGATGGCTCCGTCTTTCGTGCCGGGTCAAATTCGTTAAGTACTATCATACTGTTGATATGGCCGACGATCACTTCCCAATCATAAAAACTTTGTGCGGTTGGTTCGGTTGCCGGACCCGTCCAAAGATGGAGCACATTGCGATACGGTTCATACCCGATGAGAAGGTCTTCGTCCAGCGTAAGCTCGGACTGACCCGGCGCAAACAGGCTACGCACATACAACGCCCGCTCCCCTTCATTTTCATGTGCGGCGAAGAAAGCCTCGATTTCCGACTTGCTTTTCAGTAAAGGAGCGGTGCGCAGTAGATCGTTGATGGCATGATGGTCATGAAAAAACGGAAGACTCCGATCTTCCGTTTTTCGATCATACCATTTTAGTTGTAAATCAGTTCCGTCAGAATGGTCTCCTCCACCTGTTGCTTCAGGCTGTTCATGTAACCCGTCCAGCCCAGCGGATCGCTCGCTTTGTCCGGGGCCGGGTGCAGACGGAGCAGTTCGTTCATCGACTGTTCGAGCTGCGTCCGCGCCGACCGATCGATTTCCGTCAGATGCTGGTGCAGTTCGCCCGAGAGCAGCAGGCTGGCGTATGTGCCTTTCTTCTCGGTTTTCAGGTAGTTTTTGCGCAACATCCCATACTTGCCGATCAGTTGATGATCCTCGGTCAGTGTCAGGTCGGGCAGCAGATAGTCCCCTTGACGGGTGTAAGTCACTTCCATGTTCATCCGTCCTTTCTGGCAATCGTTTAGCTTCATTTTGTGTCAAGGCCGTTTCTCTTGCAACGGTGCGAACGTCTCTAGCCTGTGAAGTCTGACGTTCTACACGCCGCTGCACCCGTATCGTCGATTCGATTTCCCGCAGCATCATCTCCGCGATATCGCTGATCGCTGCTCCAAGCTGCGAAAGAGCGGGCAGTGTATTGAAATTCCCGATGCCTGAAAGGTCCTCCCGTCCAATATAGTGAGAGGCGTTCATACCACAGCGGGTTAGTGCCATATAGGCAACGGAATGATACGCAATCTGACGGAATAGCACTTCCACAGGTTGGCGTTCCAGTTCTTCAAGCAGACTGCCCTCAAGCTCTCGAACAAGCAAATCCACATAATCCGAACTGTTGTCATCCACCGCGTTCCGGGCTGCGCTCAGCAGCGCATTCGGCCATGCCGCATCCGGTTCCTGCTCGCCAAACGCATTGTTCAACGTTTCCGTAACGACCGCTATATCGCCCGGCTCCATGCGCCAAAGCGAGACCGGTCGAGGATCTCGGCTTTGCGTGTCCGAGATATCAAACACATGCCGTAACCCAAAATGGTTGCCCCGGTCTTCGATAAGTGCGATACCTTTCGCCCCGCGTTTGACCCAACGGTTGAGCCGCTTATTCCAGACGTCGATGGATGCGCAAGCAGTAGCATCGGGCCGCTGTGCATAGATCAATAACTGATCTTGAAACGGATACTTGTAGTTCCACGCCGCTGTCGACAAAAAATCCGCCCAATGGTCGGGATGTTCCACAACCATGCGGGCGGCATGAACGGACAAATCAACGATATGCTGTATTTTCGCGGTCAACGGTACCTTTCTCCTTTCATAAGATCGTAATCTGATTGGCCAGTTGAATCCCCTCCTCCGAATAGCGGGCGATGATCCGAATCAAACCCTTACTCTGCAAACGGTGCAAGTTTCTACGAACCGTCGAAGGAGAAAAACCTACGTCGATTGCCATTTTTGTACTGGACAGGTAGACCGACTTGTGTCTCCCGCCCGTACTATCCAGCAAATAGCCGTACAACAGCTTTGCAGCAGGCGGTACGGCTGCTGCCGCGATCAGCTTGTAGCGTGCCAGATCATTCATGATATATCCTCCTTGACACGGCTTACCGTGCCGTTCTGGTTCTGCTGAACAGATCGGCCAAGCAAGTGATTCTTGCGGTAGCAGTAGATATAGAAGCTGTAATCGCCAAGATGAGGGAAGCAGCGAATATAATAGCGATAGTGAGTGGTTTGTAAACAGAAACCACAAACATCGGAATGCCATGCGCCGGGGATACGTGCTTCCGGGTGCCGCCTGCAATAGGCTCGCATCTCATTCAAATTGAGCAAAAGTCCTTGCCATTGCAAATGTTGCACAAGTGCCGCCAGTTCCTGGCGAAAGGCAAGCGTCCTCCGTTCCCCGGCATGATCCGACCATGACATCCAAAACTGATCGTCATCAGTGCCGAAATCTCCTCGCAAATGACCGATATAGCTGAGTTCCTTGCTTTGAGTCGCGATCGCTGAATAGAAGTAAGGTGTCTCTTCCGATGCTAACGGTTGAAGTTCGCCAAACATCGCCCGAACCTCCGTTTCCACTAACGTTGCTGTTCCGTTTTTTTCTTCTGCACGGCTGACGCTTGCCGCTGCTGCTCCGTCACGCGCTCCGGCCGGGCGTAGCAGTATAAGTAAAAGTTGTAATCCCCGGCAAAAGGAAAGCAGCGCAAATAGTAGCGGTGATCCTGCGTCTCCATGCGGAACCCGTACACATCCGTACTCCAAGCGCCGCCGATCCGTGCTTCCGGATGCTGGCTGCAGAACCGAAGCATATGCCGACGGCTTTTCAGCACGCCCTGATCGCCGATCACTTGAAACACCTTGCCCAATTCTTCTTGAAATGCAGGCGTTTCAAAAGGTGAGTTCCGGGGAAACCAGGTCACCCAGAACTCTTCGCCCGACCGTCCAAAATCTCCGCGCAGATGACCGATGCATCCGCGCGCAATGCCCTCCTCAGCAGACGAGGAATAAAAATAAGCCGCCTCCTCCGGTGCGGCACTTTGTAACCTTTCCATTTGATCTATCCTCCCGGCTGGTGAATTTAATGGGTACCTCCTGTTCCAAAGTCATCATAAGAAGACAGGTCGGCATGATAGAACACCACATCGCCGTCCTGCAAACTAAACGTTGCTCCATACGGGTCGACAAAGCGATGCTGAAACCCTTCTCGTCGCCATTGATTGCTGAGCGGTGCGTGGATATACTGCAAATGTGGTTGATTCACCTGCTGATTGCGAATCGTTTCAATATTGAAATTGACAATGATGTACCCGTCCCGCAAAAAAATAGGCGACTTATCGTCCAGCCGATTGGTGCGTCCGTACTCGGCCAAGTTGAATCCTTTGGGGACGACATACGGTGCGGCAGGTAGACTGTATTCGCCGACCCAGCGCTGCACTGACGCATGAGCACGCGAAACGTCGATGCCGGAAGGAACTTCCATACTGCCGATAAATGTCCGAAGCCGTGGCGGGAGCAACATGACATCATATCCACCCACGTAAACGGGCTGCTGTGCATCTTTCAAAAACTGCTGAATAAACGTTTGCTGGTTGCCAGACGCACCGTTCAGCGACCAAAGGGAAGATGCCGTGTTCGTCAGTTCCTGTTGGGACATATTGCGCAAGCGGGTGTCCAGCGTCACATGACGTCGCTCCACATCTGCACTGGAGCCGATGCGAATAAACCGTTTATTCCCCGAATGATAGTACAAGTCCACCTCTTGCCGGTTCTTACCCTTGCTGTCGACAAAATAGAAGGTTGGCGTAATCTTGATCCCGTCGCCCGAACCAAACATATTGCCCATACTCTTCAATTCAAATTTAATATGGTAGCCCGTTTTGACAGCCACGTTTTTCTTACCGGCATCCGGATGGCTCCCCGGTCGAATCGGTAACACGTAAGGAGGCTGATTACCCCGTGCTGCGCCGTCGATGCCCTTCGTCCCCACCCAATAAGCGTTGCCAGTCGGCGTTGCACTTCCTCGTTCTCTGCGAAATACGGTCTCCCAATTAAAGTCGGCAATGTCTGTGATGCGGAAATCATAGACACGGCCGATCACTTCAACCGGCACAACCTGTGTGGCCACATGGTGCGTCAAGTCTAAGTTGGCGTTCATTTGTGACGTAAAGGAGGGAGGACTGTTTTCAGCAATGGTTCGGAATAGTACATCGTAATTGCCCTCGTCCACCCAAACAGGTAAATAAAACGTTGTCTGCACCTGACCGACCGGGATCGACGTCCATGTTTCTTTCGGGATCAGCGTTTTCCGATCCGCTTTGTACACGTCAAACGGAAACCATACTTGCTTGTCGCGCATATACTTGCCATAGTCGCGATTGCCGTAACCCTTTATATCCCGATGCGCTCCACTGGTTGGGATGGCGACCGTAAATGGACGATCCAGAATAAGCGCGGCTCTCCCTGCGGTCGGCTGCGTTTTTTGATTATGCGCCTGATCGTCAGATACAGAAGCCTGATTGACGACCGGCGTATGCACCGTCACCGGATTAATGCCATCAATGGGATAGCTTTGGTTCTGACCGCCCCCAATTCCTTCGATGAGCGTAAAGAAGATCGTGCCGGAGCTTGGTTGATCGGCCTTGTTGGGTTTGCTGGCATCGATCATCAAACCGCTGCTATACAGAACTTTTTGTCCGATCTCGGGCGGAGTCGGTATCTCCCTTGGGGTCGGGGCGGTTTCTTCCGTGATCCGGTTGTCCATGATCGTTTGTCCGTTAAAGATCAGCGAATCGTTTTTCACTTTGATTTTTCCGATAGCCTGTTCCGCTGCGTTGGTCCAATCCTCATTCGGCACAGATGGACGGCTGGAACCTCCTTGAATCGTTTGCCCAGGCAACGACACATTTTGATAGACCGGATCGATAATATGAGCCTGATGGGTGGCGTCGTGAGAAACCGAGACCCTCGGCGGGGTGTAGCTATTCGGCTGCAAGGCAACTTGTCCGCTAGGCAATGCGTAGTTGGAAACCTCTGCTTTTTGCAAGCCGTATACCTCCAGACGGTCAATGAGCCAGTAGCTGTACTTGCGCTCCACGGTATAGCTTTTCGTTACGGTTTGCGTATCCGAGCGTGAAACAGGCACTCTGGTCGGATTGCCTTCGCTGTCAGGGGGACCGGAAACGTATTCCGTCCAGCGCAGCGTGTATGTTCGGCTAACGGTAATCGGGTACGTCTTCGTCCCTTTGATTTCCGTAAATTTGTTTCGGTACAGATATGCTTTGGCATTCGCTTGAACATAGAGACTCTCCGATGTTGGGATGCCTTGAAGCACGTCGAAGCGTTCCGCACCGCGAGTATCCGCCCGGATCACAGCCGAAGCATCGGGATTCATCACTTCGTTTTCCTTGACAGCTCCAGGCTCTGTTTCGTCATCCGTATCGCCATTTCCCCCTTTGTATATGCCGATAAAATTGGAGCCTCCAGAACCGACAAAGATGGACCGATCCAGCATCTTGCTATCTCCTTTTTCCTGAATAAATAATTTTTCGTCGGGCTTGTTATTGTTCGTGATATAAGACCGGATGATTTCATACGTCTGCCCGTCTTTGGTGAGCGTGGCTTCAAACGTATGATTCACTTCATCTCCGGTCGCATGTTCGCCTTTATCCACCTCTTTCAGGACTTGGCCGCCTTCTGTCATATAAATCGCCTTCACCGTATTTTTCTCAGAGTATTCGGCGATTAGATTCGTTCCGCCAAGCGCGACCGTAAAGCTGCGAATGCGCACTTTTTCGTTCGTTTCCGGGTTTTCCTGCACCCATGTTTTTCGTGACGGGTCTTGCTTCGGTGATATATAGGAGCGAACGATGGTATACGTTTTTCCATTGTCTTCGATCACCGCCGGAAATTCATGATTGATCGTTTCCCCGATCTCGAACTTTCCTTTTTCAAATGTCACATCCGGTCGGTCAATCACCCGTCCGTCTACTGTCTTAGCGATAACGTCCACTGGGAATTCTGCACTGCGGTAAGGAATATGCAAACCAAAGTAGTCATCCAGATCGTCTGGAAATCTCCAGCCCTCCGCTTGTTTGATCCCGGACAGTGTATAAAACGGACCTTTCCGCACCGAGCCGTCCGCATTGACCGATACCATCACAGCATAAAAGTAAAGATCGTCATTGTTCTGAATGCCCTCCATCCCTGCTTGCCAGAGACGCTGCGTCACGATTTCTTCGGGGATTTCGTAGTATGATGTCAACGGTTGCCCCGGGATAGGAGGATCGGGATGCTGCCCGATTTGTCGTACTTCCTGATTCATAAATAGCGCATGCGGCCTGCTGCGCGGGTCAGCGCATTGTTTGGGTGATGTTGTGCTGCAAACTTGCTCCCGGGTCACCACCCAGCCCACCGTCCGATAGCGAATCGAAGTGCTCGCCGCCGTACTGGTGATTTCAAATTGAATCTTGCCGTCACGGATAATCACTTGAGGCGGTCCAGCCTTCGCTTCCTGAACTGCAAATATAGGCATAAAAAAAATGCATGCCAGCAGCATGCACAGTACACGTTGATAAAGTTTTCTATTGTCCACCGATCATTCCACCTTTGAAATCGTGTGGTTGAAAAACAAGCTGGCCGTTGGCGAGACTTTCAACGTGCTTCCCCAATTGCCGCCGACATTGGTGACCATTTTGATGTCGGCGTACCCTTCATACCACACATTCTTCTCAAAATCTGCTTCCTGCGGAAACCAGTTATCATAAATCAACCGTTCATGATGTTTAAACGAGAGGAATTGAACCCGAAACTTGACGCGAATATAATCCGCTCCAAACCCGTCATAAAAAATCATGGACGGCTCCGGTTCCAGGTAGCCCATAATATGAATTTGATTTTCTTTCACCCAATCCACATATTCACGAATGTATCTCAATTCCGCATTGGAGTTTTGCATCTTCGTTGCAAACATGGCCTGCGCCCACGTATCATCAATCGTGCGGTAATCTACATTTAACAACAAAGCGCCAAACGTTTTTAAGTGTCCCATCCAGATGTCCACGTTCTGCTTGTTGTATTCGGGGATGGTCGCGTACAGTTCGGAAGACACTTTGCTTTCTGAAGGACGGGAGTGGGGGTACGCCATCTCGTACATCTCATTGGGAACATCGGCCAAAATGTAGGGATAGTCCGCCGTATTTTTCGGAAGATCCGTCGTGCGGAGCAAGCGGCCCCATTTATCCGTGTCGCTCTCAGAGATGTCCTTCGTGTGAATTGTCACCGTTGACGTACTGCCGTCCCATTCCACCTCTGCGCCCAGCACCTCGCTGACAAAGCGCAACGGCACATACGTCCGGCCGTCCTTGGTTACCACTTGCGTATCTAAAGCGACCTCTTGTCCATTGACAAGCGCAATATTTGAACCGATTTGCAGTCGAATCTGCTGGCCGTCCCGTTCAATCGGCACCGATTGGCTCTGAGCTTCCCAGCCAACCTTGGCACCGAGCGACTCTGCGACAAAGCGAACCGGCACTAATGTCCGCTGGTTCTCATCAACATAAGCTTGGGCATCGGGAAACCATATTTTCTTGCCGTCCAGCACCACGCTTACAAACGTAGGAGGAAGACTGGCAGCACTTGCCGTAGCCCCGAACAAGCTGATAACCAGGACGGCAATCGTCATGGCCATAAACCATTTCTTCACTCATTTCACCTCTTATTCAAGTAATCCTGACTGGACTGGTTGTACTGTTACTACTAGCATAATGTGCATGAGTCAGACTGTCCACCCTTAGAAAGAGGAACAAGAAAGCGGCATATATCCCTGTTGCGCCGCCGTTTTTTCGCTTGCGAACGTTTCTTCTATCGGATAGGAGTACGGACAGCTTCTGCGATAATATACTTTCATATTGTCTTTCATCGCTCCTACAATCTCCGTTTGCTTCATCACGCGACTGCCGCCCAGTGCGTAGTTGTTATATACCTTGCGTCCCATCGGAATGCCCTGCATAAAAGCCACAACGCCTACATCGGCAATCGTGTTGTGCCATTCCTCTAGCGGGATGGACGGCAGTATAAACGTATAGGAAAGACCATTTCGCAGGGCGACCTCGTTATGCTTGTTGATCCGATAGGACAGCTCATCCTGTATTGCGCCCACGATGGTGCTGAGCCGCACTTCATGAAATAACGCCGCATCTCGTAACAACGGAATGTTGGCCTCCGCCTGAATGTCCCTACGAAAACCCTCATGCCAACTGCGAGTTGCCGCAGCATACACCAGCACTTGTTCATCCAACGTAAAGGAATAGCTGTTGCCGCTTGAATCGGTATACGCATACGGCCGTTTGGTTCCCCAAGCCGGTGCCATGACCGTTTGGCCGTTACGATCTGTCCATTCATCCTCGGCATAAACATAAAACCCATCGTATCCAATGACAACAATCACCGGAATGTAACGGTTCAAAACCCCTTGCGCAACCGGATCGCCGGATATGCCGAAATTGGTGTACAACGTCCGGTAAAACGCCGTGAGCGCTTCCTCCGTGTTGACCGCCACTCGCTTGACCGACTCGTAGCGTGACTCATGCTGCTGATCTGCATTGATGATGAGTGCTTGTGCCGCCGCATCCACCGCTGCATCCATGGCAGCGTCATAACGCAGTTCGAGCAGCATCGTTTGACGCATCAGTTCTACGTCAATCTGATTGATTGTGGCAAACGGGAAAAAGATCAGCACACCAACGACAGCCCATTCAATCCACTTCATTGCGTACCCCCCCGCCATAAGGAATGAATATTTTATCGTTCGGGCTGACGGTGCTGTTCAGAAAATCAAACAAGACCGTGCCGGGCGTACGGCTCACATTTTTGACCGTGACGGTGAACGTATCGCCCACCCGCAGTTTGTACCTTCTTGACGGGTCGTCTCTGGGGGCAGAGCTACCGGGAAACAGCACCGGCAAGATCTGAGCGTTGTAAAACGCATCGTAATGCACTTCATACGTACCCTGGAACGTTTCTGGCCTGGTCGGATCGTCATATACCGGCACATATTTCTTGCTTTCATGTTCCATCTGCACATCGAAATCAAGGCCCGTCGCCTCAATAGTTTGTCTGAAATCGGTATACATGGTCGGTGAAATATATCCTTTGTCACGTACCGCATCCACAAACGCCGTTGTCGCCCGCAGGACGACTAATTCTGAAATATCATCCTGCTGCTGGAACGCTGTGTAAATCGGGTAGATGTAAAGCAGCAGTACGGCAAGCAGTATCGCAAACACCTTGATATAACTGTTCATGGCATTCTCCTCAACGTGTGACGACTACCAGGCGCAATAGCCGCCCGTCCGTGTCACGTTCGTGCAAGACGCTGTATCGGCCATGGAGTTGGATTCTGTCTGAAAACCATTGCTCCCGGTTCACCGGTGATGCGTATCGGACGCCATCCACCACGATTTCCGCATCTCCTTCTTCCAACCGCGCGATGGCCTGAAACACTTCGGTTCCCGACATCCTGCCATCACCGGACAAGGGAGACAACGTTTGCCGGATGGTCCGGTCCTGCGTCATACCGGCGAGATAGGCCGAATCGGCAAGCGTCGCGCCGTTTTGAAACAGCCATAGCCCGTTAACCACGGCGATCAAAAACAGGAGACAGGATGCACTCATCTCCAACATCGTTCGCGTCGCGTAATCCAATGGCTTCCTCCTTTCAGCAAACGGGGGCGCCAGCTAGACGGCCCCCCCTTGGCTTCATTTCGTTTTCGTGCCTTATTGTTGGCGGAACACGATCCCGCGAATGACGTTGCTGCGATCCAGCACCAATTTCGCCTGAAACTTTCCGCTTGGATTGACATAGTTCACATTGGCTTCATCGACGGTATGCTCCAGACGTCCAGGTGCATCGCCAACGACCGATCCATATGTGATGCTGTCCATTGGAACGCCAATGTTGATGACTTTGCCATACCACTGTCCGGTCGGGTTTTTCCCGGTGATAATTTGAATGCCAAACTGCTCCTGATCCGAAAACTTGCGCAGAGCATTGACGACTTGGCTGCCCGAAAGTGTGGTGTTGTCATACACCGTAAAGGCCGTCTGAGATAATTCCGTTTGGATATTGCTAAAATTGCTTTGAGCTGCTTTTGTTGAATCTTGTGCGGAAATAAACAACACGACGGCGAGGGTAATGAGCGCAATTGCGAGGAAAATGCCCGCCGCCATTACCAGCGCCTTTTGTGCATTGGACATGGTCGATCTCTCCTTTAAATGTAGAAATAAAAAACGGTCCTTTCCAACATGGAAAGCACCACTAAAGATGAATCATTGAATGCGTTGCAATTGCTCGTAGTACACCGACATTTGGTTCAAGCTAACAACAATGAGCGGAATGACCAGATAACCGAAAATAAGCGCCATCATTGGTGCGAACCCGATCATTCTGCCCCAGCCCGCCTTGTGCTCAATCAATCGTTCGTACTCCTGCTTGCGTTCTTCCTGTGCATACACGTACTCGGACTCCAAATCATCGAACGCTTTTCGAATCGGCAGCGTGCTTGCCGCCAGTTCCAGCTTTTCCACCATGCGCACGAATGGCTTAAAAGGCGCATCCTCCTTGAGCTGCGCCAGCGCCTGTTCAGCGCCTTGATCAAAATGGAGCAGGCATGTTTGCAGCGGCTCTTCGAACACGCGGGCGAACTGCTCCATCCAGATTAGCAAATGCTCTACCGACATGCGGTCCATATCGGCCAGCATCGCAATGACCGCCTGCAATTGATCCACTTCATGCTTCATTTCCATTTGCCGCATCTTGCGCTGGAACAGGCGAATGCCGACCGGCGCCCAGTAGCCGACCCAGCCCGCCAAAACGGTCAATAGCACTTGCCACCATTTGACGTATTGCCTGTCGAGTTTCTCCAACTTGCCCATAATGCGCTGTGTATCCGCGCGAAGCGCTTCATCCGAACGTTCTCCTCCGGTCTCCTTTCGCAACAGCTCCAAGAGCGACTCCTCTGTAGGCCTCACCCCCTTTACTTTATCGATGATTCTCCGATCCAGCACGGCTGCTTCAAGCGCTTTTTCCTGCTCCTCAGGCGTCGCTTGACCAAACAGCGTATCAGCATACACCGGCGCGTACAGCACTTGATGCCGATCCGCATAATGCAAAGCTATGAATAGTCCCATTGCTGCAAGAAAAGCCATGCTTCCCGCCACGATTCGCTGGACATAAAACCATTCCAACCGCAAAGGAGAAGCCGTTTCTTTCAGTAGCTTCACCATCCGTTCCGCTTCCCTTGAGCCAGGAGCAGGACCCAAACGGTGAACGAGCCAACGCATCCAGCCCCGGCCGTGCACCCATTTTTCCCATCTCTTTCGGCTGGTGATTTTCGGTGAGGTCTCCAAGTTCTGAATATGACGAAGCAGAACATAGGAGAGCCAAACGCCCCCCATCAAGCCGAGCTTTATGCTCCAACCCATCACACTGCTGTAAAAGGCGTCCATCGCCGAAAAATAATAGCTGGCCCATGCTTCAATCGGACGGGTAAACAAGAGCGGAAGCAGGGCAATAACGGACAGCCCATGCAACAAAAAACCAAGGCGTTCCCGGCGCAACAGTTCAAAGTTTAATTCACCGGCCAATTTTCCCAATGCCTTCAAATACAATGATCCGCTATCCGTTTGTTTGTCTCCGTATTCCTTCACCAGATACGACAATCCGGCCAAACCTTTCAAATAACGGTTCGGAGCCGCTTCCAAGTATTGTTCCAGTCGTTCTTCCGCGTGGCTGTCGGTCAACACTTCAACGATTTCCTGGCCGTGCAAAGTCATTTCATACGGCGCTTCATCCGTCGCTTCGTAAATCGCTTCTTCTACCATTCCGTGTCGGTGATAATGATGACGGACATCCCCGAAAAACTGGCGTAGCTGACGCAACAATCGCATTTCCAACCGTTGTACGAATACGTCTGTTAACATGCCGTGGCAAACCCAACCGCCAATCATCAGCATAACAAGTGTAAATACATCGCGCACCCAAAGCGTGATCGGCACAGCCGCTGCAAGCAACATGCCCCAGAGCCAAAGCGCCGTCCGCATCGTCTCCAGACGCAGCTTCCACTCATCGCTCAGGTGGAGAATAACCAAACGACGACGAATGAAGTGTAAGTAGGTACGCAAGAGCGGTACACGAGAGCAGAGGGTATAGAGTTGTTGCATGCCGTTGTGCAATGCCTGCTTGTTGCTCGTTTTAGCAGGTTGGCGCAAGGCTTCATACTTTCGTGCTGCCCCGGCTTCCCCATAGCGGGACAAAAATTGAAACGCTAAGACCGCCCCAAGAAACAACAGCGTCGCTCCGCCAAGCAGCAGGGAAAGCCACTCAAGATTCATCGCCATCCCCCCAATTACACAAAAACGCCTCGAAAGCTGCCTGGTCCGGACCGGCAAGCCGCTCGGCAATCTCTTTGCGGCTTTGTTCGGACAACGGATGAACCGCAACATAACGGCCGTCCCGATATTCAATGACATTTCGCGCTTCATACAGTTTCCGATCCGTGGAGCGATGGAAGTAGTCCGTCACCGTCTCCATAAACGCATCCATCTTCTCATCCAGCGTCTTTTTCTCGCGAAAGTCTGTCCGGTAAGGCATTTCCTGTGCAAGCGGTACGCATTCCGTGATGCGCTCGATATAGCGGCGACCGTCCGCATCCCGTTTTAAATGAATATCAAAGTTGATGACGCTGACCACTTGCTGTTCTGCCACCTGTTCATTGGTAAACACGCCGGTTTTGAGCAATGAATTGCGCAAGGACAACACCAAATCGCGAAACGTTTTGGCGTGGTGGGTAAACAACGTAAAAAGTGAAGCCACTTGCGCCATTTGAATCATCCAGGCCGCTACCGGGTCGGTCGCCACCTCACCCAAAATGTTGACCGAGCCGTCCGTTTTTTTCTGTATATCCAGCCCGGCCTGACCGGAGATCGTTTCCGTTTCCCGAAGGCTGAGAATATTACGATTCGGATAAATTTTGCGCAGTTGCAGTTCAAAGCTCATCTCTTGAACGCGAATCGGGAGCAGGGCGGATATATGACGCACCATGGCCATAAGCAGCGTCGTTTTCCCGCTGCCTTGCGCGCCAGTTATCGCCGTAATGCGCTCTCCCATCACAAGATAGCGAATCAGAGCAATCGGCAGTTCCGCATGTTCATCGCGAATCAGCTGTTCCAAAGTGGCATTTTGCACATCAAATTTGCGCACAAAAAAAGCCCACGACTCGGCAAATCGGGGGCGCAGCACCACGACACGAGAACCGTCGGCCATTTCATTCACCTTGTATCCGGTCGTTTCGGACAACTGGCCGGGAAAATTATGCTTGTAGATGTTTTGGCATACGCGCCGCAGTTCCAGTTCCGATCCAAAGGAGAGGAAACTAAGGTGGATGGATTTCCCCTCATAAAAAACCCACACACTATCATGCGCCCGCGGCACCTCACCGAGTTGAACATCCCCGTCCCAATCCCATGTTTCTTCCCATACGGAAGGCGGCAAACCGGACACTCCGCCGGACACGCCGTCAATGCGCATATCGCGCAGTTCGTCCACGACACTAAAGCCTTTGTAGTGCTGGTAAATGCGCTGCACCACGATTTGAAGTTTATCCTCTTCCGATAGCTGGACGTCCTCTTGTTCATAAATCTCGCCGATCTCCTCAGACGTAATACGGTAAGACAGCTCCTGTTCTTCATGGGCATCCGGCTTGGGCCGATCCAGATCATAGCGGCGTATGAGTTCACTAAGCGCATGATAGCCGTGACGTTTTTTGTATACATGAAGCAAGATGTCAAACTGATCCTGATGCGACAACGATTCAGGGCGATCAAACGGGATCAACCGGTTCAGATGTTCATGATCCAACGTATAGTGCTGTGCAAGCAAATCGGTTATATATTGCTTGACATACATTTTGTCACGCAGATCACCAGACGTGCATCCGCGCAGCGCTTTTTTCATCTCGGCCCGCTTGTTTTTCCGTCGCCGATACTCTTCTTCTGATAGACCGTAATCCGTCAGATTGGCGCTTATCACGTCATGCAGTGCTCCTTTGACGTATTCTTCCATCGCCTTCAACGTGTACACCGGCGCTTCCTGCTGGCGTTCCGGCAAGGTTCGGCTCATGCGCAAATACAAGAACAATACGCCAATTAAGACAATGCCTCCGATTAACAGACCATGTAACACGCCCATCATATCGGGGTCTCCTTCCCGCCGAAAAAGGCATTGTGCAAGCCCGTTTGTTCAATCAACGCCTGTGCCAACGCTCGCACGTCTCGCATGAACAGATAGTTTTCATGTTCCCGCTGCACTTGCCGATTGCGATACATGTAAGAAATCGCCTGCCCGTTTTGTCCATCATCCAACCACCGTGTATTGTAACTGACCGAACATGTTTGTAAACGCCGTCCATAAGGACGCAACAAATTTTTATGGGTCAAAGATGAGTACCGATCATATTTTCCGAATACGAGCACATGCTTTTTAGTTGCGAGCATCGCTTGAAGTTCATCCATCCGAAAAAAACGATGGACAGCCAACCGATTTTGCGGGAGGCACACCACCAGCACATCCGCCAGCCGCAGTAAACTGTTGGTCCATTCCGATGAATTTCCGCTGCCGCCATCCACAAACACAAGATCATACATCCGTTTCGCCATGCTTAGCAGCGATTCCATCCAAGGCGTGGCCATGTCAATAAAACGATCATCCGGCTTGCTTGAACCCGGCAGCAAGTCGAGCCTGTCCTTTAACAAAGGCAGCGTGTAATCCCGAATCATGTTGGGTTGCAATTTTCGGTTTTGCAGCAGTCGCAATAACGCATCTACCCCCATATTGACTGAGACATCCATGTCCATCTCCCGAGAGGCATGCGTTTGATAAAAGCATTGCTTCAAGGCGATATCGTGACTTTCACAATGACCCAGCAGCAACATATGTGCCGAATACTCCAGTCCCATGACCGAGGCAGTCGCTGCCAGATTGCTCGTTGTCCCGGTTCCCGATACCGGACTCCAAAACACGATTGTATGTCCCGTCACCGTGTCCCCTCCTTTTCTCAATCATTTTGATCAGCTTGATTAGCGACGGAAGGCAGCGCGTTCTTGGCGAAGTCGCTTCCATGCCCTGCGAACGGTTTTGTCGTCCCAATCAAACAACTGTTGTGCCATCTCCCATATCGTGCGGCGGTACGTTCCCGATAGTCCCTTCACATCGATGCGGCCATGATGCTGGTTTTCCAGCTCGGCGGATACATCACGCTCATCCAGCGGAAAACGAAAAACCGCTTCCTCCCAGCGAATGGTCTGCTGAGCAAAGGCGGAATCGAGATACGCCTCAGTGACAGTCAGAGGAACAACGGATAGCATCATCTTGTAAAACGATACCGGTTGATTCTGTGCTTCATGCAAGCATAACCGCTGCATCAATTCGACATTTCGCTGCATGGTCAATCGGTTGAAATTGCTGCACCAGATCCGCTTGTCGTAATGGGGTAACTCCCACCCTTTGACCATTTCGGTATGGTCGGTGTCCATCAGCATCACATCGTAATCCATGCCATTTGCTTTTTGATACAAGTATCGTTCCAACTGCGAAAACAAGATAAAACCACAGGCCACGTCTATGCCTTCAAACTCGTAGAGCGGAGCGCGTAATTCTTCCTGCGGCAAATATCCCTGTGTCGTTTGCGCGAGAGTAGAGTCCACCACCAGCACCTTGTAATCCATTGCGGCCAGGAGTTTGCCTAGCAATAACAGCACATGGCTTTTATCCGGCGCTCCTAAAAACACAATCTTTTTCATGGTTCCTCCTTATTGATTGAAGATTTCTGAATAATCCGGGTCCGTTTCTGACTCTGGCTCGGACGCTGGCGGTGGATCGGGCAACGTCGCTTCGGGCGATTCTTCTTCTACCACGACCGGAAGGGAAGAAGGCGGCTGTTCATCTTCTCCTTGCACCGACTCTTGGTCATCCTGCTCCGGGAAACTAGGGGGCTGTGGCATTTGCTGAGCGGCATTGCTTTGCTGTGTTGCGGCCCGTTCATTCATGAGTTGTTGCTGAACGGTGACATTGCCGTACATCACCCGCATCTTGTCCGCTTCACTCATTTCATTTAAGTTACTTTCCAACCTTTCGCGTTGCTGACGAGCCAGTTCAGTAGAAACCTGCTCAACTAGGTTCGGGTTTTGCTCCAATAAATCCAACACCATCGGATTGGCCGGATAAGTCGCCGTCGCTGCCTCTTGCAGTCCCGGTTCGATATAGGGCACTGCGTATAATCTTGCGCCTTGCAAATAGGCATCGATGATCGCGCTTGATGTGAGCAGCAGGTCGGTTTCATTCATCTCCAGCCAAATGACGGTTCCCTCGCGATCAAGCACCTGCTTTTTGGCAAGCACAACGAAATCTTCGCCAGTCGGGAAGTTGATCCTCACATCGATATACTGTGATTTTCCGAGATGCGACGGAAGCTGGATGATTTGAAACTCTTGTGTCCGCACATCCTTGGCAATTGGGTTGCCCTCATACAACACAGAAGCAAGAAGCGGCATTCCCGGGCGAAGTTCAACTTTGGCATGTTTACCGACCGCCTCTTCTTCCTTAACGATCATTTCGGGCGAAACCAATGCGGTCGGCAGGGTCATTGCTGTGACGTCTTCAGGTTCGATCTGGTCACCGGCCGGAATGGTTCGAGCCACGGTCCATACCGTTTGCAGCGATTCTTCTTTAATCGCTGTTAACTGTTCTATTTGCCTCTCATAATGGGCGATCACTTCCTGATGTTCCTGCTGTTGTTCAGCTTGTCTCATCAAGTGAAAAATGGCAGCCGACACGAGCAAAAGAATGCCGATCAAAATGGCAGCGATCACCAACATCTTGCGATGACGATAGGTCCAAGACATGCTCACGACTCCTTTCTATACCAATGAATTTCAACTTCCTTCGTTCTTATTGCTTTTCCGCTTGTCTCGCCTTCGTTTTCTCCGTTCCCCTTTAGCTGTGTTGGAACGTTCCGATTCATCTTCCGGTTCTCTGCGGTCGAAGCCGGGCCTTTCTTTCATTAACCGTTCGTATTTCCGCCATTTCCCTTCCGTAAAGAGCATCTCAGTCACCTCCTCGTAGGCACAAAAAAACTCCCCGGCTATGGAGAGGAAGGAATGGCTATTTTTGTGCATGTTGCTTAAGATTATCGTTCATGTTCGCGCTGCCGCTTGCGATGCCAGCTTTCAAGCAATTGGACAATAAGGTCCTCCTTTTGTTTTTCAGTAAAATTCTTAGGAAAAAAGTGATCAATGCGCTCCCGCTGAATGTGCATTTTTCCCCTCTGATTGGGCTTTTCCTCCGTCAAAATCGAGAAGATAACATCCATATTGAGCCGTCCGCCCTGACTCAGTTTCTTCATACGCAGCGCTTGTGACAAAGAAGGCGTACAGTCTTCGGACTGCATCGTTTCATAAAGGTCTTGCTGCTCTTTTTCGGCCAAGTAAGACAACTCGACAGCCGGATTAAACGCGATCCGTTTTTCATCTACCATTTCAAGAATGGAAGGGATCAAATGAGTCAAGCGAATGTATCTAAATATTTGATTTTTGCTTTCTCCCATTTGTTCTGCTAATATCTCGCTTGATTTCTTTCCTTCAAACTTGTTCCCAAATTGGGAACAAGTTAAGTCAGTACGTTGCCCCTGACGATTCATCGCCTCCAGCTTCATCTTATAAGCAAACGCCTTCTCGCTAGGCGCTATATGCTCCCTTTGCAGGTTGCTGTCCACCATAATAATGGTCGCTTGATCGTCGTCCAGTTCGCGGACGATGCAAGGCATCGTTTCCATACCCGCCAGCTCGCTCGCCTTTTTCCGCCGATGTCCGGCGACCATCTCATAACCGCCCTCTGTCTTCGGACGTACTAATCCAGGAACCAATACGCCGTATTGCTTCACACTATCTGCCATTTCCAGCATCGCTTCATCCGCTTTTACTTTGAATGGATGATCGGGGAAATCGCTGATCTCTGACAACGGGATGTCCATCACTTTTTCCCGCTGTGCATCGGCGCGGCTCTCATCGGTCGAAAACAAATCATCGACTGTGGTCAGCTTGATGCTGGCGCGTCTGTCGTCTTTCTTTGCCAATACCCTTCACCTCCTTTGTAAATGCCGCATACGCTTCGGCTACTTGTCCGTTCGGATCATGCTTATAAATGCTCTTCCCCTTGGCGCTCGTTTCCGCCGCACGGATGGAAAGCGGAATTTCCGTTTGAAACACACGCAGCTTGTCTCCATAATCACGCCGAAGAACAAAGGAAATTTCCTTGGCAAAGTTGGTCCGGTTGTCCACCATCGTCAGCAGCACGCCATCTACCAGCAACTTCGGGTTGATTTGGCGTCGGACACGGGAAACGGTTTGCAAAAGCTGCGTCATTCCTTTCGCCGGTAAATAATGCGCCTGAACCGGAATGATGACGCTATCAGCGGCCGCCAGTGCATTGATGGTCAACATGCCCAAGCTGGGCATACAGTCAATAAGGACATAATCATAGTCCTTTTTCACCTTGTCTATATAGGAGCGCAAGATCGTTTCCCTGCTCATTGTATTGACAAGCGAGACTTCAACAGCAGACAATTCGATGTTACCGGGCATTAGGTCAATCCCTTCGGGATGGTGCAAAATGCCTTTTTGGGGCGGATACGATTCTTCCAACATATTTTTAACGAGCAGTGTAGCCAAAGAAATTGACAAATTATCCGGTTCGCGGTAACCCAACGCATCTGTCAAATAGCCTTGTGCATCCGCATCCACTAGAAGAACCTTTTTACCTTCAGTCGCCAAGCCAATACCCAAATTAACAGCCGTAGTCGTTTTGCCGACACCGCCTTTCTGATTGGCAAGAGCAATCACCTTCGTCATTCGCTGTTCCTCCTTTCATGCAAAAAGCCGGCTGCCTGAGAGATTCAGGACAACTGGCTCTTTGAAGAAATATCTATATAAAAAGAGAACGCCCGATAAGGACGCTCTCTTGGATATTCTTGTTTTCAATTAAAAATCACTAGGTGTATCTATCCATTCCAAGTCGATAACAATAGAAACCTCGATTTTATCGTTTAACACCTTATTCCTGTAGTCCTTTCCATTAGTCGTAAACGAAGCATACTTTGCAGAATACTGATAATTCAGTACTTCTACGTATCGTCTCGACATATTCCTATTACGCACTCCACATGTGCGGTATGCGGGAACATATCCACCGGCTGCACCCACTCAAGGCGGTAGCCGCCGCTGAGCAGCACCTGGCAATCCTTGGCCAAGGTGGCAGGGTTGCACGATACGTACACCAGCCGCGCCGGCCGGGCTTGCAAAAGGGCTTGCAGCAGCGGGCGCTCGCAGCCGGTGCGCGGCGGGTCGACGACGACGACGTCGGGTCTGATGCCGCGCTTGACCCACTCGGGCAGCAGCTGCTCGGCGCGGCCCTCGAAGAAGCGCGCGTTCTCGATACCGCTCGCGCGCGCATTGTCCCGTGCGTCCTGCACCGCCTCGGGGATAATCTCGATGCCCCGAACCTCCCGGGCATAGGGGGCCAGCCACAGGCCGATCGTGCCTGTACCGCAGTAGGCATCGACGACCAGCTCCGAACCGCTGAGCGAGGCCGCCTCCTGCACGGCGTTATACAGCTTCACCGTCTGCTCCGGGTTGAGTTGGAAGAACGCGCGCGGGGATAAAGAGAAGCGGACGTCGCCGAGCGTTTCCTCGAGCCGTTCCTGTCCCCAAAGCACGACGGTCTTCTCCCCGAATACTAGCGGCGACTTGCCCTTATGGATATTCTGGGCAATCGTGGTGACCATGGGCAGCGTCTCGCGGATGCGCTGCACAAGCCGCCTGGAATCCGGCAGGCGGTCGGTGGCGGTAATCAGCGTCAGCTGTACATTCCCGGAGGCTTGACCGACCCGGGCGACAACGGTTCGGACCGCCCCCTCGCGAGTACGCTCATCATAGATAGGGATCTGAAGCTCCGATAAGATCGCCTTCACCTGATCGATGACTTGATTAACTAAAGGGTGGTGTACAGCACACCCGCTGATATCGACCAAGCGGTGCGATCCTGCCGCATAAAGACCCGTAATCATCTTTTCACCTTCACGCCCTGTCTGCAATTGGGCTTTGTTGCGGTAGCCCCACGGGTCGCTCATCCCCAGAATCGGCCGCATCGGCAGCTCGTGAAGACCGGCATAGCGCTGGAACGATTCCCGCACCAGTTCTTCTTTCGCCCTCAGCTGCGCCTCATAGGTCATATGCTGCAGCTGGCAGCCTCCGCAGGCTTCATAAACGGGACAGGGCGGCTTCCGGCGGTCGGGGGACCGTTTCTCCAGTTCGATAATGTCCGCGTTCAGATAACCGGGCTCCACCTTGGTAATTTTCGCCTTGACGACTTCATCGGGCAGAGCTCCCTTGACAAATACGGCCTTGCGTCTGTAATAACCGACACCTTCACCGTTGATTCCAATCCGTTTGATCGTGACAATAATCCGGTCCCCCACTCGCACATCCTCCGCCGAGGAGGGTCCTCCAAATGAACCGGACGGCTTTTGCCCCTTGTTTCCCGGCCGATGGGCCGCTTGCGGTTTACTTCGTTGGGCAGGTTTAGTCTCCACCGTTGGGGCTGCCGTAGTGTAACGCTTGTCCGGCGCGCTGTTTGGCTTACGCTTTCGCTGCTGCGGCTTATTCACATCCTGCATCATGCTGTGTTCGCTCCGTTTCCGCTTTTGTTTCTTCCACTATACCACAGAGGCATCCTTTTCCCAACGGACAACCGGTTGCGATATGCGCAGAAAAAAATGGCACTCCGGAACATGATCATGAAGTTCCAGACTGCCGCGCCGGATTGGACGATCGTTGAACCTGTCTATCTTTATCTTCGCCCGGCTTATGATCATGCAAATGAAAGACCTGCGGCGGCAGGTCCGAAGGCAGGCCCTATCAGAATCATTAATAACCAACTTCAACAGAGGCGATAACCACATAGACAAGGTCGTTTTTATCTTCTTTATCTGCAAGAACAACACCGCTGGATGTAAGCATGCCTCCATCGGTCACTTCGAAGGTTACCTCGCCGTAAGGCAGTTCTGCTCTAACGACATCCAGGTTCAGCTTCTCCTTGTCCGCAGGAACAGCCAGTCTTACATTTACCTTCATGTTGTGGATGTCGTGATCCGGAAGCACAGACCGAAGACCGGGCATGGAGTTATGATGGATGGCATTTTGAACGGCCCTGACGGCTGCCTTGGTCACGTTTTGCCCATGCAGATCAATCCCCATACCGATTTCAATAAACATGACTTTATCCATTTCCCTATACACTCCTTTTTACTATGCGGAACTATGCGGCTCGATGCGAAGCCCAAAGCCCGGGTTCGAACCGCATGAAACATGACGCTGCGGTATTCAATTATTATTATACCTCACTGCATGTGGGCTGTCCTAAAGTTTCCGTCGTACACGGCAATTGGACCTTGGACAAAAAAACAGAGGTTTACATGCGCATGCCGCTGGACACACGCATCTAAACCTCATCCTGCCAGGAGGCTCCCAAGACTTCAGCCGCCTTCCTTGGATCCCGAGCCTCGCCTTTCACATTTGTTGCAGCAATTTCTCCAGATGCCTCACCGTGGGAGTCAAATTCGCCAAAAAGTAAGCCTCACGCAGTCTTCTGGAGGGGTCGCTGGCCTGTAAGTACGCCGATCCTCCTTGATGCAGCATGTCGGCCTGAACGGCTCTCAAGGTCAAGGAGACCACCTCTAATCGTAATTGCAATAATAGCTTCCATTGTTCCGCTACATTCGGGGATGTGCAGATGCGGTGCAATCGCTCCTTCAATCGATTCAGCTCATCCCTGATTTCTATCGATTGAATGGGCAAATACCGGTTGCAGCCCCCCTGTCTGTCCGCCGCTTTTTCTATAGATTCCGCCGCCGCGGCCGTGACTCCGAATCCTAACGGAATTTGGTAGAGCACAAAGACAGGCCGAATTTGGCTTACATAGTCGTCCGCCTGTTCGGATATTATCCATTCGTCAGGAATGAATACATCATGGAAGGAGCAGGAATAGGTGGCGCTCCCATTCAGGGCCAAATAACCGATTTTCTCTTTCATCGCCAGATTCTCGTTTTGGCAGGGCACAAACGCCATAATCCGCTGACTTTCCCCCACGGAGGCGATGATTGCGAACCAATGGTCCGTCCCCAGGTTCGATACCATCGGCAATTGCCCCGAAACCGAATATCCTCCCGGCACCCGCCTTGCTTTCAAATGCAATTTTTCGAGACCCGCGTAATATTTCATCGGATTCGACAACCCGGTTCCCCCGCGCAAACGGCCATCCTCAAGCAGGGGAAGTACGCTTTCCCTGAGATACGGGTTGCCGCTTCGGCGTAAATAAGTGGCAGCCGCCAGGTGGCACCATAGATTAAACCCGGTTGTCATGCAAGTTTTTGACGTTGCCTCTATGAGACCGGTATCCCGCAATAAGGTTTCGGACTGCGGAAGGCGTGATTGAAATACGCCCGCGTTGCCCAATGCCTTAATAAATTCCAGCGGGTAGAAAGCCTCCGAATCGATCTTTCTTACGACCGGCTTTAGTTTCTCTTGGATGCAGCTTTCAATAACATGTTTCCTTTCCGTCGTCCCCATTCGAGTCAACTTCCTTCCAGGCATGTTCTAATCTTTGGCTTTGGGCAGAATTTCCGTAATACTGTCAACAGGAGCTTTCACGGCCTCTCTTGCCCTCTTTACGGCGTCTTCATCCGGAGCATCATAGAAGCAGAGGCATTTGGTCATATCCTCGCAAACATAAGTTCTGGAAAAAGATACTTCCGGCACTTCCGCATAATGAACCGAGTTGTTTTTCTTACGCTCCAAATACTGATCCATCGTGATTCCTTCGGGAAGATTCCACTCGACCAAATAATTGATGGCATCCGATTTCCGCTTAACGCTCTCCACTTCCTGCCCTACCAGGCGAACGGGCTTGATTAACGTAACGGGGAATCCGAGCTCGCGCAATCCTTCGTTCACTTCTTGCCGGCTCCCGCTTTCAAAAATGAGAAAGGCTCTGGAAAAGTCCCGGGAGACCTGAACTTCAATAAGCCCAATGTTTTTTGGATCCAAGTGCTGCTGAATACCCGTAATCGTTTGCTCAAATTGCTCCTGATCTTTGACCGTTCCATTCAATACCGATTCTACCAAATACAATGCCATATCCATCTTCTCTCCTCAATCTGTGATTTTGCATAGGAATCCATACCCAAGAGGCATTCCAATACCTGATGATATAGATTATAATATTAACTTAGTATCCTTTATTAACCTAGTGAAAACCGTTGAAAAAACGTCTTCCGGAGGAATTGAACCATGAAAGAACGCTACGATTTACCGTGCAATATTGCGCAAACCCTGAATATCATCGGCGACCGCTGGACTCTTCTGATCATTCATGACATCTTGGTGGGACGAACGACATTTAACGAAATCAAGAAGTCGCTGTCCGGCATTTCCTCGAAAATGTTGTCCGAGCGGTTGAAATATCTGGAGGATACCGGGCTTATCGTCTCCAGCCTTTATTCGGATCACCCGCCCCGGTACAAGTACACGCTAACCGATAGCGGAAAGGACTTGGAGCACGTATTTAATTCGTTGATCCTTTGGGGCCGGCAGCACCTTGTGAAATGCTACAAAAAGTTGGTCCATCGAGCCTGCAGCCATGAAATCGAACCGGCCTATTACTGTCCTCATTGTCAAAAGAACGTGGAAGATATCGATGTGGTGGAAATTTAGCGCATCAGGATTCTCTGATGATCCCCCATTGCTTGTCCATCCACCTTTCCAGCAAACGAATGATTCGATCCAGGAGAAGGCCGCAAAGACCTATAAAAATAATTCCCGCTAATACGAAGTCCAGCCGCAGCTGATTTCTGGCGTCCACAATCATGAAACCCAAGCCGGACTGGGCCCCGACCATCTCTCCTGATACCAGAAATATCCACGATGTGCCTACTGCGATATGCAGGCCATTGGCGATAAACGGAAAAATAGCGGGCAATATAATTTTACTGAACAGATGGTACCGGCCGATCTCCAAATTTTGAGCCACTTTCAAATACGTCACATCCATTTTCCTTACGGCTGTCACCGTAGAAAGCAGTACCGGGAAAAAAGCCGCCAGGAAGATGATAACAATAGCCGGTGCGTTCCCGATCCCAAACCAAAGCACGATAAACGGAGACCATGCGATCGGGGAAACCGGTCTGATCACTTGCACGATAGGGTCGACAAACCCCCACAGAACAGGCAGCCTGCCCAGCAGAAGCCCCAGCACGATGGCCGTAATGGAGGCGGAAAAATAACCCGCCGCGAATCGGAGCAAGCTCACTTGCAAATGGGTCCATAACGTTCCATCCAAAAGCAGCTTCAACACCGCTTTTCCTACGGATAAAGGAGCAGGCAGCAGGGAGTCGTTATAGCCTCCAATTAGAACGATAGCCTGCCATATCACGATAAGAAGGACCATGCTGACCAAAACGTTTGTAAGAGTCCTGAAGCTTTTCATACTATCCCTTCACCTGGTCGATGAATGAATTATCTACGAAATCTTGAAAGGATGGCGGGTTATTGGATAGGCCCATTTCGATCATGTATTGTCTTAACTGTTCATAGGCTTCCTCCGTAAGTTTTAGATCCCCGTAGGAAATCCACTGCAGAGACAAATCTAATACGTCTTTTTCTATATTCATGTATTTGCGCAAAATCTGTTTGGCCTCTTCATCCTTAAGCTCCGCTTTCTCCCCCGCTTTCAAATATTCGGTGATAAATTCCCGCGACGCTTCTTTGTGGTTATTAAGAATTTCGCCCCGCATCACCAGAGCGCAGTCCACGGAATCTTTCCAGATTTCTTCAGATTGGAATAAAGCCTTGCCTTTTTTGATCACGACCGACTTCGCGCCGAACGGTTCGGCGACAACGTAACCGGAAATTCTGCCTTCCGCCAGCGCAGCCGGCATTTCCGCCGGGGCCAATTCAACGACATCGACATCACTGTACTGGAGACCGGCTTTTTTCAGCATTTCATAGAGCAAAACATGATGTGTCGAGAATTTGTGGGGAATCGCAAACTTCTTCCCTTTGAGGTCGGCCACTTGATGGATATCGTTGGAGGCCACAATCACATTGCCGTCTTTATGCCCCAACGCAACGGCCTTCAAGTCAATGCCCTGCTCCTTCGCTTTCATGGCCAGTTCAACCAATACGGAAGCGCCGTCGATTCTGCCCGTATTCAAAGCATCCATCAAATCAGGCCAGGACCCGAATTTCACCAGCTCCAATTTAAAATGCTTGAAATGTTGTTTGCCGAGTTCCTCTTCAATGTACAGGGGAGCCGCATGGGTGATAGGCAAATATCCGATTTTAATCGTCTTCAGATCCGAATCTGCGGACGAATGGCCGGAATCCCCCTCCGTTTTCCCGCAAGCTGCAAGATGGATGAGCATGACCACAAGTAAAATTAAAATGACGGCTTTATTGCGGATGTTCATGAATATGCCTCCTGTTTTAAATACTATATTCTTCATTCGCCTGCGGGCCCGTCAATCGGAATTCGTCCAAAATCAACTTCCGGTAGTGCTGAAAATCCGAATGCCCCCTATCCCTCGGCCGGCTGGAATGAATGGGTATTTCCTTGCGAATTTGTCCGGGGCCGGCACTCATAATCAATATCCGGTCCGACAAAAATACCGCTTCATCAATGTCGTGAGTGACTAAAAGGATGGTCGTTTTTTCATTGGCATGAATATTCAAAAGCTCATTTTGCAAGTAATATCTGGTAAAGGTATCCAACGCTGCGAAGGGCTCGTCCATTAAAATAATTTGCGGCCGGATCGCCAATGCGCGCGCCAATGCAGCTCTTTGCTGCATCCCCCCCGACAATTGATGCGGGAAGTGATCGGCCCGGTCCTCCAACCCTACGAGCTTAAGATAAGCAAGCGCTCTGCTCCTTCTTTCGGCTTCCGTTAAATCCAGCAATCCCAGCTCGACATTCTTCAAAACCGACCGCCACGGCAATAAACCATAATTTTGAAAAAGCATCACACAACGCTTAGCAGGTTCTTTCACTTCGATACCCGCGGTATAGATCGTTCCTCTATCGGGCGTGTCAAAACCGGCTATCAGATTGAGAAGCGTGCTTTTCCCGCAGCCGCTTTGGCCAAGAATAGAGATGATTTCCCCTTCTTTAACCTGAAGCGAGATGCCGCTCAATATTTGTTCGTTTTTACCTGCGGCCTTATATGCTTTACTCACCTCGGATACCTCTACCAAAACCCCGGCTCCCAATTTTGGTTTCACCTCCTTGCCTAACCATTGCCTATAATTCCAATTAATATAGTTGGTATTCGTGTAAGGTTATTTTAGTATACTTTGTTTATTTTTACAACCTACTTTTTAGATAAAACCAAAATGAATAAATCTCATTCCGGCAGTTTACTAATACATGCAGGATAGGCCGGCCGATCAACAATCTATTTACTATTGACAGAATGAAAAATGAAATGATAGAATGCCTAGTAAATATATTGGAATACTGTTCTACCGGACCGCCGGAGACACTCTGTCATTGACCATCATTGACAAGGGTGTCTTTTTTTATGTCCATTGGCAATGAAGGAAGATGGAGGCCAAGAGAATGACGACAACCAGGGGAAAGCATTTCATTCAAAGTTTAAAAGATGGGCGGAGCGTTTGGCTGAATGGTGAGAAAATTGAAGATATAACGACTCATCCCGCATTTACCGGAACGTTACGGACGCTTGAAAAGCTGTTTAATATGCTCGACGAACCCGGTATGCGGGAGAAAATCGGATTTCGCAGTCCCAAGACCGGCGAATATGTGCATAATGCCTTCCTGATTCCAACGGCGCCGGAGCATTTAAAGCAGCGAAAAGAAGCTTTCAAGATATGGGCGGATGCCACCTTTGGCGTGATGAGCAGATTGTCTGAATTCGGACGCACTCTGATTACCAGCTGGCATGCCACAAGCGAGATGTTTCGCCAGTACGACGAGCGGTATCCGGAGAAAATTCGCCGGTTTTACGAGATAGCAAGAGATGAGGATCGCTTCGTGATTCAAGCGTTCGGCAATCCGCAAATCGACCGTTCGAAGGATGCCGCAGGGACAAGCGATCCTGACGCTCATCTCAGAATTGTGCGCGAGACCAGTGAAGGCATCTATATTAAGGGCGCAAAAACCGTTGCCACTGGCGCGCCTTACGCCCACGATTTGATCATTGCCCCGAACTATCGGGTAAAGGATACGCATCCTGAATATGCTCATGCGCTGATCGTCCCGTTAAATGCTCAGGGCATTCATATCATATGCCGGGAATCGTACGCATCAACCGACATAGATGAACACCCCCTAAGCGCCCAATTCGACGAAATGGACGCCGTCATCGTTTTCGATAATGTATTCATTCCATGGGACAGGGTTTTGCTGCACGGCAATCCGGAGGCCGTTTGGAAGTTCTATAATACGCTGAAAAGCAACGCGCTGACCTTCCATCAAACCGTCGTCCGCCTGGTGTCCAAACTGGAGTTTATTACCGGTCTCGGCATCGCTTTGGCCGAATCGATCGGCGTAGATTCCTTTTTGAACGTGCAGGAAAAATTGGGAGAATTAATTGTCCAGGTCGAAAGCATCAAGGGGCTGCTGCACGCATCGGAAATTGTAACGCAAAAAGATCAATTCGGCATGCTGACCCCCTCTCCCATTCCATTGCAAACCGCGCGAAACCTTGGGATGAGATACTATCCGAGAGCGATTGAAATATTGCAGCAAATCGGAGCCGGAGGCTATACGCAAACCCCTTCGACAACGGTTGAAAACAGCGGGGAGATTAGAGCATATTTGGAAACCTATTATCGGGGAGCCACCGTTTCCGCATCCCAAAAAATAAAGCTCTTCAAAGTAGCGTGGGATATTGTGGGCAGCCCGCTCGGCTCCCGCCACGAACTGTACGAAAGATTGTATGCCGGGGAAGCTTCGCGAATGTATGCCTTACAATACCTTGCATCCGATAAAACCGCTTTGGAGAAACGGCTGGAGCGGTTTTGGACCATTACGGAAGAAAGGAGAAATGAACCATGAGCTTGGGCAAACAGTATATGGAACGTATAAATGACGGCCGCAAGGTATGGCTGGGAAACCAGGCGGTCGGCAATGTGGCGCATCATCCTGCATTCGCGGCAACCGTGCATAACATCGCCTTACTGCTGGATAAGCAGAATGAACCCGATACGCGCGATCAATTGACTTATCGCGGGGACAAATCCCGTGCCAATATAGCCTTTCTGGTGCCGAGATCGAAAGAAGATCTGCTCCGCCGGCACAGCGCCCTCAAGTTTTATGCGGATGCGACCTTCGGTATGATGGACGGACTTTCACAGTATGCCCGATCCTTGCTTACCGGGCATTACGCCAATCGTCATTATTCCGGCATCGGCCATGCCTATGCGAATAAAATCGAGTCGTATTACAAGTTTATCAAAGAGAATGATCTATTGTGTACCGGAGCTGCGCACGATCCGCTAAGGAACGATTCGCAACCCCCGTCCAGGTTCGATGAAGCTTCCGGTCCGGGTTTGCGAATCGTTCGCGAGACGGAGGATGGCATCATCGTCAGCGGAGCAAGAATGGCAGCGGCGAACGCTCCTTATGTCGATGAAATCCTGGTTTCGTTTTATGACCCGCGCTCCCGGGAAGACAAGCGGCATGGTTATATGTTTGCCGTTGCAGCCAATACACCCGGGGTGAATATCGTTTGCCGGGAATCCTTCGCGGCTGATGAACCGGATGATCATCCCGTGAGTGCCCGGTTTGAGGATATGGACACCGTTATTATTTTTGACGATGTGCTGGTCCCTTGGGAGCGCGTGTTCATAAAGAATAATCCGGAGGCTTTGCTGAAAATTCAACGCGACCCCGCAGCCGCAGCTTTAGGACAGCATCAAACCGTTGTCCGGCTGCTCAGCAATCTCGAATTTATCGCTGCCGTGGGCCACGCTCTTACATCCGCGAGCGATAGAAAAGCTTTTTTGCACGTTCAGGAAATCATGGGCGAGCTTATTATTCAGGTGGAAACCATTAAAGGCCTGCTTATCGCCGCAGAGCATCGCTCCTCTCCGGGCAACGACAATATTTGGCTGCCCGAAGAACTGCCTCTGCAGATGGCTCGCAATCTGGGTACCCGTTTTTACCCTCGCGCGATCGAAATCCTGCGGCAAATCGGCGGTGACGCGCTTTTACAGAGTCCCGCAAAGCTGGCGGATTTTGACGGGCCTATCGGTCATTTACTGCGCCAGTATTATCAAGGCACGGATCGCAGCGCCATAGAACGGACGAAACTGATCAAGCTGGCGTGGGACTTGGTCGGCAGCCCGCCGGCAGTGCGACGGGTGCTTTATGAGCAATTCTTTTGGGGCGATCCCGTTCAAGCCTATGCCAATCAATACAAGGATTACCCCAAAAAAACGCTGACGGATCCGGTTTGGAATTTAGTGGATACTCATTCAAAGCAGTATAAGGGGCCAAGTTAAGTTAGGAGGAATGACTTGATGGCAGCAACAGATCTAAACTCAGACCCCGGAATACAGCGCCCTGCATCCGAACCGCCAAAACCTGAGGCGAAGATCACTGTCCGCAACGTCGCCAAGGTGTTTGCTTCCGGCAACCGGTTGACGAGCGCTCTCACGGAGACGAACCTTACGGTGCGCGACGGTGAATTCGTAGTGATCGTCGGTCCCAGCGGGTGCGGCAAAACGACATTGCTGCGTATATTAGCCGGACTGGAGTCCCCAAGTTCCGGTGAAGTCAAGATCGCAGCGTCCGATCAGAACCGCCCCTTGCATTCGATGGTCTTTCAGGAACGTTCGATCTTTCCCTGGATGAGTGTCATCGACAACGTGGCCTACGGATTGAAAATACGCGGGGTGGATCGGCGCACCGCATTAGCCAAGGCGGAGGAATTCATCGGCAAGGTTGGACTCGCCAAGTTTGCCCGGGCCTACCCCCATGAACTATCCGGCGGCATGAAGCAGCGCGTAAGCATCGCCCGGGCATTCGCCAATGATCCGGAAGTGCTGTTGATGGATGAGCCGTTCGCCGCTTTGGATGAACAGACCAAACTCCTGATGCAGGAAGAACTGCTGCGCATTTGGGACGAGAATAAAAAAACCGTGGTTTACGTTACACACAGCCTTCAGGAAGCCGTATTGCTCGGTGATCGGATCATCGTCTTCTCTGCGCATCCGGGCCGGATCAAGGCGGAGGTTACCGTTGACTTTCCGCGTCCCAGATCTCACAAATTGGCCACTACCCCGGAATTCAGCAAATTAACCTCCGACCTGTGGGAACTGCTTAAGGACGAGGTGATCAAGGCCAGCCGGATCGAGAGTTGAACGAAAAACAACGTAGGAGAAAAGAGAGATTAGCATGAGTTTGGACAATGTGAACCATGACGAAGCTGTCCGTTTCGGTAACGAAGTGCTGCGGGCGAACCGCAGACGCAAGATTCTGTACCGCATCCTCTCCATCACGATGCCCTTTATCTTGCTGCTGTTCTGGGAGCTGCTTGCGCGTTTGGGATGGATAGACACCCGTTTTTTTGCCATGCCTACGCAAATTGCCATAGTATTTTGGAAGCTTATTGAAAACGGGCAGCTCCTTAATGACGTGACCATAAGCTTATCGCGGCTTCTGATCGGTTTCGCCTTGGGCGGAATCCCCGGGCTTATCGTTGGAATCCTGCTAGGCCAGTCTTCGGTGATTCGCGCCTTGCTCTACCCGATCATCGCGGCCATTTACCCTATTCCCAAAATTGCGGTACTGCCGCTGCTCCTGTTTATTTTTGGACTGGGCGAAGCCTCCAAATACGCGATCATCGCCATAGGCGTTTTCTTTATTCTGGCCGTCAACACGATGACCGGAGCGATGAACGTCCCCGCCATCTATCTGGAAGTAGGGAAGGAATTCGGCGCCAGCCGGCTGACCATATTTCGAACGGTCGTGATTCCGGCCGCACTGCCGGTCATTTTTGCCGGCATTAAGCTGGCTTGGGGAAGCGCCCTTCTATTGATCGTGTCGGCCGAATTTGTTGGCGCCAAATCCGGAATCGGCCATTTGATCTGGAGCTCGTGGCAAGTGTTCTCCGTGGAGCAGATGTACGTCGGATTGATCGTCATTGCCATTCTCGGATTTATCACGCTGCTTCTTCTGGATGAACTGGAAGCGAAATTACTGCCTTGGCGAAAACATGTATAAGAAGGAGCGATCAGTATGAGCAGCAAAGTGCTATACGAGAAGCGAAAGGACGGTGTCGCGTTTGTCACCCTCAACCGGCCGGATTCGCTCAATGCATTGGACGTTGAAGCCAAGCTTCGGCTGGGCGAGATTTGGGATGAGGCGGCGGCAGACCCGGAAGTCCGGGTCATCCTGCTATCCGGGGCGGGGTCGCGCGCTTTTTGCGCCGGGTCCGATATCAAAGAAATGTCGAAGACGGGAAAAACGATATCCACCGAAGACCTTCAACGGGCACTGCCAGGTTTTGTTACACCGCTCAAGAAGCCCGTTATTGCCGCCCTGCAGGGCTTTTGTATCGGTATGGGGTTGACGCTGGCCTGCCACTGCGATATCCGGATTGCCGCAGACCATGCGGTGCTTGGTTTTCCGGAGGTAAAGCACGGCATGCTTTCCGGCATTAGCGCCGTTCGGCTGCCGTTCATCATTCCTGCGGGGTATGCGATGGAACTGCTGCTTACAGGCGAAACGATATCCGCCGCCGAAGCTTTGCGCTACGGGCTGGTCAACCGGATCACAGCCGGTGACGTACTGCAGGAAGCGGAAAAAGTCGCGGTCAAGATAGCCGCCATGCCGACACCGGGAATACAGGCTACCACCCATTTGGCCCGCCTGGCGATTAATGAAGCCGTCAAGGCGCACATTGCCGAGATTGATGCAGCGCGTTTGGGCATCGAAGCTTCCGCCGGATTTGCGGATCGCGCGCGTGCCTTCGCAGAAAGACGCAGCAACTAAGACCACTAAACTTCAATGGATAAAGGAGACTTTACAACGATGAGAAAAAAATGGGGCAAAAAAATACTGTTGGGAGTATCGTTCGCCGGTTTGCTGCTGGCATCAGCCTGCGGATCGGCAACCACAACGACAAATCATAGCAGCAATCCGCCTGAACAAGAAGCTAAACCACCGGTGAAAAGCGAATCGGCCGAGCCTGCCAAGGTGAGAGTCGGAACTTTAAAAGCATTGGCGGACGCCCCCATCTACATTGCTTTGGAGAAAGGTTACTTTAAACAGCAAAACCTCGATGTGGAGGATGTTGCCTTTGAGACCGGAGCCGATATGATCGCTCCTCTCACCGCAGGCCAGCTGGAAGTAGGCGGCGGCGGGGTCAGTGCCGGATTTTATAACGCCCTCAGCCGCGGTTTTGACATTCAGATTGTTGCCGACAAGGGGCATGTCGGAAGCGACAGCAACTACGTGAACTTTTTAGTCCGTAAGGAGCTGATCGATTCCGGCCAAATCAAAACGTTTGAAGACCTGCGCGGCAAGAAAGTCGCCGTCGTTTCAAAGACAGGCTCGAATGCCGTCCATCTTTCCGCCGCTCTGAAGAAAGGCGGGCTCACCCTCAATGACGTCGAGCTGCTGGAAATGACGTTTCCGAACATGGGGACCGCCTTTGGCAACGGCTCCCTGGACGTAGGCATCATTCCGGAACCGTTCGTTTCTCGTTATGTAGCCAACGGTCTGGCGGTCAACTGGAAAGGTGTGCATGATGCCATCCCTAATGCGCAAACCGGCGTACTCTTTTATTCCTCCAAGTTTGCCAAGGATAACCCTGACGTGGCCAATCGCTTTATGACGGCCTATCTGAAAGGTGTCCGGGATTATAACGACGCCTTCTTCAAACAAAAGGGCTACGATGAAGTGGTAAGCATCTTAACGAAACATACGACGGTAAAAGATGCCGCACTGTATAAGCAAATGGCTCCCGCCGGAATCGACCCTTACGGAAAGCTCAATCAGGAATCGCTTCAGTTAGACTATGATTGGTATAAAGCACAAGGTTTAATCAAAACCGATGTTGATCTCAATCAAGTGATCAACACTTCCTTCCTGGAGGCTGCCCAAAAGGAGCTTGGCAACTACTGATTGACAGAAAAAGAAACAGCCTTGGTTCGGAACCTGAACGGTGACCTTCTTGCGGGTCACAGTCCAGCCCTTCCGGACTAAGGCTGTTTTTCTTATGTTTCAACGTTTATTTCATAGCAGTATGTCGCCTTTGACACTTGCGTTCTCGGCAACCAGCAGATGTTTTAAAACTTTGCCGTAATGGGATTTGGGCAGGCTTTCCACCACTTCAATGATTTTAGGCTTCATAAAACTGGCCAGACGTTGACGGCAGTGATCGGCGATCTCTTGATAAGTGACACGACGGCCCGGCCGAAGGACGATAAAAGCTTTCACGCACTCTCCCCATTCCCGGTCGGGCACCCCGACGACGGCCGCCTCCCGGATGGCGGGATGATTCATCAGCACATGCTCGACCTCTTGAGGCAGGATCGAGCTTCCGCCGCTGCGTATAACCTCTTTCTTTCTACCTACCACATACAGGTAACCTTCATCATCCAATTGTCCTAAATCACCCGTATGGAACTCACCATTGTACAGAACCGGCCGGGTAAGATCCGGGCGATTCCAATATCCCTGCATCACATTCGCGCCCTGAATCACGATCTCGCCGGTCGTATGCGGAGGCAGAACCTGACCGTCTTCATCCTGGATCGTCACGCGATAACCCATCATCTCCCGGCCGGCGCTCCGGATTAAACGATCGGAACGTTCATTGTTCACGACAAATTCTTTAGGTGACAAATAGCACGTCCAGGACGCCTCCGTCAGCCCATACAGCACGCCTAGTTTGGGACCGTAAAGCTCCAGGAACGAGCGGAAGACATCGGGTTGGACGGCGCCCGCACCGATATCGATCGTATGCAGTGAAGCCAGCTCGGTCGGAGCAATGCCTCCATCCAGAAGCCTAACCAGCTGTGTTGGAACCAGGGAGGTGGCATTGGCCCGATGCATGCCGACCAGACGGCCGAAGGTTTCCGCCTCAAAGCGACCTCCCAGCACAATGAGTGCGCCGCCTAATAGATGGAACAATACGTTGATGGCTGCAATAGGCCAGAGCGGACGCACATTAAGGAACACGTCGCCGGCTGCAACGGGCCTGCCCAGAAGTGCGTTGGAAATAATATGATACAGGTTGGCGTGAGTCAGCATCACCGCTTTTGGTTGTCCCGTCGTCCCGCCTGTATAATTAAGACTGGCCAGCGCATCAGGGTTCAGCCGCTCCGGCATGGAGGGGCTTGCCAGGCTGAGAACTTCCTCGTAGTCCAGAACCTCGCCTGCTTTACCGCCGGTAGACAAGATGAGACAATGGTCAAGCTCCCGTTTAACCTCTACCGCCATCTCCGTATGCCGGGAACTGACTATGATGGCCCGGGCGCCGGCGTCCCTCAGTTGGGATACCATTTGCTCTTTGCTCAAACGGGGGTCCAGCGGTACCCGGACATACCCTCCCGCCATCACTCCGTAATCCACTTCGAGATACTGCCGGCTGTCTTCGTGCAATAGACCCACACGGTCGCCTGGGATTAGCCCCAATCCTTTGAGCGCATTACCCACCCGATTGATTCTTGCCACCAGCTGCTCTCTTGTCCAAGTTACGCCATGCTGATCAATAAGTGCCGGTTTTGTAGATGCCTGACGGGCAAACCGGTTTAACATATAGGATAAATGAAGCATACTCACCATCCTTTCATAACAATCCGGCCTGAGACGCTGCGCTGCTCCAATATCGCATGTGCTTCGGCGGCGGATGTAAAGGGAACGATTCGATCAATGACAGGCCTTACCTGCCCCGTATCCAGCAAATGAAGTGAACGCCGGACATCCTGCAGCGTCGGGTTTCCAGACCCTTCTATTCTTAACCGGCGGCCAATGATCAGTCCCGGATCGATTTCGATCTTTCTCATTTCAGTATTGCCCAATACGACGGCGATTCCGTTGGGGGCCAAGCACCGGAGGGATTCCCCGAACGTAGCGCTCACCACGTTTTCAAGAACCGCTTGGACCCCCTGCTTTGCGGTAAGACTCCAAACGTCTCCGGAAAATTTCAGATCGGGACTTACAATCACTTCATCAGCCCCTACCGATCTGATGATGTTCTCTTTGGCGGAGGATGAGGTGATTGCGATGACGTTCGCTCCCCTGCTTTTGGCCACCTGAATTTGATGCAGTCCCAGACCTCCGCTGGCTCCAGTCACCAGCACGGTATCTCCCGGACGAACATCCGCCACAGAGATGACGGCTCTGACACTGGTACCGATCGGACAAACCGCCAAGGCTGCCGCCTCCGGCGAAAGGCCTTGCGGAAGGGGAATGGCATTCCAGCTCGGTACACAGACATACTCGGCGTATCCTCCCGGCCGGTTGGAGCCAAGAATGCCGCCCATTTTGCATAGATCCTGACGTCCTCCAAGACAATACCGGCAGTGTCCGCAAAACATGCGGTGGAAAAGGACGACCTGTTGTCCGATTTGAAGACCCTTCGCTTGTTTGCCCAGCTCAACCACTTCTCCGGACACCTCATGTCCCAAAATGTTCCCGGCCTTCGGGCCATGCAGTTTACCCGATCTGTCCAGCAGATCATGATAACAAATTCCCGCCGCATGCACCTTAATTAAAGCTTCGTCCGGCTTGGGCTCAGGCATCGGCGCCTCCCGCACTTCCAGGCAATCGGCCCCGCCAATATCCTTCATGATTACGCATTTCATCATTTGCTTACTCCTTCTGCATCATGCTGTATCTCCATTCCAAACCATGCCCCGGAGCTGTACCGGACAAAAAATAAAAGCTCTTAAAAATCCCGATGTAAACCAGGGAATTTTAAGAGCTGCCAGTGATCCGGTAAGCCTATTTGAAATGTAATCATATGATTTTAACCTATGAAACAGCGGTTTTGAATAAAAAAAATATATCATTATATCCATCAATCGTCAATGTATGATGCGTTTACCTGACAATCGTTTCATCAGGCATATGGCGAAAGATTTATATTTATTTCCATGGTAAACATTTTCGTTCCAAAAAGTCCAGGGTGCGGTTAAAAATCAGCCCGATCACGGAAAGCAATACGACGCCAACCATGAGCTTGGTTGTAATCATCAAGTTGCCGTAGTGCAGTATCATCGCTCCGATGCCTTCCTTGGCCGCAATCATCTCCGCCGCTACAAGCAGCAGCAGCGACGTTCCTGCGGCCAGCTTCAATCCGGCAAAAATCACCGGAAGCGAACCCGGCAGGATGACCTTGCGTACGACGTTCAAATGATTCGAGCCAAACGTGACGGCCGCCTTAATCAGGGTCGAATCGACATTCTTGACCCCGGAATACGTATTGATCACCACCGGGAAAAATACGCCTAAAGCAATCATCGTCACTTTGGGCAATTCTCCGATGCCGAGCCATAGAATGATCAGCGGCAAAAGGGCGATTTTCGGAATCGGGTAAAAAGAGAACAAGATGGGAGTCCCCACCGATTCCGCCCATTTGGAAAATCCGAGCAGCAGCCCGACGATGATGCCAATACTGCCCCCCAGAAGATAACCCAGGATAATGCGGTACAGACTGGCCAAAATATTCGGATGAAGCTCTCCCTTCACGATCATTTCCCATGCTGCGGATAGAATACTGGTAGGAGACGGAAGAAACAAGGGAGAAATCAAGCCCGATCGGCCTATGATTTCCCATACCGCTACGATGAAGGTTATGCCTAAAACCGGAGCATATACAGGAACCCTTTGCTCGAGAAAGGCGACTTTGTTGGTTATATATTTTCTTATCGTTTCCGCCACTGCCTTATCCCTCCTTCAGCGCTTCTGCTGCGTCATGGCGGATCAGCTGCCAAATTTGATCGGCATACTCATCGAATTGAAGCCGAAACTGCTCCTGATTCCGGCCTATCTTGGGCATATCGATATGGATGATGCTTTTGATCTGTCCGGGATGACGCGACAATACAATGACCCGGTCAGCCAAATATACCGCTTCGTCTATGTTGTGGGTGACATACAGCGTGCTCAGCCGCGTCTGGTTCCAAATCGTCAGCAGCTCCTCCTGCATCAGCGTGCGTGTCTGCGCATCCAAAGCGGAGAACGGTTCATCCATCAGCAGCAAATCAGGCTGAATGGCAAGAGCGCGGGCGATCCCCGCTCTCTGCCTCATCCCTCCGGAAAGCTGCTTCGGATAGGCCGATTCGAATCCGCTCAGACCGACCATATCAATATAATGCTTCGCTATTTCGCGCTGCTCCTTCTTGCTCACGCCTCTTTCTTCCAAGCCGTATACGACATTTTGATAAACGGTCCGCCATGGAAAAAGTGCGATTTCCTGAAACACAATCCCTAAATTCGGTGTCTTGTCCTCTTTTATGCCTTCAAAATATACGCTGCCCTCAGTTGGAGAGAGCAGCCCTCCTACAATATTTAACAGGGTAGATTTACCGCAGCCGCTGGGTCCGACCAGCACGACAAACTCCTGCTGTTCAATGACGAAATTGATATTGGTTAATGCGGTAACTTCCTTCCCCTTTGTGTCTTTAAACCTTTTTTCCACGCCGTCGATTACAATTCTCATAGGTGTGTCACTTCCCTAACCTCTTAATGCCCTCTTCAAGCAGCTCCGTATTCACAATCGTTTTGTAGTCGATCGATTTTTCAATCATCTTGTTTTTGAAATACCAGTCAATTTGGGTTTTGATGTCTTCGGCCAGCAGTCTGCCGTCGCGATCCATGTAGGGAAGGCCTTGTTTAACCAGCTCCGCAGGCTGATCCGTGTACTTGGCTATGATGTCGATCACTTCGTCATAGTTTGCGCCCGGTACCGGTTGTCCGTCTTTTTTCACCAGCACGGCGTCATAATAATAACGGGCTGCCTTGGCGTATGCGGTCATAAAGCGCACGGCGGCATCTTTGTCGTCGGCAAACTTCTGCGAGAAGAAAATAGCCGAGATTTGATAATCGATTTCGTCTCCGACATTGGCGATCACTTTCCCGTACCCTTCGTTTAAAATATAGCTGATATTCGGTTCGGCCGTAAGAATCGCATCCACTTGTTTGCTCTTTAACGTGTCGTTCATCGCGTTCAGCTTGCCCAGCGGAGTGATTTCGACGTCCGATAAGCTGAGTCCGTGCTTTTCCAATAAACGTCCCGCCATATAATGGAAGGTGGAGCCTGTCTGGGTCACGCCGATCTTTTTGCCTTTGAGATCTTTAATGCTTTGAATCTGCGAATCTTTGTGAACCAGCAAGGAGGAGGAGGAATACCCTTTTTGTTCCCTTCCTTTGTCTGCTACGATAAGCAATTTTTGTCCGCCTGCAATCATGTTGTATAAGCTTGCCGTAATGCCTGTCGCCCCTACTTCCACACTGCCGGAGGCTGTCGCTACGGCAATCGGCTGGGCCGCCTCAAACCATTGCGGAGTCACTTCAATATTCTCTTCTTTGAAATATCCTTTTTCCATGGCGATAAAAATCGGAGCGGAACTGGTTAATTTCAGCAGCCCGATCTGCAGCTTAACCGGTTTGGCCTGCTCGGCCGGCTTGCCGCCGGCATTATTCTCCGGCGGTGTGCCTTGTGTTTGCTGCCTGGAGCCCCCGGTATTCCCGCATCCTGCCAGAACCGCAGTAACGCAAAGCAGTGCAACCATCACCATAACCCATGCTTTTTTCATTTTGATCGATCCTCCCTCTTTATTTACCTAGATCATTTTATAGTAAAAAAATCTAGATCATCTGTTAGCGCTTACACTTTACCGTTGATACCCGACATTATACGGATCGGAACCGGCATCAAGAGCCTTGATCCGGTTCGATACAGTAAAGGAAGCTTCTTTCCATAGGTTGAACGTCTATGAATGAAACGCAACTTGAAATTGATCGGGTTGAATACGATGAACAAACGACTGTTTATCAAAATGTTGGCTTTGATCTGGAAAATCGCTTCTTACAAAGCTGCCTCTGCTTTCTTCCCGGGCCTGGCTGGAAGCAATAAACGCCTGGGCAATGGATACAGCATGCTTTAACTCGCTATACCGCAATCGATCTTTATAAGGAATGGCGTTTAACGGGTAATGTTCCAAGCTTTTTTGGAGTGACTCTACTTCCATTTGGGCACGACGCAATTTTTCTTTATTTTTGGTTACGAGGATCCGGTCCATGGAGGCATGCAATTGTCTAAACCCTTTATCACAGGTCAATTCAGGCGTTCGATTCACATCTTCGCTCATCACGACCCAATGCTTGGTTCCAGGTTGTCCAATCGCTTCAGCAGCTGCCCGCCCTGCCCGGCTGCCGAATACTAAGGCGTCCATCACTCCGGTTCCCATCATACGCTGAGCCCCTTGGAACCCTCCGGCACATTCCCCGCAGGCAAATAATCCGGCTACCCCGGTTTCACCCTGCGGATTAATAGCTATTCCCCCCAGCGCCTGATGGCATCCGGAACTTATGATCGCAGGCTGCGACGTTAAATCCAGATTACGGGCCTTTAACATCTCCAAACTACGGGGAATGCGATGCTTCATCACATCGATAAGGTGTGTTCCATACCAATAAACCCCGCCGTCCGAAGTAGCTTTGCCCATTTCCTGCTGTTTTTCAATCCACTTGCAAATCTCAAAGGTGATATTTCCTTGAGTAACCGTATCCGGCTCTTGACTGCTATGATCCCATCCCGAGGAAAACGGTTCTTTGGCCGTATTCAAGATTTTCCCTTGAGACAATAGCGCACTGATCATGTAGAATCCGCGAATCGGGCTTACGAATAAGGGAAGAATGTGCATGAATTCCAGGTTCGTTAATGCAGCCCCCAAATCCAGACCTATGGCCATTCCGCTGGCGTTGCCTTGAGGGTTCGTCGCGTAGGAAAAAAGATTTCCAAACCCTCCTGTTGCTATAATAACACTGGAAAAACGGATTTGAACCGGCTGGGTACATTTTTGCGTTTTGTGAATGCCTAATGCCCATCTGGGATGCCCGGAGGAATCTTTGATAATCTCATAAATTCCGGTATGAGCCAGAAATTGCACTCCTTTTTCTTCGCAAGCTTTGACTAATCTCGTTAATATTTCGGTACCGAAATCACTCATGCCCTTAACCACTCTAGGCCTGGAATGACTTGGAATCTGCATCCAGACGTACTCGTTTCCTTGGCGTTCAAATTCTACACCGATCGATTCCAAAAATCGTAATTCTTTTTCACTATTGTCGGTGAAGGTTCTAACGAGTTCTCTTGAATTTACTTTCATCCCAAAATCATATAACTCTTTGTAATAAAGATCGGAATCTTCTTTGTTAAGAGCCACAGCAAGCCCGGTTACCTCAATCAACTTATCTAAATATGAAGTAGCCCCGCCATATGTTTTACCGCCACGATTTACAACCAGCACTCGTGCCCCTGTTTCCCTTGCGGCCAAAGCGGCACGCAGCCCGGCGCTTCCCCCACCGACGATCAAAACATCCGTCTCCCATTTTTCGAATTCCTCTTTCAGCAAACCGGTACCCTGCCCTTCTGGTTACATAAATTGAATGTCCTTGAAGTTAGAGTACAGCACGCCACTTATTAATACAATCGATATTTTCGATTCAAGATATGAATGAAATTCATAAATGGGTAGGGATGACTTTGATTTGAGCAGGCCGAAACGGGCTGACCTATTTGGCGTTTTGTTTGATCCACTGCATGGTGAAGTCCCGAAAAGCGGCATGAACCGTAGGGATGTCAGGGCCCCGAGGTATGGCGAGGGCGGTCGTTCTTTTGATTTCTTTTTTAAGACGCACGATGGCGATTCCGGGACGTCGAATAAATTTGACTACCCGCGATGTTAACAATGCTACGCCAAGCCCTTCCGCCACCAACCCGCAAATGGTTTCCACCTGACTGCTTTCATACATAATATTAGGCACGAAACCGGCTTCCTGACACGCTTGTTCGCATAAGCTTCTCATCCCATAGCCTGGTTTTATAGATAAAAATTTCTCTTTGGAGGCCTCCGCTAAATCAATGATTTTCTTATGGGCCAAGGGGTGGGCGGCATGAGTAATTAATACGACTTGATCGCTCATTAATGGATAGAAATCGATTGTTTTTTCATAATTTTCATTATGCAAGTGAGTAAGAAGGGCGGCATCGATCTCCGATACCTGCAGCCATTTAATCAGCTCATCACTGTTTCCGTCACGAATCTCGATATGGATGCCGGGGTATGCCTTTTGGAAGGAAGCGATTAACGCCGTAAGTCCTAAATAACTGATGTTGGGAATGGCGCCGATGACCATATGTCCCCGTTCCAAATTGTTATATTCCAGCATGACCTGCCGGGCCCGCTTGATCTCTCCCAATATGCGTTTGGCATAAATCAGGAAATGCGCCCCTGCCGGCGTCGGCTGGACAGAGCGTGTCGTACGTTCAAATATTCTGACGCCCAATTCTTCCTCCAGCTTTCTTATCGAATGGGAAAGCGCAGATTGAGACAGGCAGACTTCATCAGCCGCCAGACTAAAGCTTTTGTATTTTTCAACGGCTAATATATACTCCAGTTGGTGGATTTCCACTCGCCATACCTCCCTGATGCTGCTGTTTTCCGCGTGCGTTACCGTCTACCTGGATTTCAGTCTTGCTGCACACCATTATTCTATCAGTCCGTCTTGCCATAGGAAATAGCCTAGTGAATCGACTTTTATTCATTTCATACCCATTCATGCCTGGCCCACGCTTCTCCCGGGTGCCATCGCCGTAAATCAAGAAAGACGCAGCTTTTACATTAGCTGCGCCTGGTGTTATAACTTATCAGGTCTCTGTTAACGTTCCTAAAGAACGTTCCGGTACCCTGGTACCCCTGGTACTCTGACCATGGGCAAGGGCAAAAGGGGATACCTCCTCTGGTCAGGAAAGCCGTTTAACGGCCAGCAGATCGTCCAGAGGCATCGACAGCGCCCGGTCACAGAGCTCCTTTTTCAAATCGTCTAGCCTTTCCTCATCCGCTTCCGTCCGTGTGCCCGCTCTTCCCTTCTCCAGCAAATCATAAAATTCCAGAGGCAGGAAGCCTTCCTTTAACGATACTTCTACGGACCGGCCGTCGGTCAGTGAAAAGACAAATGCGTACGACTGGGCCCGATGCGGGTCATACTGGGCAACCGGATAATTGACGTCAACCGTCAGCGCCCCGCGGGACGCCGCACGGGTGACATATTCGAACGCATCGCGGAACCCCGGACCGCCGTGACCGGACAGAATCGAGATGTCTTTGCGCTCTGGCGCTTCGTCTCCGCACAAGGCCTTGATCCCCGCGTAGACGCTTAGAAAGCCGACCGCGACGGCCATCAAATATTGCCCGCTATGGTATTTCTCGACATCCTCAAACCGAATCGCTTTTAAAAATTCGCCTTTGCGGCCGTCACGAATATAAATGACATACATCATGAATCCTCCTAATTGTTGTTGGAATTCAAGCTCTTTTTTTGATCAATAACCAGCATAAGAGCACGGCCGCCACTGCCCCTGCCGCCGCAGGAATGACCGGAAAGCCTGCGCCTTCACCGGCCGGAACGCAGTCGGAATCGCCTTCCTGACACATATGATGCGCATGGGCTTGACCTTTCTCATCGCTGTTGGCCTCCTGCGGGCTCGAAGCCGCCCCCGCCGGCTTGACAAACGAAATCAGCTGCAGTTGCTGTCCGCCTTCACGCTTGTTCATTACCCACGATTCCCGGATGCTTTTTCCTTTCCACAGGCCGGGGTCGACAGGAGCATACAGGATTCTCGGGTGTTCGCTTAACTCGAGCGTGACGCCCTGAATCGTGACGGCATACGTCCTGACGGTCTTGCCGTCAGCGCCTTGGCTCTCCTTCATGGCGACGGCTTCGACCGTCCCGGACGGACCGGGCGAATAGCCCGCCTGCTCGAACAGCGTTTGTCCGTTGACCTTTGTCGTCAAATAAGCCGCCATGAGCGAAGCGAACTGCTCTCTTGTCAGCTCCTCCGACCCGTTCAACTCCGCCCGCCCTTGAAAGTAAGCTTGATTGACATCGCGCACCGTCGCATTCCCATCCAGGCTAGGAACGCCGCCCTCCGCCAAGACCGCCTGCCGAACGGCCTGCGGGTCCGATTGCTGCGCCCCCAAGCCGCGAAACGAACCGGCCCAATAAGCGAGATCCGAACGCGACAGCTTGTCCTTCGGCTTGAACAAGGGCGCGCCGTGCTCGTACGGGATGACGCCGAGCCCGCTCAAATAAACGATGTTTTCCCGCGCTTCGGAAAACGCGATATCGTCGTATAGATTGCTTTCATTGACGATGTGCGCCTGTACTGCTGCCGGCAGCAGCAGCATCAGTACGAATATCATTACCGCAATACGTTTCATTTCATCCTCCGAGAGCTTTGTTCTACTCGTTCGTTCTCAGCAGCAGCGCCCCGTTCGCCTGCTGCCAGTAATACGGAGCCGGACTTCCCGCCGCAGCCTCCAGCCCGGCGGTTCCGACGGCAAAGCCGCGAAGCTCTTCGAGCAGCGTATCAGGCATCAGAAAACCGTTGAAAAAACCGGCCTCGAACTGCAGCTCGGCCGTACCGTTTTCCTTGTTCAGCAGCTGACCGATCAGCATCACATGAAGGTCCGGCTTTTCATAGACGGCGTAAATATGGTCTGCGCGGAAGAAATACGCAAGCTCCGACCGATCGTTCAGCCACTGCTCTTCCAGCTTATAGAGAGCGCCTGCGGCTGTGCCCGGGACTGCCCACTGCGGCAGCTGTTTTTCCGCAAGCTCCCGGTCCGAAGCCAGACTTTGCAATAACGGCTCCTCCACTTCCGACATCCAGTCAATGTCCAAATAATTGGCCAGTTGGTCTATGGCCGCATCGGAATTATCGGCCATAAACCGTGCCCGCGCCTGGAGCTGCCGCTCCATGCCCCTAAGCAGACGCTGATGGCCCTCCAGCGACTCCTTCGCGGTCTTCACCTGCATATACTCGGCATAAAGCCGGTCCAGCTCCTGCATATACCGGTCCAGGCTTCGCGCCATCAACCATTGGCCGCCTATAATATCGACCGGGTCCTGCGCCTGCAGCATGAGACTCAGCCAGGCCTCCATGCCGAAATCGTCGTAAAACTGCAGCTGGGCGGCTGCGCTATTCCGCCTGGCGGAGAACACCTGCTCCTTTTGCCTGACCTGAGGCGTCATGGCTTCAATGTCGTTCTTCGTGCGCTGCATTTCCAGCTTCAGCTTGGCGATCGTCTCTTCGTCATGCACGGAAACAAGAAAATCGGCAAAAGCGCCGGTCAGGTGGGCGTACGCGCCGGTTGCCGCAAACAGGAAGAACAGTACAAGAACGACAACCGTCCTACGCATACTTCATCAGCTTCCCGGTCGACACATAGCTGGCGCACAGGCCGATCGCCGTGCCCGCCGCCACGATGCCGAGCATCATCGTATAAAAATCAGCCGGAGCCACATGGAATATCGTGTTATAGGGATGCTCCAAAGACGCCATGGTATAGCGGTACAGCCCGTCCAGGACGGTCGCCGCCAGCAAACTTCCGGCCAAGCCGATCACCCCGCCTTCGAATACGAATTGCCCCCGCACATGGGCCGGCTTCGCCCCGAGCAGCAGCTTCACCCGAATCTCTTTTTGCCGCTGATACAAAGCGAGATTCACAGCCAAAAACACCGTCAAAAACGAGACGCCTGCAAAAAACAAAAGCAGCAGCAAGCCCCAGCGGTTGATCCGGTCGGAGGCGTGCAGCACCGTTTCCGCCAACTGCTGCGGATAAATGACCTGAGCGATGCCGCGTATCGAGCGCAATTCTTCCGCAATGAGCGAAATGTGCCGCGTATCGGTCAGCTCCAGACGTACCGCATCCGGCAGGTCGCTTTCCTTGAAGCTCTCCAGCAGTTGCTCCCGGCCCTGGAAAAACACGTTCATCCGCTCGACCAACTGATCTTTGGTCTCGATGCGCACCGATTTGACGTAGCTTTTTTGCTCCAGCACGCGCGCAACCTCCGACGTCTCGAAAGCCGGGTCCACATACACCTTCATACTGAGCTGCGCGTCCAAATACTGCATCAGGTCATGGACCCCGAGACGGAGCATAAACAAGGCGCCCGAAATCGTCATTGCGATAAAAATCATGGCGGCCGCCGCCGCAGCCGCTCCCGCATTGCGCCGAATGCCTTCCCGCGCATCGCGGACAATAAACTTAACCATTGCCAATCTCATATATTTTCCCTTGTTCCATGTGTAATGTCCGCGCGGGAACTGCTTCCACGAACCGGTCGGCATGCGTTACGACAAGCATCGTCATGCCGTATTCCCGCTGCAGTTCCCGGAGCAAATGAAACATCTCCGCCGCCGTTTCCTTATCCAGATTGCCCGTTGGCTCGTCCGCAAGCACGATCGCCGGCCGGACCAGCAGCGCCCGGGCAATGGCCACCCGCTGCTGCTCCCCGCCGGACAACTGGGCGGGAAACAGCCGCTCCTTGCCGCTCAGCCCCGTCCGCTTCAGCAGGTGAAGCGCCTGGGCCCGGGTGTCTTTTTCGCTTCTTCCCAGCACCTCGCCGGCCAGTTCGACGTTCTCCAGCACCGTTTTACGCTCCAGCAGCTCGAACGACTGAAAAATCACGCCGATTTTGCGGCGCAGCTCGTATTTCGGCATGCTCCCGACCGGTTGGCCGTCAATGGCAATGTCGCCGGTGAAATCGTCGATCTCCCGGTACAGCAGCTTGAGCAGCGTGCTTTTCCCCGAACCGGACCGGCCGCGCAGGAAAGCGAACTCCCCGGCATGAAGATGCAGATTCACGCCGTCCAGTACGGTGCGTTCCCCATACCTTTTTGTCACATTCCGAATATGGATCATTACCAGGTTCCTTCGGCAAGCCAGGGCAGGAAGCCGTCCAAAAACCGCTCCGTCGCCGGCATGAAATACGAGCCAAAATGATAATCGGGGTCCAGCGTCGTTACGATCCATGTTCCGGCCGTACTGACCTTGTCGATATACAGGATCGCGCCGTTGTCCTCCAGGGCAATCAGGACGTCCGAGCCCTCCGGGGGCCAAAACACGCCGTGGTAATGCCAGGTAGCATCTTCCAGCGTGATCGCTTGAAACAGGCTGTGCCCGGGGTTGGCCTGAACGAGACCGCTCCGTGCATCCTTGTCCAGCCACCACCAGAAGTTGGTCGGCCTGAATTCCCAGTGATGTCCGGGGATCCACGGCCGCGACTGCGGACCGAACGCCACTACGGTCCCTCCCCGCTCCGCGACCGCCCGGATTTTGGCCGCCGATTTTTCCACCATGCCCTGATGAAGCTGAGACGGACAGAGCAAGACGTCGTACTTGTCCAAAGAAGCGGTCTCCAGATCGGGAAGGTAAATGAGCTCATCGAAAAATCGGCGGTACTTCGGCTCGTTGAGCGTCCGGTGATGCTGCGAGCACCCCCCGTATAATGCGGCTATTTTTCTCATATCGCCACACCTTTCTCCTGAAGCTGCCGGTGCTCGTCCCGGATCCACCGGAGCAGCTGCGGCCCGATGCGGCCCGACGTGTTGTCATTGCTGTGATAGCCAAGCAAATCGTTGCCGGAATGAACCAGTATCGTCCCCCGGGTGCTGTTACGGTCGATATACACGATCGGCTCTCCTCCCGGCAGCGTCAGCAGCACCTCCGCTCCTTCGGGAACCGGATGGTGCCCTCTGGCAAAAAAACCGGCTACCCCCTGCTTGTAGGTCATATCCTCCGGGAGCACGCCTTCGAATATCGGATGCGGCCGATGGATCGATACGTGATAATCGCGGTGGCTGCGGATCGTTTTGGGCACGAAGTTCGAGCCCCCGGGAAGCCAGGGACGGAACAGGTGCCCGCTGAATACAAGCACTTTGCCGCTGTCCAGAAACCGCCGGATGCATTCTTTCTCCTTAGTCAGAAATTCCTGGTCGATGAGGCCGGGAATGACCATCCCGACATAAGGCTCCAGATCGGCATCCGGCAGCTCATAGACATCCAAAAAAGCAAGATCGTTCTTATAGCACAAATCGTTCATTCGTGCATCCACAAAATGGCTGCCGGAATGCAGCATGAGTATATCGTTCATGTTATCCGCAATGGATCCCCTTTCTACTGTTATCCATATACCGGGCCGGGCATGTCAAACGCCGGTCAGCTCCAGCAGCGCCCCGATCAGGCGCTTCGTAAACGGATGCTGCGGGTCGTCGATGACCGCATCGGTGCTTCCGCTTTCGACGATGACGCCCTGCTCCAACACAAGCATCCGGTCGCAGAAGTGCCGCGTCAGCGCGATATCGTGGGTGATAAACAAATACGACAGCCCATGGCGCTGGCGCAAACGCTTCATGACGTCCAGCAAATCGAGACGCAGGGACGGATCGAGCATCGAGGTCGGCTCATCGGCCACGATCAGCCGGGGGCGGACGATGAACGCCCGCGCCAGGCCGACCCGCTGCCGCTCCCCGCCGGACAATTCATGCGGGTACCGGTCCATGTACCGGTCCGGCGATAACGATACCTCCGCCAGCGCTTCCCGCACCAGCTCTCTTCGGGCGCGCTTGTCGCCGGAGTATAGTCTCTGAATGACGAGCGGCTCGCATACCAGCTGCTCGATCGTCATACGCGGAGACAACGATTCATAGGGGTCCTGAAAGATCATTTGAATGGGCCGCAGCGCCTGTCTTCTGGCTTTCCCCTTCAAAGCCAGGATGTCCTGCCCCATTACCTTTATCGTGCCGCTGTCCGGCTGCTCCAAACCTGCGATCATCCGGCCGATGGTGCTTTTACCCACACCGCTGGCGCCGACCAGGCCGACCGTTTCGCCTTCCGCAATGGAAAAGCTGACGCCCTTGACGACCGCCTCCTGCCGAAAGGCGGCGCCCGGAGCCGTATAGGCTTTGTGCAAATCGCTTACGTGCAGCAGGTCGTCTCTGCGCACCTCCGCGCTGCCAGTGTCTTGTATCGTCATCGCTTCAGCCTCCGTTAAGAAGAAGATGGCACGACTTGTGGAACACTCCGCTTCGTGCGCAACCGGGGGATGGCGTCGATGAGACGCCTCGTGTACGGGTGGGACGGCGCAGCCGCAATGGCGTCTGCCGGCCCCTGATCCACGATGTGCCCCTGCTTCATGATCAGAATGCGGTCCGCCAGCTTCAGCACAACGGGCAAATCATGTGAAATGATGAGCATGGACAAGCCCAGCCGCTGCTGCAAATCGGCGAGCAGCCTGATGATGTCGACCTGTACCTTGACATCCAGCCCCGTGGTAGGCTCGTCGGCGATAATCAGCTCGGGCTCGTTCATCAGCGCCATCGCAATGACGACCCGTTGGCGCATCCCCCCGCTGAGCTCGTGCGGATAAGCTCTTCCCCAGGCAGGCGTCAGTCCGACCTGCTCCAGCACCTGATCCACCCGTTCGTGCAGCCTCTGCTTATCCATCGCATGATGAGCGGTGACCGCCTCGGCCAGCTGGCTCCGGACGTTCATGACCGGATTCAGGGCGTTCATCGCCGCCTGCGGAATGAGCGCAATGCGCTTTCCCCGAAGCGTACGCATTTCCCCTGGCGACAAAGAGGTCAAGTCGATGCCGTCAAAACGGATCGAGCCGTTCCGCAGCGCAGGCTCCTGCAGCAATTGCATGATGGAAGACGCCACCGTCGTCTTCCCGCTGCCCGACTCGCCGACAAGCCCCACCACTTCACCCCGGTTTATGGCAAAGCTCACCGTGTCGATCGCATGGACTACGCCTTTTTCTTGCGGGTAGGAGACCGACAGCCGGTCCACCTCCAGCAGCGAAGCTGCGGCATGTGTCCGGGTGCCGGCTGGCGCCGGAGACTTTGGTCCGTCCCCCAAGCCGGAAAACACTCCCCGCCGAAGCGAACGCAAGCGGGGGCTGTTCTTCTCCTCTATCACATAACCGATAAAGGAGAATGCAAGCACCGTAACGACGATGCACAGTCCGGGAGGAAGCACCCACCATATCCAGGCATCGGTCAAAAACGCGCTTCTCGCATTGGCGTAGAACAGGATGCTGCCCCAGCTTTTCGACAGCGGATCGCCAAGCCCCAGAAAGCTTAAGGAAGATTCCAGCAGAATCGAAGTATTGACTGCCCTGACGAATTGGGGAATGAGCAGCGGAACGATCCCGGGAAAAATGTGCCTGCGCAGAACATAAGCATGTCCGGCGCCCATGGTTTTGGTAGCCAGCACCGGCCCTCTGCCTCGCAGCGACAGCACCTGCGCACGAATTTCACGGGCCTTGCCCGCCCACATGACGAGCGTGATGACCAAAATTTGTGTGATTACGCTCGGTCCCATATACACGCCGATCACGATCATCAGCGGCAAATACGGAAGCGTCAGGCTGACGTCCACCGTTCTCATCAGCAGCGCATCCGGCCAGCCGGAACCGTATCCGGCGATAAGTCCGGCGATCGCGCCGATCAGCACGGCCAGCAGCGCCGATACGATGCCTACCGTGAGCGAGACCCGCGCGCCCTCCGCAAGCTCCGCCATAATATCCTGGCCCATGTCGTTGGTGCCGAGCAGATGCTGCCGGCTGGGCGGCTGGAGCGGCGAACCGCTTTGCTCGTCCGCGCTGTAAGGCGTAAGTAGAGGCCCAAAAACAGCAAGCGCGACAATAAGTGCCAACAGGATGAAGCCTGCCACGCCGATCTTTCCTGATAATGTTCTGTTCATGCCGTTCCCTCCCCAGGCTTGAAGTAACGGGCTCTGGGATCGATGAACGGGTACGTCAAATCGGCGAGCAAATTAGCTGCAATGACACCGACGGTGATCAGCAGGAACACTCCCTGCATCATCGGAAAATCCCGGGCGATCACACTTTCGTACAGCAGACGTCCGATCCCCGGATAGGAGAAAACCGTCTCCACCACCACCGCGCCGCTAACCAAGGTGCCCAGACCCAGCGTCACATGCGTATAGACCGGCAGCAGCGCGTTGCGCAGCGCATGCCGGTAAATCAGGTTTCGCCGGCCGACCCCTTTGGCTTCCGCCATAAACATATAATCCTGCCCCAGCGTATCGAGCATGGAGGAGCGGGTCAGCAGGAAGTTGGCGCCTACCGTTGCCAGCGTAATCGTAGTTACAGGTAAAATAAGACGCCGGATGACTTCAATGACATAATCGGCGCCGCCGTTATGGACCAGCGGTACGGCCCCGTATGAGGGCAGCCAGCCGAGATTCACCGCAAATACGGCGATCAGCAGCATGCCGAGCCAGAAGCCAGGCAGCGATTCAAGAGCAAGCATCGACGTCAGCAGCGCGACATCCCGCCGTTTGCCGCGGTTCCAGGCCGCATACGCTCCGCAAGCCATGCCGATCAGCGCGCTGAGTACAAACGCCGGCAAAACCAGAAGAAGAGTCCACGGCAATCGTTCCATCAAAACGTCCTTCACCGGCTTGCCGAATTTCGTGGAGCTGCCCAGCTCCAGGCTTACCGCCCCGACCATAAAATCGGTATACTGCTCCCAAAGCGTCCGGTCCAGTCCAAGCTCTTGATTCATCCGCTGCCGCTGGTCGGCCGTCAATGTGTTGACTTCCTGCCCCATGAAATAAATGAGCGGGTCTCCCGGCGCCAGACGGGGGAGCGCAAAATTGATGGTTAACGCAATAAACAAAACCAGTATATACTGTACGCATTTCCGTCCGAACCGGCGGGAGTGGGATGTCCCGATTGCTCTCCCTGAGGAGGTATCGTTTCCCATAAGACCACTCATCCTTAGTTGGTCACCCCTGCCGCTTTCCGGGCTTCTTCCGGCAGTAGAGAATATTTATGAATGATGCCGAAGCCGGGGGATTCCACCCAGCGGTCAAACTTGTCCGCGCGGTAAGCGTAATTTTCCGTCGGGTAATACAGAACGAGGCTGGTAGGCTGACGGTTGAACAGAGCCTGCATCTCAAACGATATTTCTTTGCGTTTGTCGATATTGGCTTCGGCCATCCATTTTTTCGTCAGCTCGTCCATTTCAGGGTATGCCAGTCCTTTGGACCATAGATAGCCCGAGCGATGCGACATGACGAACTGGTCCGGGTCCGCCACGCCGTGCGGTCCGATGCTGCCTACATACATGTCGAATTTGCGCGATTGTCCGAGCGTTCCGATCGTTGCCGAGTCGAGCACCTCAACGGTGGTTTTGATGCCCACATTGGCGAACTGCTGCTTCAGCAGCTCGGCCGAACGAATCCAGCCCGGTTCCGTCGACGAGACTTTGATCGAAAAATCAAGCGCCTGACCCGCAGGCGTTTCCCGAACGCCGTCTCCATTGCGGTCCACATAGTTCAACTGATCCAACACCGCTTTGGCTTTGTCCGCATCAAACGGTGTGCTCAGGGTCGGGCTTGTCCATGGCGAGTCCGGATGCGGATACCCCTGCAGACCCGGCCTTCCTTCTCCGAGCAGGACCGTGTCCGTAATCGCCTTGCGGTCAACGGCCAGCGATAACGCTTCTCTGAATTTCGGCTCGTTAAACGGCTCTTTTTCGAAGTTGATGCGAACCTCGGTCAGCGACAGCTCCTTCGTGCCTGCGACCTTCATATTCGGCAATTTTTTGAACGATTCCAGCAGCTCCGGCGGCACACCCCGGGAAGCGGCGTCTACTTCACCGGCACGCAGCGCGTTGAACATCGCCGTCGGATCTTTGATGATCGGCATGACCAGCGAGTCAACGAGCGGACGGCCCTTGAAATAATCCGGATTCGCCTCCAATTTATAATATTGATCCGGCTTGTACTCCGTCAGCTTGTACGGGCCCGTACCGACGGGCAGCTCCGTAAATTTGCGCGGATTCTCGACTTTTTCCCAAATATGCTTGGGGAGGATCGGCAAATCGGCCATCGTGATGCTTGCCAGCGACGGGCATGCGTAGGCGCAGGTGAAACGCACGGTGGAGGCATCCTCCGCTTCGATCTTTTCCACGCGGGGAACCTCGCTGACATGATGAGTGTAGCGGTTGGACGGACCGTCCCGGTAATACTCAAACGTGAACTTAACATCTTCGGCCGTAAAAGGCTGACCGTCATGCCACTTGATGCCGGAACGCAGCTTCACGACCCAGTTGAGGTCGTCCACCTGTGTGGCCGATTCGGCCAGCCACGGCTGCGGTTCCTTGACGAACGGCGAAGGCGCGAACAGCTTGTCATACACCAGCTCCAGCAAACTCTCATTGCCTGAGCTCAAATACAAATTGAGCGGACCGACATCGCCCGGTACGGCGATTTTCAATTCGGGAATGCTCTGCTCGACGGGCTTGGCCTCAGCCCCCTTCGGATCAACAGATTCAGCCGTCTTGGATTGGCATCCGGCCATAAGCACGGACAGCGCAACAAGACCGGCCATGACCGGACGTATGAAGTGACGACGAGATAACATGCAGCGAACCCTCCTGTATTTTTATAAATAATGATGTATGGGCGATAACAAAATCATCATAGATCAAGTGATAATGAATATCAATATCAACTAAAAAGGGGTTGAATCGAATTATCACGTCGTTTATGGTCCTCAGCCACTCGTATTATTTTTTTCAATACATCGATTAAAAAAACGAATCAGATCGACGGCAGAAAGCGGCGGGGCTTCAAAGAAAAGTGTGTCGAACAACCAAGGGGCATCTAGCTCATCAATGATTCCAAAACGGAGCCCCAGGCGCGCGTATCGGCGCTGCGGGGCGGTCGCTCGAACCCCAAGGCTTCATTACAATCCGACGATGACAAATTTCCTAAACGACAAGAAAACCTGACCGCCGGCCAAGCCTTTGTCCAAACTCACACCTTGTGCACCAAGAGCAAAAGATACGGATTCCGACCGCTCTTAAGCTTGTATTTCCATAAATGTATGAAGCCGTAATGGCACGGCCTCAAAGGCGGCCCGTAAACGTTCCGCCTTCCTTCTCTATCGCCTATGATTGGGTCACTCTACCGCCCCTCTGCTGCTCTAACAGACCACGCTAGGCCCGGTTCTCTCTCCGGTCATGAGCGGCGGTTCCCGCTTTAACGATAGCGTCGGCTCCGGACGAATCGTACCCGAATGTTTATTCGATCCGGAGCGCGCGTCTCTTTTACTGAACGCCGAAATATCGCTTGACCTCATGACAAAACGTAAATTCCGTTTCAGTAAGGGGGGTCTGTTTGCGGATCACAATGCCGTTATTCCGCCTAATCGGCAGGGAGGCAACGCTTTTGAACGCAAGCTCGCCCTTGGCCACTTCGGCTTCAACGGCTTTAAACGGCAGAAAAGCAAGGCCCAGATGCGATTTGACGGCCTGCTTGATCATGTCAAAATTGCTCATTTGCAAAAATCGCACCTTGACCCGCTGCCGTTCAAGCTCGGTAATAATATATTCCTGGAGATAATGACTTCGCGGCAGCAGCAGCGTCTCGTTGCGCAGATCCCGGGAGTATACGACCTTTCTGCCTGTTAACGGATGATTGGGAGGGACAACCAGAGGAAACTCATCATGAAACAATACGTGCACGTCAAAATTGGCATGAATGTAATCATCTTCCGGGTAGACGGGCATCAATGCAAAATTCGTCCGCCCCTGTTGCAGCGCGCTTCTCAGCTCCGTATAGCAGTGGGTATGCACCTCCAGCGCCTGCTTCGGGTATTCCTGGTGAAAGCTGCTCAAAATGTCCGAAAAAAAATACGCCCCGATATAACTGCTGACGTAGATGGCTAATATATCTTGTCTTTCCGCATCCTTCATTTTGACCGCTGCTTCTTCGACCAACTGCGTGATCTGCTTGGCATACTGCAGGAAAATTTCTCCCTGCCTCGTTAATTGGACGTTTTTTCCCGATCGGTGGAACAGCTTGCACTGGAACTGCTCTTCCAACTGCTGGATATGGTTGCTGATGGTCGGCTGCGAGCAATAAAGGCGCTTGGCCGTCTCCATAAACGACCGGCATTGCGCAAGCACAAGGAAGGTTTCTATTTTTTCCAATGTTTTCAAAACAAACCACCTCGATTATCAAAGAACACAGCTTATATTGATAAAGATTATCATTATCATTTAATAAAGTCAATCGGACTTGCATCATTATCCCTTCTTTTCATCTCTTTTCATTCCTAAACCGACTCGCATCGCAGTGAAAGGCCTTCTTTATCCGGGCTGCGTTCGCACCGCAAGCAGAGTGGCGGCTCGGATTCGTTAAGCATCGAATTTTAACTCGCATTTTGCAGGTCGTTGATAAATGGACGTTATGCCATCTGGTCTTTCCCCATTCGCCAAATGGATTCCGTCTGTACGTATCGTTCCGTCAGCTAACCATACCGATCTTTGCAGAGCCAAACTATAAAGAATATCACTTCTTTGACAAGGGAATACTGAGATTGGTTTTAACAAATATTAGGAGATGACTATGGATGGACAAAGATGAAATCATTACTAAACTTTCTGGAGAAATCATCGGTGCTGTTTTAGAACATAACGCAAAAATAAAACAAACCAACGAGATATCCGACAGAATCCGAAATTACATTAATGAACTGGGTGACAATATAAAAACATACATTCTTGAACATTCGTTAAATCAATATCAAGGTAAAATTGACTGGTACCACGAAGAGTACTCTCAAATCATCATTAAACATCTGGAAGGTATCGACGCAGCGGATGTAACCGGCAGAAAATTAAACGAGTTGATCAACAAAATCGGTGAAGTGACAAGAGAAATCGAACAAGTTTTTGAAGAAAACATGGACTTTTATACAGACCATGTACATCCTGTAATGGTCGCTGCAGTGACGCTGCAGATAGCCGTTTATTCCGAATTAAGCAAAAGATGCGGGGACTATACCGGTCAATTATTCATTTTAAGATCAATGGTATACTTTCTGGAGAAAACCAAAAAATTTTATGAGCACAAATATGCCAAAAGCCTAGATCGGAACAACAACTATATGGATCATAGTTTACATCCCGATTTTGAAACTTACAAAAAGCTTGTTAACCACAGAAAGGAACTCGAACATCAGCGATATGTGCAATGGATTAATTTAAACGGCGATTTTAAATTTAAGGCAACGGATGAAGCTCCTGCATACGGGAACTTTACTTTTGACAGATGCCCTAATTATGCAATAAAAGAAGTTGAAAATAAGGTTAATGCGCTGGCTGTAAACAACAAGGATGGGAGACTTGATAATCCAAGCATTATCAAAGATGTGCATGATATTCCGGCAAGGTCCTCATGTACGTTTACAGTGACGATGAAATCAACGATTCCCAATCGCACCTTGCAGCTCGCCATTCATGAATTAACTCAGGGGGAGTATGTCAATGGCACGGCCGAAAACAAGGTTGCCGGTGAAGATTGGTCGGAACATTCAATAAAATATGAAAAACAAAGGGATGATACGTTCCTGAGATTTGAAATATACTGGTTTGACAAAGCGGAAGACGATCTGTTAATACGTCATACTTACGTGGATTTCACTCAAGTTGAACCGCTTGTTCCCGATATAAAGTATGCTGAAATATTGCCGTTTCCCGATTATTGCTCGCTGAGGCACAGATCAACCCATAAAGCCGTGTATTTTCATGCGGATCCCCATTACGCTTCAAGCTTGTACTGCGCGGCTAATGATGCGGAAAAGACATTTGCCAGTCCGAGTGTATATTTCGACCTGGTGATGATGTGGGCCAGCGATTGGGCCAGATTAGACGTAACATTTGAAGCTTATCTGAAAACCCGCAAAGACATCGGCCGCGAAATCCACTTATGCATTCATGAACTGCATCCGCTGGGAGAGGGAAATTACGATATCAAAAATAGCGTATGGTCTCCAGCATTCAGGCTGACAAATGATTGGAAACGATATCATTTAACTTGCATTAGACAGCATCACACGCATATCCGGTGCGAAATCTATTGGAGTGATCATGACGAGGTCGATATGATGCTGCGGGATGCTCGGGTTCATTTTACCGTTAAATGAATAAATAAGCCGAGGAAAAACAGGGCGTGATGCCTGCGTTTCACTCGGCCGGTAAGCAAGCTGATTAAGCTTTAGGCGACGTTTTTGCATTCCTCATTCGAATCATGGAGAAATTTACGGTTGATTCAAGAACAGCGTTTTGCAGCGGGATTAACGACGGCGTAATCCGAAGCTCGATATCGCAGCGAAAAAGTCAGCGCAAAAGATCCCCCATGGGCAATACCGGAACACCGCCTGCCGCAAGGATGGCTTCAATCGCGGCGACAGCGTCTACATAGGGTATGGGCATATTTTTTCACTTGCTCCCAAGTGATTTGATAGCCTTCCCGGACCAATCGCTCCACCATGCTTCTCGACGCTTCGTGCCTTGGTTCGACGGTCGGTTGGCAAAGTCCGGTCAAGGCGGGATGATCGGGTTCCACATAGTATCCCAGAATGTGCGCCCTTTTACCGCGATTGCGATCCGCCGCAGAAATCTCAATCGTTTGGGATTTCAAATGTTCCAGCCCCGTATCCATGTCTTTCCTTTTGATCTAGCGTTATCTTTCTGCCGCGAAGTATGGAAATTTCTTTATGATCCTCATTAATAAAATCCGGCAACTTTTTGTTGGTTATATTCATTTTATTGTAAAAGGACCCGTCTTATTATGGGATTCGTTTAATAAAAGCATAAAGTCAACCGTCAATAATTTCGTTTCTCCATGTTGAACATAATTTACCATTGATTTTTCCTGATCAAACGATTTCGTTTTCCCAGTGTTCGGATCATTTGTCCCAACCTATGCGGCTATACAAAATGTCTTACGATGGACAGCAGGAGCAGAAAGGCGATGCCAAAGCAGAGGCGCATCAGCCATTTATCCTGACGATCAAACACATTCACGGCGACTCCCCCTTCACATATCGGGCATTGAACAAAAACAGCCTAAGCAGCAGAACGAGCGACGGGACAAGCAGGACAAAACCGGCAGCAAATGCCACGACCAGCGCGCGCCCCATGGCCGGGTTCGTCACGCCGCCATACAGCGTCAAATAAGGGTAGAGCAAATAAGGAAGATGGGAAATGCCGTAACCGAAAAAAGCGAAGGCGAACTGCAGCATGACCATCACAAAAGCGACGCCATAGTATCTTCTTTGCCAAATCAGCCAAACCGCAATCGCAAAGCTGATGAGCGAGAGCCCGAACAGCCACCACACGTCCAGCGTGCGCTGAAAATGCTCCAGGTTATGATTCCGAAGGGCAATAAAGACAAACAGGCTGGAAATGATCGTCGGAATGCCGCCCCACAAGGCAAACCGGCGCATCTGTTCGAGCGCTCCCGCATCTTCCGCGCGAGCCGCGTAATAGGTCAAAAACGTCGAACTGATGAACAACACGCTTGACATGGCGAGCAGCACAACCGCCCAGGAGTACGCACTGTAAAACAGCTCCTCCAGCAGCAAGGTGACATGGTTTCCCTGAACGGTCAAAAAGCCTCCCTCCGAGATGGTGAACACCGTGGATAAAGAGGCGGGTATGAGCAGCCCTGTGGCTCCGTAAGCGAGCAGGTAGAAGGAATTTTTCTTTGCGCCATAATTCGCAAATGCGTAGAACGACCCCCGAATGGCGAGCAAAATGAGCGCAATGCTGCCGGGAATGAGCAACGCCGTCCCATAATAAAATGCCGTTTCCGGAAAGAAGCCGACGATACCGACGAAAAAAAACACAAAAAAAACGTTGGTCACTTCCCAGACCGGGGATAAGTACCTGGAAATCACGGGCCCGATGACCGATTCCACACCGCTCACCCGGCTGTAATAAGCGTAGAATCCCGCCCCAAAATCAATGGAACCCACAATCAGGTAGCCATACAGAAAGCTCCAGAGAATGGTGATGCCAAGCTGTTCGATCGACATGTCTGTGACCTCCTCACAAGATGATGCGGCGTGTTTCCAGTTCCATCTCGGCCGGTTTGTTGCGGAACAACCGGGCCAGCACGAACAGGCACACGATACCCAGCACGGCATACAAGCCGGCAAATAGCCAAAATGCAACGCTAACGTGAGCGTTCGTGGTCGCCGCATCGGATACGCGCATATATCCCCGCATGATCCATGGCTGTCTTCCAACCTCCGCATAAAACCATCCGAGTTCGATGGCAAGCAAGGATAGCGGACCTCCAGCTAAAATGCCGACCAGTATCCAGCGATTGTAAGCATTCCTCCGTTTCAGCCATAACAGCGCAAGAAAAAGGACGGGAACGGCCAGCAAATAAAATCCGATACCGACCATGGCATCAAACAAATAATGGACATAGAGCGGAGGCCATTCGTCTTTTGGAAATTCATTTAAACCGACAACCAGGCCGTCAGGATGGTGGGTTGCGAGCAGACTGAGCGCCCAAGGGATTTCAATGGCCCCGGTCACCTCTTGCGTTGCCGGGTTCAATCGGCCTCCGATGATCAGGGGAGCTCTGCTGCCGCTCTCAAAATGCCACTCGGCAGCAGCGAGCTTCTCCGGCTGCTCCGCGGCCAGAAACCGGGCGGAGATGTCCCCGATTCCAATCGTTACGACGGCCAGGATAAGGCCGGCAGTCATATTCAGGCGAATCGATTTGCGGTAATAATCGTCCTTTCGTCCCCTGAGCATGGCGAAGGCGGCAATCATGGCCAAAAGAAAAGCGGCGGTTAGGTAAGCGGATGACAATACGTGCGCCACCTTTGACGGAGCGGCTGGATTGAACATGGCTGCCAGCGGATCAATGTTCGTCAACTTCCCGTTTTCAAAGGTGAATCCTTGCGGCGTATTCATAAACGCATTGACGGTCGTAATAAACAGCGCGGAACCGGATGAACCGATGATGATCGGAAGGGTGAGCAGCCAGTGTATATAAGGATTGGAGAATCGGTCCCAGGTGTAGAGATAGATGCCGAGAAATATCGCCTCGAAGAAAAACGCGAACGTCTCCATAAACAACGGCAAACCAATCACATTGCCTGCCAATCTCATAAATTCCGGCCACAGCAAACTGAGCTGAAGACCAATGCATGTCCCGGTGACGACACCGACGGCCACCGTGATCACAAAGCCCCGGGCCCATCTTCGGGCCATGAGCGAATAATGTACGTCCTTCTTCCGAATACCTATCCATTCGGCCATGGAAATGAAAACCGGAACGCCCACCCCGACCGTCGCAAACAAAATATGAAAAGCCAGCGTCATTTCCGTTAAGCCGCGGCTCCAATCGACCGTTCCCACGTTGTATCCCCCCCAAGACTAAAGGCAATTGGGCAAACTGAACCCGTACTCTGCTCATTTCATAATGGTTACTATACCCAAGGAAATCATTTGTATGCGGCGGAATCCGGTACAGAAAGGAACCTCATCCTCCACACAGCCCCTTGTTTTTTTCCCGCAGATCTGGTTATATCTATATTAGACCGGATGGTCAGTTTAATATCTGAGGTGAACGATATGCCGAGATCCACGGATCACGGAGAACAAACGAAGCGGAAAATCGCAAGCAGGGCCAAGGTCCTGTTCGAGCAGAAAGGATACGCCGCCACGACGATGGAAGAGATCCGGCATGTGTCGGAAACCAGCAAGGGCAGCATCTATTACCACTTCAAGAGCAAGGAGGCGTTGTTCCTTTATATTCTTGAACTGTCGATTCAGGAATGGCTCGACAAGTGGCGGGAGCTGGAGGCGCCGCTCGCGACGGCCACAGAGAAACTGTACCGATTGGCCGAGCATTACGCCGACGATTTCCAAAATCCGCTGCTGAAGGCTGCCGAGGAATTCTCGGGCAGCGAAGGCGGAGACCCGGAGATCAAAGCGAAGCTGATCGAGATTACGCGGATGCATTATCCGGTATTCCAACAGCTGCTGGAAGAGGGGATCCGGAGCGGGGAATTCAAGCCGGCTCCGCTGGAAGACCTGACGTTTATCCTGTTCGGCCTGCTTGGCGGAATCAGCGTCGCTTATTACGAATATGAGCCCGAACGGCTTTGCGCGTTATACCGGACTGCGGTTGACGTCCTGCTGAAGGGAATAGAGAACCGCTAATTTTTTTTACCCTTTCATTAGACCGGACGGTCAGTTTAATCTGTTCAGGCAAGGGAGAGATAAAAATGACAACTTTATTTCAGAACCGCGTGTTCCGCATCGTCGCGCTTGCCGATCTGATGCAGCAGCTTGCGATCTGGGTGCGCAATATCGCACTGCTCTTCTATGTCATGGAACAAACGAACAATGATCCCGTGGCGGTATCGCTGCTTACGGTATTCGAGTATGCGCCGATCTTCCTGTTCTCGTTCATCGGGGGCGCCTTCGCCGACCGGTGGAATCCGAAGCGAACCATGATCGCCGGCGATCTGCTAAGCGCACTATCGGTAGCGGCCATTTTATTGTTCGTGCTCGCGGGCTCCTGGCAGGCCGTATTCGCGGCAACGATCGTGTCGGCCATCGTCAGCCAATTCTCCCAACCCTCTTCGGCCATCATGTTCAAACGGCATGTGCCGGAGGAACTGGTGGGGGCGGCGATCGGCATTACCCAAAGTCTCATGTCGCTGTTCATCATCGTCGGGCCGATCATCGGCACGCTCCTCTATTCGCTGCTGGGCATCACGAATTCGCTTGTCATACTGATCGGTCTGTTCCTCGCGGCCGCCGCGATCCAGCTCGCGCTTCCGCCTTCCCCGCGCAATCCGGAGCGCCGGACCGTACCGATCCTGGAGGACATCAAGGAGGGGATCCGCTATGTCCGCGGCAGCCGTAATCTGGTCGTCATTGCACTGATGTTTGCCTGCATCGGGCTCGGCTCAGGCATTATCCAGCCGCTGGACATCTACATCGTAACGGAACGGCTGGGACTGGATAAAGAGAACATCCAGTGGTTCTATGCACTATCCGGTGCGGGAATGCTGATCGGCGGCGCGGCTGCGGCGGTCGGCGGCACGAAGCTGAACCCGCGGGGCGTTGCGTTTACCGGGATCGCGTTTCTGTCGCTGTCGATCGTGATCGAAGCCTTATCCGTGTGGGTGCCGCTCACCGCAGCGATGCGCTTCCTGGTCGGCGTCATGATGGCGTTCATGCAAACTGTTCTCGGTGCGCTCATGATAAAAATGGTGGAGGAAGCCTACATCGGACGCGTGAACGGAGCGATTACGCCGCTGCTCATGGCAGGCATAGTGGCCGGTTCGGCGATGGCAGGATTCCTGATGAAGACTTTTACCCTCGTCCCTGTATACTGCATGTCCGCGGGTATCATCTTGATCGCGGCATTCGTCAGTCTGGGGCTGCGGTTCGAGACTGCAGCAAACTCAGCGGAACACCCCCCGGCATGATGGGAGATAAAAGTTCAAACAGAGAAAAGAGACCGCGGAGACAAGCGGAGTCAAGCTGCCCGCGGTCTTTGTCAGATGAAGGAAATAGGATCGGATATAGATGAATTGGCGGGATTCAGTGCGATGCCCGTCACCCCCGCTCAGCGGGTGTCCGGCTGCGTGCGCTACACAATGCCCAGTCGCATCCGGTAACAGAATAAAACCGGCCGTTCTTCGTCGGCAAACGCCTGCGCCACCAGCTCGCGGAATGCGGCAACCTCCGCATGCAGCTCGTCCGCGCCCAGCTTTAAAGCGGTTTGCAGGCCGCCCAGGCTAAAGGCGATATTCGCGTAGCGGGCGGCATCGCACATTTCCCAATGATGAAAGACGATTTCCCTGGAATATCGGAATAAGCCCGACTCGCGAATGCGCTGCAGATGCTCATTTTTGTTCCATTTGCGCGCTTGCTGCTCATCCGGCGCCAACTCCGCCATACGTGCATCGCCCAGGGCAGCGAGCCTCAAGTACTGCTCTTCGATCTTCCAGTCGAACGCCGGGGGCCAGTCGCAATCGTAAGCGGCGAACACACCGCCCGGACGGAGCACGCGGGCGAACTCGCGGAGTGTGCTTTGCGGTTCCATCCAATGAAACGATTGCGAGCAGGTGACGATGTCGGCGGATGCTGAAGGCAATGCCAATTGATGGGAAAATCCCTTGACAAATTGCAGCTTGTCCGGTTTGCCAATCGCTTCCCATTTGGCCAAAGCTACCGCTCGCATATCGTCGCTCGGTTCAACGCCGATGACGCGCTCCACCTCATTCAACCATAAAAAAGTAGAAAGGCCTGTGCCGCAGCCCACGTCCACTACCGTTTGCGGCTTGTGGCGCAAGTACGTGGTCACCAGCTTGACGACCTCTTGGGGGGCCGTGGGCCGATTCTCATCGTAGAGCGTGCCGTATCCGGTAAAACGCTGCACATTATTCATGCGTATGTGTTCAATCATAGCGTCCATTCACTCCTTTTTCCATATGTCCGAACGGCAAACGCCGCAGCTCTGACGATGCATTTCTCGGGGGAAACGCGGGGGTTGGCGGGACTATGTTTTCTATCATTATATGATTTCATCAACGGTATATCCAATGAGCTGCTCTTGTACGTTTATCGAGTGCCGGATTGTTATTGTCCTTTACTACTTAGTCCGTTAAATAAGCTAACGGACTGGCCCTATAAAAAAGAGCCTCCAGTGTGGAGGCTCAAAATGTCCGTTTTTGTATGGGATTGCCCTAAGCCCTGCTGGGGAGCGCGGCTTAAGCGCTTGTTTCGTAAATTTCTTTCAACCGGCTCCAGGTGAGCTGCTCGGTGGAGGCGACCACCGTATCCGCAATAGCCAGCGTCTCGGGATGGCCGACGCCGACGGATACCATATTCGCCGCATTCACAGCTTCAAGGCCCGAGAAGGCGTCCTCGATGCCGATGCAGTTCTTCGGCCGCACCCCGAGCGCCTCGGCGGCTTTCAGGAATACTTCGGGATCAGGCTTGCCGCGTTCCAATGCCCCGGCATCGACGATGTGGTCGAAATAATCCGTGATGGCCAGAGCTTGCAGGATGGTCTGCGCGTTCCGGCTTGCCGAAGCGACCGCCATCTTGATCCCGTTGCTCTTCAATTCCGCAAGCAGCCGGGGGATGCCCGGCAGCAGGTGCTCCGGCCGGATCGTGCGGATGAGCTCCTGGTACCGGCTGTTTTTGCGGGCCATGAACTGTTCCTTCTCCGTCTCGGAGAACGTGCGGTTCGCTTGCTGCAGGATCAGCTCGAGCGACGCTTTCCGGTCGACGCCCTTCAGCTTCTCGTTATACGTCCGGTCGAACGGAATGCCAAGCTCATCGGCGAGCTCTTTCCAGGCTTGGTAGTGGAACTCCGCCGTATCGGTCAGCACACCGTCTAGATCGAAAATAACGGCTTCCAGCTGCCGGTTAGGCAAGGAAACCTTCCGATCCACACGCACCGATTTCCCCAAGTGGCGGATCGTCAGAGGGACGCCATCGACCAGCTCGTAGGTCGTTTGGTCTTTCCGGACGCTAATGGCCAGCACGCTTCCGCGGTACACCATGCGAAACGTGTAGCTTGGCCAATTCGGCGGAATGACTGGTTCAAAATACAGCTCTCCGTCATATTGTCTCATGCCGGCAAAACCGTTGACGATCATTAACCAGCTTCCGGCCATCGAAGCGGTATGAATACCGTCCTTCGCGTTCAAGTGGTAATCGTCCAGATCGACCCGCGCCGTCTGCATGAAGTAATCGTACGCTTCGTCCACATACCCGAGCTCAGCGCCCACAATGCCGTGAATGCAAGCGGACAGCGACGAATCGTGTGTCGTTAACGGCTCGTAGTACTTGTAATTCCGCTGCTTCTCCCAAGTCGTGAACCGGTTCCCCTGGAGGAACAAGGCCATCACCAGGTCGGCCTGCTTCAGCACCTGGTGCCGGTTGATCACGAGCGCATGATAATGCAGCATTAATGGATAGTTTTCTTTCGGCGTGCCTGCGAAATCCCATTTCGCTTTGGTCAGGAAGGTATCGTCCTGCCCGATCAGTCCCTTGTCCCGGTGCACGTACATATGCTCGGCGGCCTTGGCCCAGCCTGCCACTTCTTCTTCCGTGAGCCCCATCGCCTGCTGTAGTTGGGTCCAGCGTTCCGGCTGCTGCGCACGCAGTTCCGCCGCTACCTTCACGGCATATTCCAGTTGGTCCTTCACCATAACATTGGTGTACGTGTTATTGTCAATGACGGTCGTGTATTCATCCGGGCCGGTTACGCCGTTGATGCAGAAGCCGCGTCCTTCGATCCAATCGCCCGCATCCGCAAAGAAGCGCGACGTTTCGAACAGCATTTCGGCCCCTTCGTGATATAAAAATTCCAAGTCGCCGGTCGCTTCCACATACTTCTTGAGCGCATAGGCGATGTCCGCATTAATATGATACTGGGCGGTGCTTGCCGCATAGTAGGCCGATGTCTCCTCGCCGTCGATGGTGCGCCAAGCGTAAAGCGCTCCGGCCTGGGACATTTCCGCGGCGCGATCTTTGGCCTTCGGCAATATATGATGCCGGTAGCGCAGCAGCTGCTTGGCGATGTCCGGCTTCGTGTACAGGAAGAACGGCAGGATATACGTCTCGGTATCCCAGAAGTAATGGCCGTCATAGCCTTCGCCGGTGATCCCCTTCGCGCCGATATTCGTCCTGCCGTCGCGGCCTACCGACTGCAGCAGGTGGAAAGCGTTGAAGCGAAGCGCCTGCTGCAGCGCCTCGTCGCCTTCTACGAGGATATCGGCCGTTTTCCAGAACGCATCCAAAACCTCGCGGTGCGCTTGGGCGATCGCGTCGAATTTGGCCTTCTTGGCATCCTCCAGTTCCCGGGTCGCCTTCTCCAGCAGCTCCGCTTCCGGGTAATCCTTGGAGGAATAGTACGTGATATACTTTTCCAGCACGACCGTCTCGTTGGCCTCCGCCGCCACGCGGAACCGCTTCTCCAGCCGCTGCCCTTCCAGCCGGGTATCCAGCCGGTACGGATGGCTCAATTGATGCTCAACACCGCAAACAAGCGAGAACCTCGTCATCTGCGTCTGCTGCAGCAGAGCCGCGAACGTATGGTTCTCATACGATTCCTTCGTCTGCAGCACTTGTCCGCCGAAGGCCGAGCCGGCACGCGGGTCCCCGGAGGCGATCTGGTTCGTCACCTCCCCGTTGATCGCCGAAACGAGCAGAAGCTCCCCGGAAAAATTAAGCGGCGTCACTTCATAGCGGATCACCGCGAGATGCTTATTCGTGAAGGAAGCGAACCGTTCCGTCCGAATCCGGACTCGTTTGCCGGCGGCGGTTTCCCATACGACCGTACGGGTCATCGTGCCCTTGCGCATATCCAGTTTACGTTCATACTGCTCATGCTTGCCTGTAAACAGGCTGAATTTTTGTCCGTCCACATAAAGCTCGATGATTTTGCCGTCCGTCACGTTCAGCATGGTCTGATGGTATTTCGCAAAGCCGTACTGGCGCCCCTTGCTGTAAGCGATCGGGGAGGAATCATAAAATCCGTTCAAGTAGGTGCCGTGAAGCGAGGTCCCCTTCGGACCGTCGTAGCCCTCCTCGAAGTTGCCTCTCATGCCGATATATCCGTTACCGACGGCAAACACCGTCTCGTCCCGTTGATTCGTCTCCGTATCGAAAGAGCTTTCCGTGATCGTCCACGGCTCGTAAGGATAAATGATATGACCTGTTCGCATCGGTTTCTCGCTGTCTCCTCTATGTTCTTCTTTAGTCTAACAGGACTCCGTCCTGGCGAAGCTGCTGCTGCAGATCCTTCACATTCAATTCATGCGGACTGACGCCCCGCTTCACCGCCATACCGGCTGCGGTTCCGGCCGCCTGCCCCGTGGCCATGCAGCTTGGGGAAAGACGCGTCGTCGCCAGCGCTTCGTGCGAAGTGGAGATGCAGCGGCCTCCCGCAAGCAAATTCGAAACCCCTTTGGCCAGCAGACAGCGGTAAGGAATATCATAAGCGCCGTCGCCAGCGATCCAGGCCGCGGTGACGCCTTTGTTCTTCGGATCGTGGATATCGATCGGATAGCCGCTGCGGGCAATGCAGTCCTCGAACCGGCGGCCTTCCGTCACATCCGAGATTTGCAGGCTGTACACGCCGTCCAGACGCCGCGTCTCGCGAATCCCGATCTGCGCGCCGACCTGCGAGATCGATGCTTTCTCAAACCCCGGAAGATGCTTTACCATAAAATCGGCTACCATCAGCACTTGCTTGCGGCCGAGCTCCTCCGCTTCCGTCAAATCCTCCACGCGGGTTCCGTCCAGCCCCTGCACACGCGTCGTATTGACCAGCACCTCGTCTTCGCCCGGGCCGGTAAAGAAGAGAACCTGATCCCGGTTGATCGGCAGCGCCGCTTCCTTCCAGTGCTTGTAGAAGCCTTGAACTGCCGTCAGCGGCAGCTGATCCAGCTCATCGATCGGCGTTTTCTTGTAAAACTCCTCCGGATGCTCAATCATGTATTGCTTTACCTTGGCCAAATCGACGCCGCGCATACGGAACTTCATCGTCATCGGCTGGGTGAGCTGATCTTCATCCCGGCCTTTCAGAATCGGCGCGCCGGCCAGATAAGCGACATCCGCGTCCCCGCTCGTGTCAATGAACATTTTCGCTTTCACATCGATCTTGCCGGACTTTGTGGTCAGCCGAACCGATTCGATCCGATCATTCTTCACCGTCACGTCGTCCACAAAGCTGTGAAGCAGCACCTTCACGCCGGCCTCGCGAAGCATATCCAGTACAAGCACCTTATAGATTTCCGGATCATACGGGGTAATCGTGCTGACGAACCCGCACGTATCCCGAACGTGCCCCGGAGAGGCGTTCAGTGCCATCAACCGGTCGACGATTTCCTGGGCGATCCCGGCGATGACCTGCTTTCCGTCCATTGTATGATAGGTCATCCAGGGATACACGAGCGCGATCGTCGACATCCCTCCCAAAAATCCGTATCTCTCGATGATCATCGTCCGCACTCCGCTGCGTCCGGCTGCAATGGCCGCGTTGATTCCTGCCGGCCCTCCGCCGACGACGACAATATCCGTTTCGATCGTTTGCATTGAAAAACAGCTCCTTTTCGTATGCCTTATCCTTTAATTCCCGTGCTGGCGATCCCTTCGATAAACCATTTCTGAAAAATCGACACAATGGCGATCAGCGGCAACAGCGCGGAAACAGAGGCAGCCATAATTAAGGTATAGTTCGTACTGTTCTCGTCCACGTAGTTCGTGAGCGCGAGCGGGATCGTGTACAGGTGGTTGTCCCTAAGAAAAATAAGCGGATTCTCGTACTCGTTCCAGTGCCAAGTGAACGTAAGGATCAGCAGGGTCACCAGAGCGGGTTTGGTCAGCGGCAGCGAAATTTGCCAGAACATACGCCAGTAGCCGGCGCCGTCCACCTTCGCAGCCTCCAGCAATTCATTGGGCAGCGTGCTGAAAAATTGGCGCATGATGAATGTGCCCAGTACCGTGAACATGCCCGGCAGAATCAGCGACATGTGCGTATTGAGCATGCCCAGCTTATCGAACAGGATAAACCGCGGCACCAACAAAATCTGGCTGGGAATAATCATCGTAGCCAGGTAAAGGACGAACAACAAATCACGTCCTTTAAATCTCAGCTTGGCGAAGGCAAACCCGGCGAGCGCGCTTGTAATAAGGCATCCCCCTACCGTGAGCGCGGTAATTTTGATGGAGTTCCAATAGTAGAGCAGGAACGGGTATTTGCCGAACCAAACCTCCTTATAGTTGTCGAGCACGAATCGTTCCGGAATCCAATCGATCGGGTACTTAAACATATCGGCCGGCAGCTTGAAGGAAGATGAGATCATCCACAGAAAAGGCGTGATCATGATCACGGCCAGCGCCGTGAAGATCACCGTCATGACCAGCTTCAGGCCGACCTCTCTCATTTTTAATGTCGTATTCATGGGATGTGCGCTCCTTTACCGGTTAATGGAAGTGGTTAGAACTGATCTTGCCATTTTTTCTGTTCCCGCCATTGCAATATGGTGATCACGAAGATAATCAGGAACAAGACCCAGGACATGGCGGCGGCGTAGCCCATTTCGTAATACTGGAAGGCCTGGATGTAAATATAATAGGCGAGCACCATCGTCGAATTCAGCGGCCCCCCCTTGGTCATCACGGCCACGGCGGCGAATACCTGGAAGGTAGAGATAATCAGCGTCACGGCGATCAGGAAGCTCGTAGGCTTCAGCATCGGAACCGTGATTTTGAAGAAGCTTTTCATGCCCGTAGCCCCGTCGATCGAAGCCGCTTCGTACAAATCCTTGGGCACTCCTTGAAGGCCGGCCATGTAGAGCACCATCGTATAGCCCGTGTACGTCCATACGACCATGATGATGATCGCCGGCAGCGCCCAATCGGGACTGGCGAGCCAGCCGGGCAAGTTCTCGATGCCTAGCGAACGAAGCGTTCCGTTAATCGGCCCGTTCGTCGGATTGTACATCACGCTCCAGACGATCGAGATCGCTACGATACTGCTGACATAAGGAAGGAAGAACAAAACGCGGAGGAAATTTTTCAAATAGACGAATTTGTTCAGAATGACCGCAATCACAAGACCGATGGCCATCGCCGAAGGTACCGTCACCGCAGTAAAGATGAAGTTATTTTTCAGGGACTGCAGGAAATACTCGTCGGTCATCAGCTTTTTGAAGTGAGCCAAGCCGACCCATTCGATCCCCGAGAAGCCCATCATGTAATCCCAATCAATAAAGACCATGACCAGACTGAACAAAAGCGGAAACACGACAAATAAAAAGACCCCTAGAAAATTGGGCAAGATGAACAGATAGCCCGCCAAATTCTCCTTGAGTTTTTGTTGGTTAAATCTACTTTTCACATGAAGTCACCCTCTTTTCTTGATGCTCTCATTGTAAGTGACCCCGCCGCCGGACAGAATGGCGAAAGCTTTGCACTTTAAGGGTGATTCTTGGTTCACATCATGACAAAAAACGCCCCTATCCTAAGATAGAGGCGTTCATCGGCGCGCCCACGGGGCGCAGCCTTATTTTTTCTCCGATTGAATGGCCTTGTCGGCGCGGGTTTTCAGGGCTTCCATCGTTTTGTTAATGTCCTGCACATTCATGAAGTACTTTTCGGATTCCTCGCGGAGAATCGTGTTCAGCTGCGGGAATGCAACCGAGTTGAACCGCGTAGCAAAGGTCAGGTCGCCCTTGATCAGTGCCGTCAACGATTCTTTATCAATAATTTTCTCATCCTGTCCGATAATCAGCTCAGTGATTTTGTTAAAATCCGCTTTCTTGTTGGTCGGAATGCGTCCGCCGGCAACCATATCCATATTGCCTTCCTGCAGGTACCAGGCCATGAACTTGAACGCTGCCTCCTTGTTGGCGCTGTTCTTGTTGATGGACATAAAATCGTTCACACCGCCGTTGTTGACATTCGTTCCCTTCTCAAACTGCGGAGTAGGCGCGAAGGCTACCGCGAAGTCGCGCGGATATTTGGCCGTGTCCTTGATCGTGCGGAGCATGTACGTGCCGCCGTAAACCATTGCGGCTTTGCCCGTCAGAAGCTCATTTGCCGGATCGAGCTTGTTCGCTACGCCTTCCGCCCAAGATACCATGGCTCCCTGGTCATACAACAGTTTCTGCAGCTCCAAGCCTTTTTTCACTGCCGGATGGTTGAAGTTGGACATACCGTCCGCCGTATAGAAAGCATCCTTCGGCTGTACCGTCGCAAGCGCAAATTTGCTGATAAACAGGTCGGAGCCCGGCGTGATGAAGCTGCCCTTCATTCCGTCCTTAGTCAGCTTTTGAGCCAGCGCTACGTACTCGTCCCAGGTCCACTCGACAGGGACCTTGACACCGGCTTCATCCAGAGCCTTCTTATTGATAACGATCATGTCGATAATTTTGTTAGCCGGCAAATAGTGGATTTGATCCTTAAATTTCTGGATGTTCTCCATGCCGATGATCTCTTCGACATTGAAGCCTTCTTTTTGGATCAGCTCGTCAAGCGGAGCTGTCATGCCCGCATTCAGACGGCGGTTCAGGTTGGCCTCCCCGTAGCTGATGAAAATGTCCGGTGCGTCGGATTGCGTCATCAACGCCGTATCCAGCTTCGTATTGCCGGAATCGTCATTGACGTAACGAACATATTCCATTTGAATATCCGGATGGCTTTGGTTCCACTTGTCAATAACGGCTTTCGGACCGTTCTCTTCCGGAACGGCGCCCCACATGCGCAGTTTCACTGCTTTCTTCTCGCTGTCTGCGCCGCTGTTTGCTTGCGTATCGGGTTGGCTTGCGCAACCGCTAACAATTAAGGACGCGGACATGACAACGGCAGCCGTACCCATAACCCATTTTTTCATAGCTTGATTACCCCTCCATGGTGTATGCTTTAGCTTTCGACCTCAGCTTAACAAAGATGGACCTGCGGCAGAAGGGGTGATTCCTGCTAAAAACCGTCTCATTCTTGGTTGCTGCTTATTTGCGGCCCAGCACCGTCTTGCGGTATTCCAGCGGATGAATGCCTTCCACTTTTTTAAACAGCTTGCTGAAATAGTTCGTATCGGTATACCCGACCTTCTCCGCAATTTCATATACTTTGTAGTGCTGGTTCTTCAGCAGCTCCCTCGCTTTATCCATCCGGATCCGGGTTATGAAGTCCATGATGGTTTCCCCGGTTTCCCGTTTAAACAGCACGCTTAAATAGTTTTCCGTAAACCCGATTTCCTTAGCCAGCTCCGATACCTTCAGCGGTTCGTTGTAATGCTCGCGAATTCGCCGGACGACGGTCGCAATCTCCGGTCTCCACTGCTGCGTAGCCAGTGTCTTGTAATATTGAAAATAACCGCCTATCCATCCGCAAAACCACGTGTACAGCTCCTCCAGCGTTTCAATCTGGCGAACGGCGTGCAGCGGGTACCGGTTCCGGTACGGAGGCACGGCGTACAAATCGCCTTTTAACGGACGCAATCCGTGACCGAAAATATGGACGAGCTCCACCCATTCCTCGCGCAGCATATCCGGACTCCGGAAAGGCCCTTCGCGCAGGCTGTCCGTCCAGCGGTCCAGCAGCGCAAGTACGCCGGCTTCGTCCTGCTTTTCAATCAGCTGAATCCATTGCGCCTGCGTCCATGGAACATGTGTCTCCAAGGGACTCGCATAGTGCAGCGAATCGAAGGCAATGATACCGCCCATCCCCCGGTAAAACCGGTGCTCCAGGGCTGTTTTGGCTTGGAGGTAACCGGTGTGCAGCTCATCGGTCGACATCAGCGAATCAGAGTAGCCCACACTTACCGAAAGCTTCAGAAACGTACGAACCGCCTCCTGCATTTCCAGCAGCATGTCGGCTTCCATATAATCGGTGATGACCGCAAACCGGCCTCCCTCGATTTCCACCAGCTCGCCTTCATCGTATTTGCGCAAAATTTCGGTCAAAATGTTGGCCACGGTATAAGACAGCAGCTTCTCGGACTGGAAATTATTTTCCTCCAGCACCTCTTCATACGCGTCCAGCTGAAGGTTAACAATACGGTAAGGGGGGGTGAACGGCGGAATGTGGAATTCCTCGAAGGTCGCCCGGATTTCTCCCGGCGTGCACTGTTTGGTCAGCAGATCCCTCATCCGTTTTTCCTTCACTTCCTTGCCGTACAAGTGTGCCTGCATCTCCAGCCGCGTCGCCGCCGAGGCCGACACCCGCTGCGCCTCAATCTCTTCCTTCAGCCGGATCAGCTTGGCCAAGAGCTCCTCGGGCTCCATGGCCAGCTTCAGGATATAATCGACAGCGCCCAGCCGCAGTGCCTTCTGGACGTATTCAAAATCGTTATGGCTGGAAAGAATTAAGCACTTGGCCGCGGGATACTTTTCCTTGATCCGTTCGATCAGCTCCAGCCCGTCACAACCGGGCATCCGAATGTCCGTCAGCACGATATCGCAAGGGGTCCGCTCCATTACGGCCAATGCTTCATTCCCGTCCGAGGCTTCCCCGACGAGCCGAAACCCGTTCTCTTCCCAGGGAATGATGGTTTTCAATCCGATCCGGACCAAAATTTCGTCGTCTGCAATCAATACGTTAATCATGCTGCGTCGCCTCCTTTGCAAGCGGAAGAGTCACCGTTACGGTTGTTCCTTCACCGGGTACACTGCTTAAGCGGAGCCCATATCCGGGTCCAAAATGCATCGCAATCCGCTCGTTCACATTCCGGATGCCGATGCCGGTCGATTTGGCATGGGACGGCGCTCCGTCGGTGAATACGCGTTCAAGCTGGTCAGGCTCCATCCCTTGTCCGTTATCGTAAATTGTCAGCACCAGCTTGTCCCCTTCCTCATGCGCGGTAATGGAAACCTCCAGCGGGCTGCGATTACCGTGAATGATACTGTTCTCCACAATCGGCTGCAGGGTAAATTGCAGAATTTCGCAAGACATGAGCCGCTCCGGCACCTCGACGTGAACGCGGATATTATCGTGGAAGCGCAGCTTTTGCAAATCCATATACATCTCCAAATGGCTCAGCTCTTCCTGCAGCGTCGTTCGCTCACGGCCTGCTCTCATCGAGATTTCAAGCAGTTTGCCGAGCTTTGTGATCATCTGGCTGACGTGCTGCGCCCCGGAAAGCATCGCTGACCACTTGATGGAATTCAGCGTATTGAACAGGAAATGAGGGTTGATCTGCGCCTGAAGCGCTTGAAATCTCGCTTCTTCCTTGCGCCGCTGCTCTTCGGAAAGCCTCAGGATCAGCTCTTCGAGCCGTCCGACCATCTCATTGAAGCGCAGGCCGAGCTGAGATACCTCGTCCGACCCGCGAACAGACACCCGGGAGGAGAAGTCCCCTTGTCCAACCCGGTCCATCGAATGCAGCAGCCTTCCGATCCGCTTGGCAAATTGCAGCATCACAAATGTAAATGCACACGTGAAAATCAAGAACCAGATAAGCAGCCAAAGCAGTGATTGATTTTTGATCTGACCCAGGCTCGATTGCAGCTCCTCCTCAGGGGCCAACTGCACCACGGTCCACCCCAAATGAGGCATGAACGCCCCATTCAGCGCAAAACGCTGTCCATCGGCTTGAACGCTCCGATACTCTTCCTGCGGGGAAAGCGCATTCGCCCGAAGGGCCAGATTCACGACCTCCTGCGGCAGCACAGGCCCCCGCTGATCGAGCAGCTGCCCATCCTTCTTGATCAGCAGCGTCACCCGGTCTGTCCCGGTCGTTTTCGCCGGAAGGGCGCTCGTCTCCATCGGGGATGGCAGCCCAATCAACAACAGACCCGCCGCTTTGCCGTTCGAGCTGTCTTTAATCAACCGGGACATGACGAACAGCGAGTTCTCTGCCCCAGCCTGCGGCGGAGGAAGCAGCGTTCCTTGATACGCAAGCTGCCAATAAGGCCAGCCTTCCAATCGAAGAGTCTCCTGAACCCAGGCTTCCTTTCGGAGCTGTTCGTACAACGCCGGCTCCTCGAAGCCGGCCGCCGTAGACAAAACATGTCCGCCAAAGTCCAGCAAAGCGACCACGGCATTACTGTCCAGCAGAATGTCGCGAATATTCATCAGCTTTTTGTGAACCGACGTAAATTGCTGGAAAGACGGATAATCGGTCATCCAGCCCTGACGGTGGCTCGTCTGCAAATAAGCCGCCACCTCGGGATCATTGACGATCAAATGAGAGGCGTTGAGCATCCGCTCGGCTGTCCCGTCGATGCTGCTTGCCGTATGGCGCACCGCTTCCTGACGGCTCTGATTGACTTCGCGGCGCACGACCTCTTGGCTGGAAACGTATACGTTATATATGATAATGGTGATGGGAATCAAGATGAGCAGGATAAAGGAAAGTATGATCTTTCCCCGAATTGAGGTCAGGGGCGACTTTATCCGCCGAAGCATGCAGGGTATCCTCCTCTTCGCGATAAGCGTTAACATGAATCGGGATCAACTTTGTAATATAGCATATCTCTCATGGGATGAAAATGAACATATCTTGGCGTTTCGGGGAAATTTCTTTCTGGAAAATGGATGAAAAACAATGCTCGGGGAAAGGGAAACTTCTGGCGCGGACGTCATCTTCGGAGGATAGTGATAATGATTATCATTTTTGGTTATCCTTTTAAAAAGGAGGCAGTTGCCTCTGCCCCCTTCAATCATTAAATCTTCGGTTCAAATGTTTTGCAATCCGTTTCTTCCGAATTGGACGCTTGTTTTCCTCTGTGGCTTACCACGTAAATAGCAGAGGCATTGCACTTGTTGCCATTGGCCCAATACTTACAGGAATTGACTTCGCATAGCACGTCTTTAGCCATATTTATCTCACCTCCTGAAATAAGTATGACCAGATTTACGTTTTTATAGCCATGAAGCATGGGTCAGTCCGCAGCGGGAAAAACGGAAATCAAGGCTTTCCCGCTGCGACTTTTCTCGGTCTCAATTTGTCTGTCACTTTCCAAAAGTCACGGATAATTTTTTATATCCATAAATCAATGGATTAAAACCATACCAAAGGAATGTAGGCGCTGTAGATTAGAACATCATGGTAGACCGGACTAAATAAGTACTTTAGTTCTTGGGGGTGTTTATGATGTTCGACATGCCTCCAGTATAATGCAGGTACGAGCTTGGGCAAATATCGGTGCACGACGTACTCCGCAAAGGCATAGACTAGGGCGCCAAAGAACAGCGCGAGGATGGTCACATAACCATCGAAATGCAGGCAAGTTAATAACTCATTACGGCAATGAATCGTATAACAGGACTGGTGTAAAACTCTCGGTAATGGGACATATGCCATTCCTCCCGTTATCATAATCCAAAACCAAATACACAAAAGACCCAAAAACTAAGCAAAGGAATGCGGCCTCCGACTAAAAAGCCTCACTCAGAAAAGCGGACAGCATTTCTTTTTCCTCTCAATATGATAAATCAGGGACTCGGTTTTGCCGCCAAGCTTTTTCAAATAACATTTTAAATGATCTTGATGAACGTCTGTGCAATAAGCAAACAAATCATTAGATTGATCAAATATTTTGCTGTTTTGGTACGGATTTTAGGTAAAATCATAATACCCATTTGAGAGCCGACAGTGGATCCAAGCGCCATGGCGATGGCGTATGGCCATTGAATAAATCCGGTTTGATAAAATACGATAAATCCTCCGGCACAGCTTCCGAAGATTAAAACTCTTGTCAACTGGGCCGCTTTTATATAGCTGCTATTATTTTTCATAAAATAAAGAATACTGAAAGTAGAAGAACCCGGACCAAAACCGCCATCATAAGCGGCAATCAATATAGGAAAATAAATATTTCTTTTATTTATCGAGTATTGCTGGGATTCCGGGTTAGAATTCCATTTTTTGTTTTTTAAATTAACGGCCAAAGCAGCACATAGTAAAAAGAACGCAAGTACGTTCATGGTCTTCTCCTGTAGATGAGCTGTCAATAAAGCCCCGCCAATGCCGCCTGAAAAGGCCAGTAAAAAGATACAGATTATGGACATGGCTTTCATTTGTTTATGGTGCAGAAGGTAGAATACGCTTGATGCCGCTGCAATGCCGGATGAAAATTTATTGGTTGCAATACTGGTTTGAATAGGAATACCGGTTAGCATCATGGCTGGCACAGTAATGAAGCCGGCCCCCCCTGCGAGTGTGCCAAGAAACGAGGCTCCTAAGCCGATTACAACCAAACTGATGGTGTTCACATCAATCATTCTATATAACCCCAATTCAAAGAAATTCCCGCTAATGCCATTATTTTCGACCCCTTTTAATCCCTCTTTCAAAATATGTTATATAATAGTAATTAATAAATCTAATATATATTTTTTGCCGATTCATAAATTAGAATTATGAAAGGGTTATACCAAATGAACCTCCATGCTTTACGTATATACTGTTCGGTAGCTTCTAAAAAGAGTGTAACGGAGGCGGCCAAAGCTTTATTAATCAGCCAGCCGGCCGTAACCATGCAAATACGCAATTTAGAGAAAGAAACAGGGTTAACTTTAATGGTTCCAAAAGGTAGAGGAATTGAATTGACAGAAGCAGGGGAATTCCTTTTTAAACAGGCCGAGAGGCTTTTTGATATGGAAGCAGATATTGAAAAAAAATTGGAACAATACAAAAAGGGGGAGCAAGAAGAACTTCGCCTATCCTCAACTTATTTGCCTGCCAATTTTTTATTGCCGGCATGGCTGGCTAAATTCAAGAATCAATTTCCACTTGTGCATGTAAATGTATACAGCGGGAATTCCGAACAGGCGATCGATAAGCTCCTTCATTACCAAACGGATGTTGCTTTTGTGGTGAAAGAAAAATGGACGGAGCCGGATATCGCACTTTCCCATATCATGGACATCCATTATTGGTTTATTGTCCCGAAAGGCCATAAATATGATGGAAAAGAGGTGATGTTATCCGATTTAGTTCAAGAACCTTTTATTATGAGGGAAACGGGCAGTTCTACAAGAGAAATTCTTTTTTCTCTTTTTAAAATACATGGCGTGGAACCGCCCTATATCGGGTTACAATTACACGGGTTTAATGAATCCATCCGTGCTGTTATTGCCGGATACGGGGTTATGCTGGCACCTTCTCTTGCAGTGCAGGATCATCTGGACAGGAAAGAGATCGGGCGGACAAAGGTACAAGGAATTGAAGTTAAACGCCCCGTATACCTTTGCCGTCGTAAGGCAGATAAACATATGCCATTAACGCTAAAACATTTTTTGGAGTTAGTGAAGGATGAAACAATGTAAGTTTATATCATATGACAAAATTTATTAGCTTGGTTTTCATGTCCATTCCTTTCGAATTGGGAATATATGTTTTTATTATAAAAAAGAAGAGTTCCTCCAAATTGCCCGCTTGATTCCATTCCCAACTCGGGAAAGCCTCCAGGAGCGGTTTTCCTTCCTTGATTTACAGCACTCAGGATTTTCCCGGTTTTCATTTTCAAATTGACTATAAGCCGGTCTTCAAGGATACTCCTCTTCGAATCGGAGCCGACGGCATCGCCTTATCCGCGGACCGTACCACGTTGTATTACTGCCCGGTCACGGGGCGCAATCTATATGCAATCGATACCTCGCTGTTAAGAAACTTTACCACGCCGTTGAAAGAAATCCGCAGTGCCGTACGGGCCATTGGCAGCAAGCGCACGACCACCGACGGGATGCACGCGGATAATAAAGGAAATGTGTTCTACACCATGCTGGAAGGAAAGGGAATCGGCATCTATACACCTTCCAGTCATAGATTCCATGATTTTGTGTCCGATGACCGAATGCTATGGGTGGACGGGGTCGCTTTTGACCAAAAGGGCTCTATTATTTTCAACAGCAACCGGCTTCATGAGATGTTTGGGGGCTATGAGATAGATTGGACTTACCCCTATAACCTTATCATTTGGAAAGCATTTGTCGGCCATGACGTAAAGTCGTATTTGTATGCCGATGGATAACGGGTGAAGCTGGCATTTGAGAAGCTATAAATAAATGAGTAAACTATAGGTAATATAAAGGAGGCGAATCCACATGGCCGATTCGGCGATCCATATGGAAATAGGAATCAGTACTTTTTTGGAGACAACACCCGACCCGGTGACGGGAGAGGTCATCAGCCATGCCGAGCGGCTGCGCAATGCGGTTGAGGAGATCGTACTGGCCGATCAGGTCGGCCTGGATGTCTATGGAATCGGAGAGCATCATCGGCCCGATTACGCCGGCTCCGCGCCCGCCGTTGTATTGGCGGCAGCGGCCGCCATGACCAAGCGGATCAAGCTTACGAGCGCTGTTACCGTGCTGTCCTCAGACGACCCGGTTCGCGTGTATCAAGCTTTCTCCACCCTTGACGGCATTTCCAACGGCCGGGCGGAAATAATGGCTGGCCGGGGGTCGTTCATTGAATCTTTTCCGCTCTTTGGATACAGCCTGGACGATTATGACGAATTGTTCGAAGAAAAGCTGGAGCTGCTGCTTGCGATCCGCTCCTCGGAGAAGGTATCCTGGCGCGGCGGTCATCGTCCCGCTATTCATAACCTTGGCGTCTACCCCCGGTCCGTTCAGAACCCGCTGCCTGTGTGGATCGCAAGCGGCGGGACTCCGCAGTCTGCGGTTCGGGCGGGAATGCTGGGTCTTCCGATCGTATTCGCCATCATCGGCGGAATGCCTGAGAGTTTCGCGCCGTTAGTCGACCTCTATAAAAAGGCCGCAGCGAAAGCCGGGCACGATCCTGACAAGCTGCCGATTGCGACTCATTCGCACGGATTTGTCGGAGAAACCACCGAGCAGGCTGCCGATGTATTCTTCCCTCCCACACAAGCCCAAATGAACGTTATCGGGCGTGAGCGGGGTTGGGGGCAGCCGTACACCCGGGCAACCTTTGATGCCGCACGCAGTCTACGAGGCGCCCTCTACGTGGGCGATCCCGAATACGTGGCGGAAAAGATTATTCTGCTGCGCAAAAACTTGGGGGTTACCCGTTTCTTTCTGCATGTGAATGTCGGTACGTTGCCGCACCGCGAAGTCATGCGAGCCATCGAATTGCTCGGCACCAGGGTCGCGCCAATCGTACGTAAGGAGCTTGCCCGAATCGAGGCAAAGGAATAAACGATTGGCGGGAATCCATTTCACGCGACCTTGCCGTAATGGGTAATAAAAGGGGGGCATACTCTATCTTTTTGTCAGATCCGCTCCACATTTCAAAAGGCGGCTTGCGGTCTGCAGCATCGGTTGCTTTTTTTCCATGACGAGTCGTCCCCTCCTCACCCTTCCACCTTACATCGGTTACCGTGCTTACCCTGATCCGCGCAGCTTATGAAGAGAAAGCACTAAAATGCACAAATTCGCCGACCGGTTTACGGTAGCCTCTAGGTCTAGGGTGATTCGTCTTTTCTTTACCTATGGTTATCATCATAGCGATGTGATATCGATCCGGAATGTTTAATACTGCCCTTACTTGCTCGGAGTTAAAGCCAATCATCGGACAAGTGTCCCACCCCTTTGATTTCGCAATAAGCATAAATTGCATTGCGGATAACGAGGCGTTACGAATGGCTTCTTCTTTACGAAATTCTAAGTTTTGATAGGCTGCATAAATGGAATCAATGGTTTGTCGGTATGTAAGCTCATCCATCATCCCCAAATGAAGCATGCCTTCATAGATCCGTTCGGCATCAGTGTAAGCTTCTAAATCCCCTAGTACAATGATAGCGGCTGAAGCGGTCCCCACTTTATGCTGACCGTATGCTGCTTCCTTCACTTTTAATTTGAGCTCAGGCTCATCCACTACCACATAATGGGCGTGCTGCAAGTTGAATGCGGATGGTGCGAATTTAGCTAATTCAAACATCTCTTCAATTTCTCTTCTGGGTATCTTCACATTACTGTCGAAGTTATTGGCGGACCTTCTCATTTTCACGATTTCTTCGACTGAACTTGATTTCATTATTGAGTCCATCATTAAACATCTCCTTGATCATGATCAGAAAAAACGGCAGCCGATCTTGATAGCCCGGCAAGCCGACGCCCAGCAGGTCCTAATTCATTTCTTGCGTTATGTTCAGATTATATTTTTATAACTTACTTTTGTCAAGTAACTTTAAATTAATAATAAATAAACCAAGATCCATATGTCTATCACCCATCCTGCCGATCTTTCCGTGTTTAACCGGGCTCAATGATTAAGTATAAAAATAAATAAGCCGGTTCATCCCCGGCTTATTTTTATGGGACGTGCACCGGAAGCCCCGGCCATTGCACGGCTGGTCCGGTCACGCCCTTTTCCTTTAAAATTCTTCATACACAGCCGGGTCTTGATTCGCAATCCGGCCATCGGGGCGGGTTAATTCTGCTATTATGCTCATTTCTTTATCATCCAGAGAAAAGTCGAATATGGAGATATTTTCAAGCTGCCGCGCAGGGGATGAAGATCTGGGAATGGAGATGGCCCCGAGCTGGTAATGCCAACGTAAGATGACTTGCGACACAGATTTGTTATGATGATGAGCTATTTTTTGAACGGTTTCATGCTTTAAAATGTCATTTGCTCTCGCTAATGGGCTCCACGATTCGGTTACAATGCTGTTTTCTTCGTGCCATTTTCGTTGATCGGCTTGATTGAAAAACGGGTGCAGCTCGATTTGGTTGACGCTTGGCTTAATGCCGGTTTCTTTGATTAAACGTTCAATATGCTCCGGTAAAAAATTGCTGAGGCCGATCGAACGGACAAGCCCCCATTTTTTAGCGTCAATTAACGCTTGCCAGGCTTCCACATAATGATCTTGTTTGGGATTCGGCCAATGAATCAGATATAAATCATAATAATCAAGATTTGCGCGATACAACGATTCTTGAATGGCCGTAACCGCTTTGTCATACGAGTGATAGCGACCCGGCAATTTGGAAGTGATGATGAATTGCTCCCTCGGAACGGAACTGCGCCTGATGGCTTCCCCTACGGTTCCTTCGTTTTCATAATTATAAGCGGAATCCAGGAGCCGATAACCCATATCTATGGCGCCTACGATCGCGTTGACACCAGCGGTGCCCTTTAGTGAATATGTACCCAAACCGATAACGGGTATTTTTACTCCGTCATTCAATGTAATCTCCGGAATGGATCTGCTCACAATAAATCACTCCTTTCTTTAGTCCTTTTTATGGTATCACATTTTCGAAGAATTTTTTACCAAATGAGTTATTATTTCCAAAATAAGAGGTCGGGCACGAGACCAGATCAAGTCCTGAGATCATGCATGGCTTCCTGGACACCTGCAAAACCGTCAACTTCTGATCAGCTGTATTAGCGGTACCCGGTAGCATTCGCCGGTTTCCCTGCATCCACCACTTCTACGAGATACCGCCAGCAGTCTGGCTGCGATCCGTCAAGATCATAAAAACCATACACTTGTGCGAGCTTGCCGCTTGACACAGATTGACCGTTCCATCGGGCAACCTCCGGATCTCCGGCTAATGCGGCAACGGCACGCCCTACAAAACGCGGCGTTTCCGAGATGATGAAATGAGGTTCCTTCACTACGGCATCACGCCAGTTCTCTTCTGTAACACCATAGTGATCAAGCATCAATTCAGATCGCATCCAACCCGGAGTCACTGCTATGGCGGTGCATTGATATGGTAAAAGTTCATAGGCTAAAGATTTGGCCATTCGAATGACAGACGTCTTGGCCAGATCGTAGAACAGGGATAATCGGTAGTTTTTGTCGTTGTATTCTGCCGTGCCGTCCGTTACCTCAATGACCAGTCCGTTCCTGTTTCGGATTAACAGGGGTAATGCAAAGTGGCTTGTAATGATATGGGTATCCATCGCAAGCCGAAGCATGCGAAGTCCCCTTTCAAGGGAGTGCTCCCATACGGGTACGTTCCACTGTGCCAAATACTCAACTCCCCACACATCGTTAACCAGGATGTCCAGTCGCCCCTGTTCGCTCTCTATGCGTGCAATTAGAGCTTGAACCTGATCAGGATCGAGATGATCCACTTGAACCGCGATCCCTCTACCACCCGCATGATTTACAAGCTCAGCGGTTTCTTCAATAGTTTCAGGACGATTGTACTCGGATCGTTGTGTTCGTGTCGTGCGTCCGGTCACATAAACGATCGCTCCAGCCGCTCCTAATTCAATAGCAATTCCTCGGCCGGCGCCGCGTGTTGCACCTGCGACCAAAGCCACTTTTCCATCTAAAGGTTTCATGATCTGGTACTCCTTTCGTTGATTATTCCTCCATTATAGAGCATCAATATGACAAAGTATGTCATATTGAACCATCGAAAGTATCATCCCTCCCTCAAGCTGCCGGCGCTGCAAATGTAAAATATGCCAGTTAGCCGAAACATGAATAGCCTCCTTTACGTAATACAGGATAATGACATCCTGCACAACTTGGAGGACGGCGATGAAGAGTACATACCGGATAACACTGCTCCTTTTCTCACTACTGCTTTCGTTATTGCTGCTTCCCGGTGCGGCAAAACATCATCTTACACCATCGATAAGGTTGAGATCATGGCGGACATCATGCCGGACGTGGATCTGTATGTGGAGGAATTATACACGTATACCGTACACGGCGATTACGACTGGATGCCTCGGCATATGGATGCGTACGGCGGGGAAAATATAGAACTCTTCGAAGCTTATACTCCCCCTTCCGACCGGGTTCTCAGCGATTTCGGATACGTCGGACTGAACCGGCTGAACGTCGACTGAAACCCCCGCCGCGGCACGTATTATGTCGACTTTCGGGCAAAGAATGAAACGAGGCAGCTGTATTACCGCTATCGGATCGACAAGGCGGCCGTGAAATACGCAGACGGCGGCGAGTTAGATTGGACTTTCCTTGCGCAAAATCGGCGGGAATACATCGGAGTCAGCCGGGCAGCGGCGGGACAACGATTTCAAGAGGACCCGAATGCTCCAAAGGGGCTGCTGCAGTTTACCTTCAAAGGCGACCGGAGCCAGTTGGATGCGGCGGACCGGAGCATCGCCCCTTACCGGTTTGCCATCAAAGCTTGGCGGCGGCAAGAAATTTCTGAAGAGCGTGAGGAGGCAGTACCCGGAGGAAATCTTAAAAAAAGCAGCGGCGGCCAAGGAGGAAAATAAAGTCCTTGACTGACGCTGCTTTATTACCATCATTTCCCGACAGCTTAACGGCTATAACGGACCGGCAAATGAATCTCAAATCAAAACTTCGTTATTTATGGTATGGTTCGGGTTGCTTGCCTGTAACGGCAAGTTTTCGCTTAATCCAAGCGTCCGTGCTGTTGAAGTATGAATTTCGTGAATAAGTTCCGGGTTTTTCAATAGTGACACGCCATAAGAAGGAATCATTTCCTTTATTTTCGGCTCCCACGTTTTTAAATGCTGCGGGAAGCATTTTTTTATGACCTCAAGCATGACGGAAACGGCGGTAGAAGCACCCGGAGAAGCACCGAGCAATGCAGCTATCGAGCCATCAGCGGCACTAATCACTTCCGTACCAAATTGAAGCGTTCCTTTGCCGGCAGCCGTATCTTTGATAATTTGCACACGCTGGCCAGCTACCAGCAAATCCCAGTCCTCGCTTTTGGCGTTCGGGATAAATTCCCGTAATGCTTCCATGCGCTGTTCTTTCGATAACATCACCTGCTTGATCAGGTATGTTGTCAATGAAGCGTTTTTTACGCCTGCCGCCATCATCGTTACGAGATTATGCGGTTTTACAGAAGTTACCAAATCAAGCATGGAACCGAATTTTAAAAACTTTGGCGAGAAGCCGGCAAACGGTCCAAATAACAGCGATTCTTTGTTGTCGATAAATCTTGTGTCAAGATGCGGAACGGACATTGGAGGAGCGCCGACCGAAGCTTTGCCGTATACTTTTGCATGATGCTGCGCTACAATATCCGGGTTCTGACACACCATAAATAGTCCGCTTACCGGAAATCCTCCGATACCTTTTCCTTCAGGAATACCGGATTTTTGCAGCAAATGCAGGCTTCCTCCCCCGCCGCCGATAAAGACGAATTTTGCCGTATGGCGTTCGACGGTACCGCTATCGACATTCCGCACTTTCAATTCCCACGAGCCGTCCCCAGTACGTTTAATATCATCAACATGATGGTTGAATTTTATATCGACATTTTTATTTTTTAAGTGGGCAAACAATATGCGCGTTAAAGCGCCAAAGTTAACATCCGTCCCGGATTCGATTCTTGTAGCCGCTATAGGTTTATTCAATGTCCGGTCTTTCATCATAAGCGGAATCCATTCCATCAGTTTTCCCGGGTCATCGGAATATTCCATCCCTTGAAACAGCGGATTGCTAGACAGCGCATCAAAACGTTTTTTCAAAAAATGTACATCATGTTCCCCTTGTACAAAACTCATATGAGGGACTGGCATGATAAAGTCACGCGGATCGCGTATCAGATTGCTGTTTACCAGATAGGACCAGAACTGCTTTGAAACCTGAAACTCTTCGTTAACCTTTATCGCTTTGCTAATGTCTATGGATCCGTCCGGTTTTTCGACGGTGTAGTTAAGCTCGCACAGTGCGGCATGCCCCGTTCCTGCATTATTCCATTCGTTGGAGCTTTCCTCTCCTGCGTTTGCACGCCTTTCAAACACTGTAATGTCCCAATCCGGTACTAATTCTTTCAGCAGTGACCCTAAAGTAGCACTCATGATTCCGGCACCAATTAAGATAACGTCTGTTTTCATTTGTCTGTTGCTCATTTTAACCGTCCTTATACCCTACGTTTTGCAGAAAGGATGTAAGCACTCCTGCTTAGGCGCCACAACAAGCCAGGGCGCGGCTTAGTGACACATCTTTTCTGGATCAATTATAACCTGATTATAGTGTATCACTATTATTAATAGATTAATATATTTATTTACTATTATATAATATTTATAAGCTATTAAAAAGCTGGTAAAAAATGAGGAGTCCGTCCACAAGAGCCATTGAATACACAAAAACCAAGGCTTAACCCGGCTTCCGGCAAGGGTTGAGGCTTGGTTTTTCTCACGGTTACGCAATTCCGCGGATATCAGATGTCATCAAATCTTCACATTGGAGAGAGAATTTTATATGAAGGCCCAACTTCCCTCACAGATGGTTCCCATTTATTTGCATAAGATTGATTTATGTTATGACCAAATGCTTTTATTGTGAATACGATTATATCGACATGCTGGTTAAAGACAGCATTTTTTTGTATTTAACTTTTAATTACAATGTGGATATACGATATTTTTTACCTCATCCACCGACCTTGCCTGTCCTATCCATCCATAAATCTCTTAACTCAAAAATATAGTCTCTTAAGGTGAAAGTATTAGTTTTGGTAATTAATTTACTAAGTGTATTATCAAAATCAGCTTCAGTGGTCTGATGAAAATAAAGTTTTAGCCGCCCATGCCGCTAACGCGGCACCATCAGATGATGAAAATATTGGACATGCGATATAATTTACTTACGACTGGCGAAGGGAGGTCGGCAGTCAATGATGCTTCGAGCCCGAGTCTTAGACAGACCCCAACGACCAGGTGCACCACAGATTGTTGCTCCAAGTTGGAAGCACGCAGGATAGAATAACCATTTGGCGGTTGTTGCACCAGCCCTTCAAACTTGCACGCCGTAAGGAGAGTTCTAGGAATGGACGTCGTTTACAACCATGTGTGCGGTCTTGACGTTCATAAAAAGAACATCGTGGCCTGTACCATCACGCCGGAAGGCAAAGAAATTCGAACGTTCGAGGCTATGACCGATGACCTGATCTTGCTTGTTGATTGGATTAAAGCCAAAGGATGCAATCACGTCGCCATGGAGAGCACAGGCGCTTACTGGAAGCCAAGCTACAATCTGTTGGAACTCGAGGGAATTGAAGCACTGGTGGTGAATGCTCAGCACATAAGGAAACTCGAGTCATTAGGCATATCGGTTTCTGTCAACACGGTTGCCTGCTAATGCAACTGTCAGTTCAAACAGAGTTTCCGTTGCCCTAGCCAATACTATTAGGCTGGAGGGCTACTTTCTTATTGCCTTTTTTAGTTCTTCCATCGATCGGTATTTTCAGGATAGGATAAACTGACCCCAGAAATCTAACAGTGACAGCCATGGATAAGAAAATAAAGTCCTAGACCGACGCTCCGTTAGTTCAGGGGCCACAAATAGTAAAACACGATTCGTGCTTAAAACATTCCTTGGTCCATTTATCAATTTCGGAAACTAATTGTTTTGTAAATTCAGAACAAGAGGAGAAAACGTCTTTCTTTATCGTATCCCAGTCTGACATGGTGATCTCAGTCGGCCCAAAAGGGTTAAAAGGAACTACTTTGAGCAACACATCTTCCAGTTCAGTACTCATAAAGAAATCATGTGTGATAAATATGGAACTTTCCAACCAATGTTCGTCTTTGTATTTCCCATACATAATCTCATAAGCATCACGACCAGGTAGTTCATGTAGTTTCAGAGTTAACATACTCCATCTCCCTTCTTAGGCTAGATAAATCAATTAATTATAGGTCTTGAAAGCCATAAAAGGAATGTTCTTTAAAGATCGTATTGTTCCAAAAATTAGATGAATTAGCTTAACGCCCCAATGAACCCATAGGGTGAGACACAGGGAGGCGATAAATAAGTTATACTGAAGCCATGGAGAAACGAAACCGATATACTGCAGAGTTTAAGACGAAGGTCGTCCTGGAAGTGCTGAGAGAAGAGCAGACGGTGAATGAGATCGCAGGGAAGTACGAAC
>NZ_JALJRM010000014.1:0-130807 GCF_024519685.1 Paenibacillus sp. Pae15 | reverse complement strand
GGTTTAGAGACTTGCGTTGGGTGTAGATGGAACTAATCTTGTTCAGCAAGCCCTAAATTATCCTTCCAGCGGTGTTGGTTCACTAACGACACGCTGAGTGTCAATACAATACTGAAAAAGCCCATGATCATCATCAATTTAGTTTTGAAACCACGATGCACTGAATTACCTCCTATAGGATGTTCATGGCTGTCAAAAGAATAATTGGATAATTGAAGGCCTCCTTTGCTGAAAAGAGACCAGGAATGTTTTTACTGATTCATATATCGGTAAGTGCGCTGCATTTGTTTACAATTTTGTGGTGCGCTTATTCAGAAGGAATCGAACAAACCGTGTCCGGTAATGGGGTAGTGGATGCTTGATACTGGGAGGTTGTCTAATTTATTGACAGAAGTTCCAAGCAATAATTATAATCATAATACCAACTATATAAATAAGAAATATAGGATTGCTAACCATTCGTATGGAGGCCTCGATGCCAGCAAACATTTGCTGACATCGAGGTTTAATTTTTTTAGCCGGAATGAAAATCGAAAAGGATGCGGCAACCACTGCCTCGGAACGGCAAATATAAGATGGGGTTTATAAGGAGGCTAAAAGCCCGATGGTATATATCCATTGGTATTCTTTCGGTATTTCTCGGACTGGGGACGATTTGAATCATGCGGAAAGCGACCAAAAGAAAGGAGGTGTCCGACAAAAAAGAGGTAGGGCATGTGCTCGTTCGGATCCGATCGGTTGATGTGCAATGACTGGGATCTGTATACAAGTAGAATTCAAGGAGGATACGTCATGTCCAGTAAAAAAACGACAGTCGAACGTATATCGATTACACGCTGTCCGGTTCCGACGGCAAGCAGCGTTGCGTTTGACCGCGGATTTCTGCAAAAGGAGCTTGCGAAAGCGGGGATTCTTGCCAGTGTGCTGCAGGATGAAAAGGATGCTGCCATGCACGGGGCACACTTTGACCACTCGCTTCCGTTCCTCGTCCGCGAAGGGGGCAACATTCCGGCTCTGTGGGCGCGCTCGACGGGACGTGACACACGGCTGGTGGCTCTTGTCTGGGTCGATGAGTACCAGACGATTCTTGCGCTCCCTGACGCCAATATTTCCGGACCTGCCGATTTGCGAGGACGCCGTATCGGTATCCCCCGTCACCGTTATTTAGAGATCGACTTCCGGGCAGCGCAGGCACTTCGGGGGTTCCACAGCGCACTGTGGCTAGCCGGACTCACGCTTGACGATGTCGAACCTGTCGATCTTGAGGCTCCCTCCGCCGGCCGCCGTGATTCCTGGGACACCGAGATCGACGCGCTTCGTCGCCGCGAGGTCGATGCCATCTTTGTAAAAGGCGCAACCGGTCTCCAGGCAGCCCGCACGTTGGATGTACGCGAGGTCGCAGATCTCGGGTTTCACCCGGACCCGCTTGTGCGGGTGAATAACGGTGTGCCACGAGCTGTGACGGTCGATGCGGAACTGATCGAGCACTCTGGTGTCGTTGAGCGCGTTCTTACAGCTCTGCTTCGCGCTGCCGACTGGGCCGCCGATCATCGCGGTGATCTAACCCGGGTCATTGCCGCCGAGACGGGCGCTTCTCCTGAATTTGTCGAGACGGCTTATCGGAACGGATCTCTTCGGCCCGCACTGCATGAGAACTTGCTCGCTGCTCTTGACGCCCAACGTAAATTTCTATTCGAACACGGTTTCCTTGCTGGTGATTTCAACGTCCGGGAGTGGGTCCACGCCGGACCGTTGGCCGCCGCAGAAAAAAATTACTATGAAGGAGTGTCCAATCATGACTAACATTGCTGGCGCCGACGTTAAGATCGGCGTGCATCCGAATAACCATTCACTGTTCGTGCTGCGCCGCACAGGCATTTTAGAGGGCATTCTCCAGGAGCATGGCGCAGCGGTCGCCTGGGTTGATTATGAAGACGGGGCGGGAACCCCTCAAAAACTGGCGGCGGGAGAGATCGATTTCGGCGGCACGGGTGCTACTCCGCCGTTAACCGGGCAAGCTTCCGGCATTGACCTGGTTTATGTCGCCATCTCGGAACCGCGCCCCGCAAGCGGAGCGCTTGTTGTTCGTACCGACTCGCCTGTGAACTCGATTGCGGACCTGAAAGGCCGGCGTGTTGCCCTTGCCGAAGGCTCGTGGCAGACCAGTTTTCTCATCACCGCGCTCGATCAACATGGTTTAGCCTACAAAGACATCGAGCGGATCGATCTGAGTCGCGGAGGGGATGATGCGCTGGTGGCCGGGGAGGTCGAGGCATGGATTGGAAACGATCCGCAGCTTGCAGCACTTCAGCGTGACGGTGCGGTTCGCACGCTTCTCCCTGTCGCCCCCTTTATTTCTCACCGATCCGTATGGTTCGCCAGTCGTGACTTTGCAACGAACAGGCCGGAGATCCTCGACGCGGTCGTCAGTGCATTGCAGCGTTCGGATGCATGGGTTCGGGAGCATCATCGTGAGGCTGCCGAGATTTTTGCCCGCGACCTGCCCGATTGGCCTTCTATCGATGCTTGGGAGGACGCGCTCCGGCGGCGGCCATGGGGTCTTCACCCTGTCAGTCAGGATTTTGTCTCCGAGCAGCAGCGTGTAGCTGATCTCTTTGCCCGTCAAGGCCTCCTCTCCCGGCCGATTACGGTTGCAGATGCGGTTTTAGCACCCACGGCTGCGCTTAGGAGGGCGACGGCATGACGGCACACAAGGATGGGGTGGAAGTATTATGGTACCTCACCGCACCTGACGGACGTAATCCGTGGACGCCGAACGGTGCGCGGAAAATTGACCTGCCATATCTGCGGCAAATCGCTTCCGCCATAGATCATTTGGGCTACACCGGCGCTTTGCTCGCAACGGGGCCGCACGACACCTGGGTGCTCGGTTCATCGCTTATTACGAGCACGGAGCGGATGCGATTTTTGATCGCCGTTTCCCCGCCGCTTATTTCTCCGGTGCTTGCGGCAAAAATGACACAGACGTTCGATGAGCTCTCGCAGGGGCGAGTATTATTGAACATCATTAACGGCAACTCAACACAGATGCGTGCATACGGTTCAACGCTTGAGCATGACGAGCGCTACGCGTACACCGATGAATGGATTACCGTGTGGCGCAAGGCAGTTGCAGGCGAGAGGCTGGACTTTCATGGCAAGTATATTACCGCGGAGGGACAGGCATTGCAGCTTAAACCGGTGCAGATGCCGACGCCGCCCCTTTGGTTCGGCGGTTCGTCGCAGGCGGCGCATGAAACCGCGGCAAAGCACATAGACACCTATTTAAGCTGGGGTGAGCCCCCTACCCAAGTCGCAGAGAAGATTAGAGATCTTTCAGCGCTTGCCGCTAAGCATGGCCGCACTCTCCGCTACGGGATTCGACTCTATCTTATCGTTCGGGACACCGATGAGGAGGCTTGGGAGGAAGCAAACCGGCTTTTGGGCACCATGGACGAAGCCACGGTGAGGCACACGCAGGCTCTGCTTCGCGGCACGGATTCCGTGGGCCAGCAGCGCATGCTCAAATTCCATAACGGCCGCATTCCGGACGATGCACGAGAGCTCGAAATCTATCCGGACTTGTGGGCTGGTCTCAGTCTTGTAAGACCCGGACCAGGCACGGCCATCGTCGGCAGTCCCCAGACCGTCCTTGCGCGAATCCAGGAGTACCGGGATGCCGGCATCTCGACATTCATCTTTTCAGGTATCCCGCTGCTTGAGGAAGCTTACCGCGTTGCGGAACTCATCCTGCCTCACCTTCCGGTAACCTATGATACCGGGTTGGCCAGGAACGTGGAAGCCCAGCGCGATACCGTTTTTACTTGGAACCAAAGCATTCCGTAAACAGCTATTTTATCTCTCTAAGGAAGTGACCCGATGCGGAAAGTTAGTGCGATTTTGCTCTCATTAGCCATGGCCGCAGGTTTAGCGGCCTGCGGCAACCAAGCGGAACCCGCGCAAAAAAGTGATGTTACCGTCCGTGTTGGCATCCTGCGCGGTGCGGATCCGATGAACCTGGCGCAAAAGGAAGGCCCTCTTGAGAAACGGATAGAAGCCGCTGGTGCTAAACTCGAAAGGTCGGGAAGCTTCCCCGCGTTTGCGCCCGCAATCGAAGCTTTGACCGCTGGATCAATCGACATCACCGTTGGATCCATTACAGCGGGAATCAGTTCTCTCGTAGGCGGTACCTCAGATTTTAAGATCTTCGCTCTGCAGGAAAGTGACACCAATAATACCGGTATCGTTGCGAGGCCGGAATCGGGTATCCGCGGTCCGTCCGATCTCAAGGGCAAGAAGGTAGCCGTGAATCGCGGCGGAACAGGTGAATACTTGCTTTTTAAGGCCATAGACAAAGCAGGGCTCCAACCCGACGACGTTGAGTTTGTGTATCTTCCTCCAACCGAAGCCGGCCCGGCGTTCGGAGCCGGAAAGGTGGATGCGTGGGCCACATGGGGAGCATTCACGTCGCTTGCGAAGGAGCAGCACGGTGCCCAGCTCGTGATCCCGGCGTCAGTGATCGATACGCAAAATGATGTGATTTACGTTGTGCGAACCGCATTTCTGAATGAACATCCGCATTTGGTGCGGGAGTTCTTCGAGGGTCTGCGCGAGGAAGTAAATTTATCCGCCAAAAACCTTGATCAAACGACAAAACTCATCCAGAATATTCAAAACGTTTCCGAGCAAGTCGCCCGCCAACAAGCGAAAGAAGGCGTTATCCCGGTCGATCCGGTCGATGACACGATCCGCGACCGGTGGCAGGGTATTGCGGACTACGTTTTCGGCAAGGGGATCATCCCGAAGGCCGTCGACGTGAAGTCGCACACGGTGGACGCACAATCGATTGAAGCGGACAACCTAGCATCTTAGCATGCCATGGGCTAATCGATATGAGTTTGTCTCAGGGGTTTCGGGCAGGCCATTTCGCTTATGTTGGGGAATCCGGTATAACGGTGACCGCGTACTTCTATGTCTACTATTCAGTCCAATTGCATAGGGTTGACAGCATAAATATCCCATGATAAAGTGAGAAAACAAAGTAATTCGCTTTAATTAATCAGGTTTACAACCGACTATACTATTAGAGGTTTGTTTAATTCAACGAACGTTGAAGTTAAACAAGCCTCTTTTTGTTTAGTCGGGCAAATGACTCCATAGAAGGATGCAAGCGACAAACGATTCTGAGTGAGGAGATGATTTTATGGGAAAAGAAATTGCAGTCGAAAGCTTCAGTATCCAACAAGCCAATGGCCTGCCCTTGAAGGGTGAGGTACGCACGCAGATCGATGGCTCCGGGAAGCCGGTCTTGATTGTCAGCCACGGGTTTCGGGGACATCGGAATTGGGGGTTTTGGCCGGATGTTGCGAGTCGTTTTGCGGAACTGGGTTATTACACGGTGAATTTTGATTTTACCCGGATTGCAGCCCGTCATCTTCAAGTTGAGGAGGAGAAACTGGCCGAGGCCAGCACTATCACTCAAGAACTTCATGATTTAAATGCGGTTCTGTCGAATGTGCTTGAAGCAAAGCTGCCATTGGCAGGCGAAGCGGATCGCAGCCGTGTGAGCTTGTTGGGACACAGCCGCTCGGGAGGAAGCAGCATTATACTCGCCTCCGAGCAACCGGATGTTCGCGCAGTCATTGTTTGGAACGGCGGTTCCGGACCTGTTCGGTCCAATGGTGCAAACGGCTCTTCCCAAACCTTGATTGAGAAAGCTGTGAATGAGGATGTATCGTTGAATACTGAACGTTTCGACATTGTGAAGCATTTTAAAGAATTGCGTATTCCGGCTCTTGTGGTACAGGGCGATGCGGACAATGAGAGATTGCTCCAGCGAAATAAAGAACTGAAAGCTGCGGCCCCCCATCAGAAATTTATCGATATCGCCGGCGGAGATCATACCTTTGGAGTCGCGGATCCTTACCAAGGGTCTACATCACAACTGGACCAAACGGTTGAAGAAACCCATCGTTTTTTGCAGCTGGCTGTTACCGTTAAAGCCCCAACTTCATGATGGTTGAAAGGGGAGAACCGGAATCGCTTGCATAACCCCGGGAGTTAATGACCTGTTGAAAAAGATCTGTCGACAAAACGCTCGGACCTGCGAAATACTTTCAAATCACAGGAGGTATGAAAGATGGGTAACAGAGAAGAACTGAAGCTGGATACGGATGTACTGGTCATCGGCGGCGGTCCCGCCGGAACGTGGGCGGCGCTGACAGCCGCGGAAAGAGGAGCGGATGTGGTGCTGGTCGATAAGGGGTATTGCGGCACAAGCGGCGCAACGGCTCCTTCGGGAACAAGCGTATTATATGTCAATCCCGAACCCAAGCTTCGCGAGCAGGCGAGAACGGCGAGAGAAGCATTAGGAGGATATTTATCCGATGATGAGTGGTCGCATCGCATCATGCATCGTACATATGAGAATGTGAATCGTTTAGCGGACCTAGGGTATCCGTTCCCCGCCGTATATGAAGGATATGCTTATCGAAGCCAATTGCAGGGCCCTGAATACATGCGGCTGATGCGAAAGCTGGTCAAACGTGCCGGCGTTCGTATCCTCGATCATAGTCCCGCATTGGAATTGATCGTAGACGAGCATGGCGTCGGAGGCGCCAGAGGCACACAGACCCAGAAAGATCGGGATTGGACCATTCGCGCGGGAGCCGTTGTGATTGCCGCCGGCGGCTGCGCCTTCTTGAGCAAGGCTCTCGGGTGCAACGTGCTGACCGGCGACAGTTACTTATTGGCCGCCGAGAGCGGAGCCGATTTATCCGGGATGGAATTCTCCAATCACTATTCATTATCTCCCGCGTTCAGCAGCGTTACGAAAGGCCGGTTTTTCAATTATGCGACATTCTACTATGAAGACGGCACAGTGATTGAAGGCGCAGGCTCCCAAAAAGGACGCTCCCTGATCGCGAAAACCCTGCTCAATCAACCGGTTTATGCGCGTTTGGATCAGGTGGAGGAATACATGAAGGAATGGATGCCGAAAGCGCAGCCCAATTTCTTCCTCCCGTTCCGCCGCAAGGGCATCGATCCGTTCCGCGATTTGTTTCCGGTCACATTGCGCCTGGAAGGGACGGTGCGGGGCACGGGAGGCATCCATCTGACGGACGAATCCTGTGGAACGAAAGTGCCGGGACTTTATGCTGCCGGAGACGCCGCTACGCGTGAGTTGCTGTGCGGAGGATTTACGGGAGGAGGCAGCTATAACGCCGCCTGGGCCATTTCTTCCGGGTATTGGGCCGGGGAAGGTGCGGCGTTGTATGCGAAGCGGCTTGGCCCCAACAAAACCAAACGGAATCTGACCGGCGCATCCGGCGCAGCTTTGAAAGGATATTCCGCTTCAACCGATGTTGCAAACAGCCGTGAAATTGTCAAGGCCGTCCAAGACGAAATTTTGCCGTATGACAAAAACCTGTTCCGGACCGAAGAGACGCTTACCGAATCTTTGCGTCGGCTCGACCACATTTGGTCGGAAATCAAGCGCGGAATCGGAGGAGTCCAAAACAATCTCGATCGGGTTCGGGCAAGAGAAGCGGAAGCGATGGCCGCAACGGGCAGATGGATGTATACGACAGCGTTGGATCGCAAAGAAACACGCGGTATGCATAAACGTCTGGATTACCCCGAATTGGATGAAACGACTCCTCTTCACCGTTTGATTACTTCGGGAACCGATCAGATCGAAGTGTCCCGGGAATACCTGAAAACCGGGAAGAAGGAGGCTGCTGCGGTTTGATTGAGGTGTTAAACGAAGAAACTTGTATTTCCTGCAATATATGCGTATCGGTATGTCCAACGAATGTATTCGATCGCAACACAGACGGCGTTCCCGCAATAGCGCGTGTAGACGACTGTCAGACATGTTTTATGTGTGAAGCGTATTGCCCTGTTGACGCCTTGTACGTTGCGCCCGATGCCGAGCAGCTGACGGGAATCCGGGTAACGGACTTGCCGGAAGACATTATTGGCGAATACCGCAAGCAAGTGTTTAAACATGACAAGATTCACGCTTCAAAATAACAGAATATAGCTAACTGGATCACTGGAGGCTGGATCAAACACAAGATTGAGCCTCTTTCTTTTTTTACATTTGTAAAGAAGGAGGGAAACGTACCATGTCATTAGCCGTCGGGCAAGCGGTTGCAGAGGGGATTTCTTCCAATCAGGAACAACCACAGCCAAAGCTGTCCGTTGAAAATCTAATGATTTCCTATGAAAACCATAAATCCGGTGAAACCACGGAAGCGGTTCATAACGTATCCCTGGACATCAAGCCCGGAGAGTTCGTGACGATCGTCGGCTTAAGCGGCTGCGGGAAATCGTCGTTTCTTAATGCCGTTGCGGGATTGCTCAAGGCGTCTGGCGGAACGATCCGGATAGACGGCAAACCGGTTCAACGTCCCGGCCCCGATCGTGCGGTTGTCTTCCAGAAAGCGTCTCTGCTGCCCTGGCGTACGACGCTTAAAAATATTACGTACGGACTCGAAATCATGGGCATACCGAAACGGGAAGCCGTAGAAAGAGCCAGAAAGTACATCAAAATGGCCAAGCTCGAGGACTATGAAAACTTTTATCCTTCTGCACTTTCAGGAGGCATGCAGCAAAGAGTGAATCTGGCAAGAGCGCTGGCATGCGAGCCGCAGGTGCTGCTGATGGATGAGCCCTTCTCGGCGCTTGACGCCATCACCCGCGAAGGTCTGCAAAATGAATTGCTGTTATTATGGGAGCTGACGAAAAAAACCGTACTCATGGTCACGCACCAAATCGACGAAGCCGTACTGTTGTCAGATCGGGTCATCGTATTTTCGCCCCGGCCGGCTGTAATCGTAAAGGAGATTCGCATTGATCTGCCAAGACCGCGAACGCCGGAAGTCAAACAAAATCCGTATTTTGATCAATTGACCCAGCGGGTATGGAGCGCCATCAATAAGTCGGCGGGAAAAAGGGTGAACCAGGACTATGAAATCTGAAGGAGACATTTTGACGAAATCCGCGATTTCTCTAACGGAACGAAAGCATCGGATCCATAAATACAAAATGGTGCTCAGAAAACTAAAGCAGACGGGAATCAGTCTTTCGTTAGGCGGCGGGGTGATCCTGCTCCTGCTGATAATATGGGAGATTTTTAGCATTTCGGGATGGGTCAAGCCTCAATTTTCGAGCTCGCCGACCCGGGTTTTGAACAAAGGCCTGGAGATGGCAGCGAGCGGCGAATTATGGAAACATACGATTGCCAGCGGTCAGATCTTTATTATCGGTTATGGATTGGCTGTCCTTGTCGGCGTACCGATCGGGATTTTGCTGGGTTGGTATAAACGGCTAAACCAGGCGTTCGGTCCGGTGGTTGCTGCCATGTACACGACGCCAAGAATCGCACTGATGCCCTTGTTTATCATCTGGTTCGGATTGGGATCAAGTTCCAAGATCGTTCTGGTCTTCCTTAGCGCCATATTTCCGATCATTGTCAACATGGTTATGGGGATGAGAAGCATTGACGGGGATTTGACTAAAGTGGCGAAATCGTATAGTGCGTCACAGCGACAAATTTTCTGGACGATTGCGCTGCCGATGTCCGTGCCTTTCCTGATGACGGCTTTGCAGCTTGCGACAGGCAGGGCTTTGATTGGCGTAATCGGCGCCGAAATATTCGGATCGAAAGCAGGTCTCGGTTATATGATTATGTATGCCGGCGCTACGTTCCAAACCGACATCGTATTTTTGGGTGTGTTCATCATTGCGGCTTTCGGGATTGCGATGGATCGCTTTTGGTTTTATTTGAGTCAACGGTTTGACGCTTGGCGCGGCAATGACTAAGCAAAGGGGGCGTACAAAAAAATGAAGGCGAGAAAATGGTTCGCTTGGATTGGCTCGGTATTTGTCTTGATCATGGCGTTATCCGCATGCGGCAGCAGTCCATCGAACGTAAACGGGGGGACAGCGAAAGAGTCCGGCAATCCTTCCAGTGGAGCGGAGCAAAACGCTGCGGAAACAAAGAAGCTTACCAAAATCGTATATGTGCAGTTAAAACCGGATTTAACAGATATTCATACTGATTTTGCCAAGGAGAACGGAATATACGAAAAGCATGGTATCGACCTGGATGTGATCCACTTTGACGCGGGAGGACCGGAAGCCTTGGCCGGAGTCGCCGGCGGGGATATCGATATGGGAAACTTCGGAACCCCGATCTTGACCGGCATTTCCCGCGGTGTCCCGATTAAGGTGGTGGCATCTCCCGCGATCAGGGAAAATCCGTTTGTGTTGGTCGGCGGAAAGAAGGTGGAAAAGGTTGAAGATGTGAAAGGCAAAGTGTTGGGAACAGGGGCGCTGGGCGGCGGAAACCACCAAGCTGCAAAAAATATTTTAAAAGAGTACGGAGTCCCGGAAACGGAAACCGATTTACGGCCTGCAGGCGGAGTCGACGCATATCTTTTGTTGGAGCAAGGTGTCGTTGACGCGGTTGTGGCGACGGAGCCGGCCGTCTCCAGAATTGAAAAGGACGGCATCGGAAAAACCATCGTGAAGGCCGCCGACATCGAGGTTTACAAAAACTATCAGCACAGCTTTGTGTTTGCCAGCGACGAATTAATCAAAACCAATCCCGATGCGGTTCGAGCGGTATTGGCGGGTCACAAAGAAGCGATTGAATATGCGAAGGAGCACGTTGAAGAGTTGATTGCGTACGCGTCTGAAAAGCTGGGCTATGAAGAAGATTTGGTTCGCGATTATTATCAAAAGATAATCCCCACCTGGATCGTGGACGGCAATGTCAATGTAGAAGGGACGCTAAATGCTTTCGAAATTTTAAAAGATCTGAATGAGCTGGACAAAAACTTCGATACCGTTCAGGAAAATTGGCTGAATCTGAGTTTTTTACCGGGCAGCGGCAAGTAACGCAATAGGCGATCTCGCTCATGTTGGAATATCATCGTAATGGACAAGAACACAGACTTGACCTGTGCATTTGAGTTGCATATTGTATGCATTCATGCCAGGCAAGTCTTTTTTTGTCTAAGTAATTTGTGGCATATATTCATATTCCGCTTGCGTATAATAGGCTGTGAATGGAATAACGTTCCATTTACACCCAAGTGAAAAATCGGCATTCATACCCGGCAGCTGGCAGCAATCCTCATGAAGAAAGGAGTGAATCGTCATTTTGGAAGGGACTGAGCATCAACAGGTCAACTCTACCGTGGAGCGCGCCTTAATCCTCTTGGAATTGGTATCCGAGAAGGGCGAAGGAGTAGCTCTTGCGGAATTAGTGAAGGAGGTCGATTTACCCAAGACTACGATCTATAGGCTTTTGGAAACTTTAAAAAGCCGGAATTACGTTCAATTCGATCCGAGTACGGACAAATATTCGATTGGTTTGAAGACGCTGGAGATCGGAGTATTCGGACTGCATAAAATGCAAATCGTAGAAGTCGCCTCCCGTCATTTGCGTGAATTGTCGGAGATTACCGGGGAAACTTCTTTTTTTGCGGCCTATCATAGCGGTGAAACCGTCTACCTTTATAAAATTGAGGGTTCAAGATCAATTAGTATAAGGGCTGAGTTAGGCATGAGGAGACCTGTTCACTGCACCGCCGTAGGAAAAGCCATACTGTCCACTTATTCAAGAGAAGAAGTGGACCGGATTATTCAAGAAAAAGGGATGGCCCGATATACGCCAAATACCATTGTGGATCTTGAACAGCTGCATGAGGAGCTAAGAAACATACGCAAAGCCGGCTATGCAATGGACCGTGAAGAAATCGAAGCGGGCCTAACCTGTTATGCGGTTCCCATCTACAATTACACCGGACGATCGGTAGGAACGATTAGTCTGGGCGGTCCTTCTTTCCGCATGGTGGAAAATAAGAACGAATTAACCCGCGAACTAATGGAAGCCGGATTGCGCATTTCCCGGAGACTGGGGTTTGTTCCAAGGATCGGTTCCATACTCTAAATGCAGCGTAACGTAACTTCATCCGTTAGACTGCATGATGGATTCCCCGGAAATCATCCTGAAAGACTAACGGAACTGTCTTTTATTACAGAATGCAACCGTTTACATCGGACTGCATCTTGTTTCATATTTGCCGGCGGGTCATCAGGATCAGGAATTTCAATGCAAGTTCTGAGGAGGCGATGTTGTCATGACAGAAACGAAAACCGGATTGGGAGTCAGTTATAAGCGGAAAGAGGACCCGAGATTGTTAACCGGTTATGGCCGTTTCACGGATGACATTGAATTGAAAGGGATGCTTCACCTGGCGATCTTGAGAAGCCCTCATGCTCATGCTTATATTCGAAACATCGATACAAGCCAAGCGCAAAAATTACCGGGTGTGGTTGCCGTTCTGACGGGTGAGGAGTCGCTGAAATATACAGGGAGATTGGCAACGACGATTGATATATTCAATAAAGTTCCGGAGGTATATCCGATTGCGCACCGGAAGGTCCGCTTTGTCGGTGAGGCCGTTGCTGTAGTTGCGGCGGTTGACCGGTATATTGCGGAAGATGCGGTTGATTTGATCCAAGTGGACTACGAGCCTCTTCCCGCGGTTGTGACGATCGAAGACGCCTTGAAACCTGCTGCCCTTCTTTATGAGGAGTGGGGCGATAATATCCAACAAGATTGGAAAAGTACCATCGGCGACATTGAGGAAGCCTTTAAGAACTCGGCATACGTATTTGAAGAGACCATCACCCACAGTCGCTATACCGGGACCCCGATTGAATCACGCGTTTGTATAGCGGATTATAACCCGGGTTCCCGGAAATTAACCGTCACCTGTTCGACGCAAGCTCCGCATCAGGTACGTACACTGATCGCCCAAACGTTAAAGATGCCTGAACACCATATTCGAGTCATTGCACCTGATGTGGGGGCGGGATATGGGACCAAATTACAGGCCGATGCCGAAATCATCGTTTGTATTATGGCGCGCAAGTTGGGCAAGCCGGTGAAATGGACCGAAGACCGGGTGGAAAATATGTTGTCCGGCATGCAATCGCGCGACTATTCCTGCACAATAAAGATCGGTCTTGACCAGGATTATCGGATCACGGGTCTTCAAGCCAAATTGCTTGCAAACATAGGTATGGACGGAACTTGCCACGGCCCGGGTACACCGGCCCTGCTGGTAGCCGGATCGTATTTTCCCGGAGCCTATAAAATTCCTGTTTATGATGTTGAAGTGCTTGGGGTTGTCTCCAACAAAGGGCCTTATGGCGCCCATCGCGGCTACGGTAAGGATATCGCGAGCTACCCTGTGGAACGCATGATGGATATGGTGGCCCAGTGTCTAAAGATTTCTCCAATAGAATTACGCAACCGCAATTTTATTACGAAGGATGAATACCCGTACCGGAATATTGCCGGCCCGATATATGACAGCGGTGATTTTGATCAATTAATGCGTCTTGCTCTGGAGAAGGCCGGTTACGATCGTTTGAAAGAGCGGCAAAAAGAATTGCGCAAGCAGGGCAAATATATAGGAATCGGTATTTCAGCCATGCTTGAGCCTTCAGGGGCTGCGGTATTTAACGGGATCTTTAACGGTTTCCAGGCGGCTACGGTCCGCATGACCCCGGAGGGAGGTTTTCAAATCCTGACGAGTCATCAAAATATAGGGCAGGGCGTTGAAACTACATTGCCACAAATCGTATCCGACATTATGAAAGTAGACATTGATAATATTACGTTCTTGTACGGAGACACCGATGTAACTCCTTATGGATTGGGACCTTTCTCATCCCGCGGAGCAACGTTCACCGTATCGGCTGTACATGAAGCGGCTAAATTGCTGCGGGATAAATTAATCAAAATTGCCGGACATCTTCTCCGGATAGATCCGAGCGAGCTTGAAGTGGATAACGGTTTCATAAGAAAAAGAGGAAGCAGCGCTCAAGAGGAATCCATCCGTCTCAAGGACCTTGGAAATAAAATTCATCTTTGGCCTGGGCCATACGGCACGATTCCCGAGGGATTGGATGTGAATTTGGAATGCACCTACACATGGACCAGTCCGTCGGTCACATGGGAACCGGACGAGAACGGCCGGGTCAATCTGTATACGACCCATCCGACAGGAGTGTTCATTGCCGTAGTAGAGGTGGATGTTCAGACGGGGCAAATTAAAATCGAAAAATTTGTAGTTTCCCATGACTGCGGAACCATTATTAATCCCATGATCATCAACGGACAAATTGCCGGCGGTATTGCTCACGGAATCGGCGGCGCCCTAATGGAGGATTTGGCGTATGATTCAAGCGGTTCATTAGTCAATCTTGATTTCCAAACCTATTTGTGTCCAACCGCGATGGAAGTACCGGTTATCGAATCCCATCATATTCAATGTCCTTCTCCTTTTACTCCGCTAGGTACCAAGGGAATGGGGGAAGGCGGGGCCATCCCGTCGCCTGCCGCCGTCGCCAATGCGGTGGAGGATGCCTTGGAGCCATTCGGTGTAAGGGTGAAAAACCTGCCGCTTTCGCCGGAGAAGGTATTGCAATGGATTAAACGAGGTGAGAGAAACGCTTATGCCAAATCCTGACTGGAAAATCTACCCTTTGCTTCTCGGAGAAGCCGATGTGCCGCAAGTTCTGGACGCGTTCTGGTCGCTGTCCCGTGAAAAGTCGCTTGTAAGCGTCCCAATTACGGCATGGCTGCTGGTACCTCAGCACGGAGGCGAACCCATTCTCGTCGATACCGGTTTTCGTGACGCGGAACGTTGTGTGCAGCTGCAAGGTCTGGGTCCGCATCGATCCAAGCCTGAATGGACGCTGAAGGCGCAGCTGTCCAAGTACGGCTACAGTTTGGAGGATATCCCAACGGTCATTTTCACGCACCTCCACTACGATCACGCGGGGGGATGCGGGCTGCTGCCTCGCGCCAAAATCATTATTCAGCGGACGGAATTGCAGGCGGCGGCAGTTCCCATGGTTTCCCGCGAGCTCGATTTCGGCGGCGGCGCTCTTTTCTATGATCGTAAAGACATTGCGGAATTAATTGATCCGTTATGGTCCAGAGTACACTTGATTGATGGGGATGAAGAAATTGCTCCAGGCGTCAGATGCGTTTTATTCTCGAATACGCACACCCCGGGAAGTCAAGCCGTCTACGTCCGGACTTCTGCGGGTAACGCCGTGATTTTGGGTGATATCGCCCGAAAAGTGGAGCTAAATGTCAACAAGGGGATCCCGCCGGGCCTGTTTTACGATTTGGAGGCCGCGTACCGCGCGATGAAGAAGATCAAGAGGGATGCCGATTTTGTTCTTCCTTCCCATGACTATGAGGAGCTTAGGAAGTATTCGGAGGGACTCCCTTTTGGAGAAAAGCAAGCATGAGGAAGAATCGGCAAAGCCAGCTAGCCAATTTCTGGATTATTTATCCGGGAAGGACAGGTGAATCAGGATGAAACCCGCTCCATTTGAATATGTGGTTGCCCACAGTGTAAGTGAAGCCATTCATGCCTTACAAAAATACGGAGCAGATTCCCGCATTATTGCCGGAGGTCAAAGCCTTCTTCAAGAAATGAATATGCGTCAAACCAGACCCTCCTATATTGTAGATATCAATGGCATTACCGATTTGGACTATGTTCGGCTAACCTCGGACAGTTTGGCCATTGGAGCGTTGACCCGCCATCGTACGATTGAACGTTCGGACCTGGTAGAGTCTCATTGCCCTATTTTACGGAAAGCGGCTGAGCATATAGCGCATTTTCAGATTCGCAATCGCGGGACGATCGGCGGAAGTCTGGTTCAAAATGCGCCGGGGGCTGAATTTGGAGTCGTTGCCCGTTTGCTTGACGCCGAGATGGTCATTGCAGGACCGCAAGGCGAGCGAACCGTCCCGGCAGCAGGCTTTTTTCAAAGCCATTTCACCACCGTACTCAATCCGAATGAAATGTTGACCGAAATCCGGTTTCCGCTGCTTTCAAAAACGACCGGCTATGCCTTCCTGGAAGTGACCCGGCGTCACGGCCATGTCCCTATCGTGTCTGCAGCTGCCACGCTTGACCTGGATGATAAGGGCACCATTATCGATGTGCGGGTAGCTCTGGGGAATGTGAGCGGCGAAGGCGTGCCTTACCGTGTCCGGGCGGTAGAGAAATGGCGCGGCTTAACGTTCGGTCATGAATGGGTTGAGCAGCTCCAAAAAGACATTCAAGCGGAAGTCAATCCGGATGAGGAAGCGGATAAACAGGCGGCATTTGTCAAGCAATTTTCCGATATCAAGGGCCGGAGAGTATCGGAGATTGCCAGTGCTGAATACAGGAAGGAAGCGGCGGCCGTTTTAAGCGGCAGAGCATTAAAGATGGCTTACGAACAATGGAAGGGAGTAAAGTAAATGGCTGAGGCGGTGGGCACACAAAAAATATCCGTGACGGTTAATGGAGTAAAGTACGAGCGGGAAGTAAATGTCCGCACGCTGCTGACCGATTTTATTCGCCGGGAATTGGGGCTGACAGGCACCCATGTAGGATGTGAACAAGGGGTTTGCGGCGCTTGCACGATATTGCTGGATGGCGACGCCGTCCGGTCCTGCCTGACTTTGGCCGTACAGGCAAACGGCCGGTCGGTGACTACGATCGAAGGGTTGGGCTCGCCTGAACAGCTTCATCCCATTCAAGAGGCCTTCCGGGAGAAGCACGGATTGCAGTGCGGGTTCTGTACACCCGGATTTATAATCACTGTCTCCGCCTATCTTGCCGAGAATCCTGACCCGTCGGAACACGAGATCCGTGAAGCGTTATCCGGCAATATATGCCGCTGCACCGGGTACCAAAACATCATCGAATCCGTCATCGAGGCAGCGCAAAAAATGAAAGCAATCGAACCGGCGACTTAAATTGATACCGGAAAGCTTGGGGCCTCCTGGGAAAGGTGCAAGTGGAAGCAGGCGGCGTAGTTGTACATTAGGGATCGGAGGAGATTTCACATGCCCTATATTGAACTGAAATTGGTGGAAGGCCGGGATTTGGAAACGAAAAGAAAGCTGGTTGCCGGAATCACGAAGGCTTGCTGCGAGGCCTTATCCGTCACGCCGGGTGATGTGCGGGTCGAATTGATCGAGCTTAAAGCAGACTTGTTCAGCATAGCTGGGGAATTGGTTTACGATACGAGGAGAAAAAACGATAGCGGAGGTAACGATCGATGAAGCTTGGCAGCAGCTATAACGGCATCGCTAAAGTTAAAGCCTCTACGCTGTAACGGAATATAGATTAAAGGAGCTGTCCTTCCAATCGGAAGGCAGCCCCTTAGATCAACCGAAGTTTTTGGATTGCCTTTTTGGTGTAGCCTATGAAGAAATTAGAACGTTACGTCTTCGCCTTTAAACGCGGCGATGTACAGTTTTTTCATTTCTTCTACCGACGTTTCACGCGGGTTCGTACCTGTGCATGGATCTTTCACGGCGTTTGCCGCCATGCTGTCCATATGCGCGTTGAAGAGTTCTTCGGACACACCGTACTCTTTCAGCGTGCTGGGGATACCCATATTACGGTTCAACTCACGGACCCAAGCTACCAGCGCATCTACCAGCTCATCCGTCGATTGGCCGTTAAGACCGATCCGTTTGGCAATGGCCGCATAGCGGTCGGCGACAACCGTACGGTTAAACTGGATGACGTAAGGCAAATAAATCGCATTGGCACAGCCGTGCGGAATATCGAAGGTCGGGCCGCTTTTGTGGGAAAGGCTGTGAACATTACCCAGCACTGCGTTGGCGAAAGCCATACCGGCCATACCTTGGGCGATATGCATCGCTTCGCGCGATTGCGGATTGCCTTCGTACGAGTGAAGAAGATGCTGTTTCACCAACTCGACCGATTCAATCGCCAGCGCATCGGTTAGTAGAGTGCGGGGCTTGGCTACATATGATTCAATCCCGTGAGTCAGCGCGTCCATGCCGGTATAGGCCGTTATTTGTTTAGGCATAGATTCTACCATCGAAGGATCGATGATCGCCAGATCCGGTGTCAGCTCGAAATCGGCGAGGGGGTATTTGATACCCGTTTTCTCGTCAATGACGACCGACAGATTTGAAATTTCCGAGGCGCTGCCGCTTGTCGTCGGAATACCGATGAATTTGGCTTTGGTCCGCAATTTAGGCATGGTAAACGGACGGCTTGCCTCTTCGAAGGTAAGCTGCGGATGTTCATAGAATACCCACATGGCTTTCGCAGCATCCATCGGTGAGCCTCCGCCAATGCCGATCACCCAGTCCGGCTGGAACTCGTTGAGGGCTTTGACCCCTTCCATGACCATCGCGACGGTCGGTTCCGAGATTATCCCTTCGATGACCCGTGTTTCTATGCCGGCTTCCGCAAGCATGCTTTCAATTTGGGCGAGTTTGCCACTCGCTTTGACTGAACCTCCTCCGATGACAAGCACGGCTCTTTTTCCCTCTAATGTTTTGAGGATTTCCAAAGCGCCATGCCCATAATATATATCACGTGGAATTGTAAATCGATTCATACTAAGTGTTCACTCCTTTTTCTGTCTTAGGTTGTATATGTGTCCGTCGGCCACAGGAGTTATATTAAACCCAAAGTTTTTAGAAAGGAAGTACGCACTTTAATGTTATGTAGTGACTTATAGCATACTATTGAAAGGAGGCTGATAATCATGGCGAGTGAGGTAAAAGACCGAATTAATATAAGGGAGATGAGTGGCAAGAAGGAATTAACGCTTGCAGTCACAGGCGGCAAGTGGAAGTTGATCGTACTTTTTTATACCGAAAAACTTTTTCAGCTCCCCAAACGAATTAACGTTGACTGTGGAAATGAAGCGGTGATATAATTCAGAACATACAGACTATTCCAACAACTAACGATTGATTTTTCATTTTGAAAGGAGAGGAGAAATGTCTCAAACCGTTAGTGAAACACTGGCTTCGTTCGTCCATCGTCTGCGTTTTGAGGAAATTCCGGTTGAAGTTGTGCAAAAAGCCAAAACCTGCCTTATCCACGGAATCGGTGTTGGTCTCGCTGGTTACGACACGGATTTCCCGCGAATTGCTGCGGAAATCGCCGGCGTGAACGGCAGAGGAGCACATGAAGCGACTTTATTGTACAACGGCTCCAAATGTACGGTTATGGAAGCCGCTTTTGCAAACGCTGTCATGCTTCACAGCCGCGTTCAGGAGGACACGCATAATACGGCACACTTGGGTACAATCGTCATTCCGGTTGTATTGGCGTTGGGAGAATCAAGGGGGGCCAGCGGAAAAGAAATCCTGACAGCGCTCATAGCGGGCTATGAAGTTGGAGGTGCCCTTAGCAGGCACTACACTTCCCAGTCCACGCCGCGAGGATTCAGGGCGAGCTCGGTTTATGGCATTTTGGGAGCGTCCGCCGCAGCGGCCAAGCTTCTTCATTTAACGGAAGAACAGACCGCCCATGCTTTAGGCTTTGCAGCAAGCTTTGCTTTCGGAACTTTGGAAGCGTTTGCGGCCGGAACTATGGAATGGAGGTTTGAGAACGGGCTGGCGGCCAAAAACGGAATATTATGCGCTTTATTAGCTCAACGCGGTGCTGTTGCTACCACATTGGCTTTCGAAGGAAATGCGGGTTTTTTACATGCTTTTGCCGGAAATCATAAAGATCCGTTAAAGTGTGTACAGCATTTAGGCAAGGTGTATGAAATCTTAAATGTGACCTTCAAGTTGTATCCGGTTTGTGCCTTCAATCAATCTCCTGTGATCAACGCTCTTGAGATGAAAAAGGAATTTGATATCCAGGTGGAACAGATTCAAAGCATCGTAATCGAAATGAACGATTATGAAGCCAATTATCCGGGAATGAGTTCCAAAGGTCCTTTTCAAAATATCAGTCAGACGTTGATGAGTGCCCCTTTTTGCGTCTCGTCCTCTTTGATGGATGGTGAAATGACGCTAGCAAACCTCAAAAGATTCGAGCATGAAACGTTAAATCAGTTAATCGGCAAAACGACCATAATCCCTGAAAAAAACATGAATCCTCTATGCAACAAAATCTCTGTAGAACTCAAAAACGGCCAAAAATTGGTCAGAGAAATGAATATTACACAGGACTATTATAATTTGGAGACCGAAAGAGATATTGAAATCATTCGCGATCTTAGAAAAGAGATGCAGATTTCATCGGAACAATTGGAGCAGTTAATCCATGAGCTGCTTTCTCTCGAGAACAAGCCCAATCTTTCGGCCCTTATACCCAATACGACAGCAGCGGGCTAAAATATGTATGCCATTAAAATACCGTCTAGTCGGTTTTTTTGATGGCCATTCTTTGGCGAATAAAAATACCATCTGGTCAGTATGTTATTACAAAATAACAACACTTGAAAGGATGAAGGTATGTATGGAGAGCTCGAAGCTTGACTTGATCTGTTCTGTCGACATTGGCGGAACATTTACGGATTCCGTGCTTGTTGCAAGTGATGGGACGGTTGTTGAAGGAAAAGCCCTGACCACCTACCATGATAAATTCAACTCCGGTTTTTTTAACAGCATTGAATCCGCAGGCGAGAAGCTCGGTTTAAGCCCGGCGGAACTTTATCGAAATATAAGCATGATTTCACACGGCTCTACCGTGGCAACCAATACGGTAGTGGAGAATAATGGATCGCGCGTAGGATTGCTGACAACCTATGGTTTTGAGGATACCATCAACATGATGCGCGGATTGGGACGTGTAACGGGAGAGCCGTCGGAAAATATACTGAAGGTGACCGAGACGGTCAAGCCAAAACCTCTGGTACCCAAGGAGCTCATCATTGGGGTGACCGAGCGAATCGATTCGCAGGGCGAAGTGATTGTACCGCTAAATGAAAGTCATGTAAGGGAAGCCGCCCGTAAGTTATTGGAGCAAAACGTGGATGCCGTCGCGATTTCATTCCTTTGGTCGTTTAAAAATCCGGAACATGAACAGCGGGCCAAAGAAATAATTCACGAAATGGACGATTCCGTCTTCGTTACTTGTGGACATGAGGTGACAAAAACGTTAGGAGAATACGAACGGACGGTGGCGGCGGTCATCAATGCTTATGTCGGGCCGGTTACTTCCAGGTATTTGGAGGAAATCAGCGGCAGTCTTCAAACGAAAGGCGTTAAAGCTCCTTTGCTGATCATGCAGTGTCACGGGGGAATGATCCCGCTCGAACGAAGCAAGCAGCTGCCTGTTCAAACGATCGGTTCGGGTCCTGTCGGCGGTATCATGGGCTGCGTGAAGATCATGAAGGAATTAGATATTCATAATCTGATCGGCACCGATATGGGCGGCACCAGTTTTGATATCGGGATTATTCGGGACGGACAGCCGCTTTCCGCCGAAAAAACCGTTTTAGAGAAGTATCAATATAACGTGCCCAATGTTGAAATCATTTCTATTGGTGCCGGCGGCGGAAGCATCGCGTGGATTGATCCCTACAGCAAGGCCATGCGGGTAGGGCCGAAAAGCGCAAAAGCAAATCCCGGTCCCGCGTGCTACAGAATGGGCGGCACAGAACCTACTGTAACCGATGCGGACCTTCTGTTAGGGTATATTGATCCGGAAGCGGTGTTTGGATTCGGAAAGGGTCGCGGACTTAAACCAAGCGTGGAGTTGGCGGAAAAAGCCATGGGTAACATTGCCGAGCAGCTTGGCATTTCCACCATTGAGGCCGCATTGGGGACGGTGGAGATTGTCAATGCGAAAATGGCGAATCTGATTGAAAACGAGGTTATCGGAAGAGGCTTTGACCCACGGGATTTTGCAGTCGTCGCATACGGGGGAGCCGGCCCTATCCATGCTGCGGCTTATGCGCGTGATTTGGGAATCCAAATGATTATTGTTCCTGGTGAAACTTCCTCTGTTTGGTCGGCGTTTGGTATATCCACAAGCGATATCCGCTATGAACTTGAAGGAGAAGTTGGGCTTCTTTCGCCCTTTTCTCCGGAAAGTCTCGAAAAGCCATTCCTCGAACTGGAAAAGAAAGGAGCGGAGATTGTCGCAACGGAAGTCGGCGAAGATATACCCGTCCACTTTTCACGCTATGCGAAAATACGCTATCAATGGCAGCGGCATGAGTTGGAAATCAAGGTTCCGACAGGAAAATTGGATGAAGCCGTGCTGACGGATCTACTTACTGAATTTTCGCGTCAGTATGAGGAGCGGTACGGCTCGGCCGCACTTCTGCCCGAAGCAAGGATTGAAATTGTTTCTGTTCGCTGCGAACCGATGGTAGAAGTACGTAAGTTTGACAGAAAAGCGGATTTACATAGCAGCAAATCTCCAAGCGATCAAGCCAGGAAGCCCAGCCGGAAAGTATACTTTAGCCGTCATCGTCCGCCTGTGGATGCCGATATTTACAATGGGAGTTTACTGACAAGCGGGAATGTGGTGGCAGGACCGGCCGTCATTGATTTGCAAGGGACTTCTATCGTGGTGTACGAAAATCAAACCGTGACCAAAACGGATCATGGCGACTACATGATTCGGATCAATTCCAATTCGGAGGAGGAATAGCCATGAAATCACTGCAGGAGCAGGAGCGGCATCGTAATTTTTGGGACGGCGTCCAGCGGGCGTACATCCCGATCGACCCCTTGCAAGTCCCCCCTTCAGTAAGCCTTCACAACGAATATGATGAAGAGATTGATCCGATTACGTATGAAGTGGTTCGTCATAATCTTTGGAATGTCAATTTGGAACAAGGCAAGATTGTGGAAAATTTGGCGGTATCTCCGATCACTTTGGAAACTAGGGACTTCCAAACCGCCATTTTTACCGAGGATGCAGAAATTCTTTTTTTCGGCCCTTATCTTCAATATTTCGGTGGTATGCTGGATATCATGATCAAGTATGTCATAGAGAAACGGGGGGAAGAACCGGGCATTCATGACGGGGATGTGTTTTTGCAAAACGATCCATGGGTCGGCACAGCGCATCAACCGGATGTAGGTATATTTGCTCCTGTATTCTGGGAAGGTCAGATCTTCTGCTGGGTTGCCAACTGCCTGCACCAAAATGACGTGGGAGGAACGACTCCGGGAAGTTTTTGTCCAAACGCTCAAGACATTTACTTTGACCCGCCGGTATTTCCGCCAGTCAGAATTGTGAAAGAAGGCAAGCTGGATACTGAAATTGAAGCGGCCTTCAGACGGCAATCCCGCACTCCGGCAAACGTAGCATTGGACTTGCGGGCAGCAATCGCCGCCTGCCATGCGTCACGTGCAAGAATCCTGGGTCTGATTAAAAAGTATGGACCCAAGACAGTGAAGGGCGTCATGAAAAAGGTGCTGAATACAAGTGAAAAGGCGCTGCTCGATCGTCTTTCGACCATACCGGATGGAACGTGGAGAGAGCGTGCCTATCAGGAAGTGGCGGTTACAGGGGATCGCGGTGTGTACCGGATCGAACTGTCGATTTCGAAGAAAGGTAACACATTGACCGTTAAAAATGAAGGAACCGACGGGCAAGCGGGTGCGATTAATCTGCCGTTTGCCGCCTGGCGAGGTGCCATTCTCTCGGCTTTCAACGTGATTTTATTGGCCGACCAAATGGGGGCCGGCGGCGGAGGAGCGGCCCGACACTGCGAGTTTATACCTACCACCGGCACCATGACTTGTCCTGACTATGGAGTCGCGGTAAGCCCGGCGGGCATTTACGCAACGGAGCTTGGGATAGCGATGGCGAACTCGGTTGTAACCAAAATGCTGCTGTCGTCCAGCGATCCGGAGCTTCATAAACTGGCTTTGAGTACCACAAACGGCCAATGGCAAATCCAAATACATGCAGGAACAAACCAGCGCGGAGAGTATTATGTCGGACCGATGCTGGATACGATGATCGGCAGCAGTGGAGCCACTCCATACCGTGACGGTTCATTCGCGGACGGACAATGGTGGATTCCTGAAGGCCAAGGGCCCAATGTTGAAGGCTATGAACGCGATTGGCCGATTTTATATCTCTACCGCAAGGAACATCAGGATTCGGCCGGAGCAGGAAAATTTCGCGGTGGCAATGGCGGTATCCTCGCTTATATGCCGCACAAAGGCCAGGTCGGTCTGGGCGTGTACACTGCCGAAGGCATTCCCAAAACCTCCGGTATTTTGGGAGGATCTCCGGGGACTCGCGGTGAGACGGTATTAATAAAATCGTCAAACATTAAGGAAATTCTTCAATCGGGCCGTCTCATCGACAAGGTGGATGAACTCACTGGCGAGCGGCCTTCGTTAACGGGAAAAGGACCTGCTCTGGCACTCGGCGACTCGGATGTTCTGGAATGGAACTGGGGCTCTTGCGCCGGTTATGGTGACCCTTTACTTCGCGATCCTGAGCGTGTGCGGCAGGATGTGCTGGCTGGTACTACATCCATCTCTTTTGCCGAAACGGTATATGGCGTTATTTTCACCGAGGACATAACGGTCGATGAGATAAGCACGGAGCGGCGTCGGCTGCAAAACCGGAGGAAGCGCCTTGAAGACGCCGGAGCTCCAGTCTCCGCCCATTTGGAGTTCAAGCTTCAGGAATTTCATGTTCCACAAGGCATGTTGACATTAGGCGATAACTTTTGGTTCAACAAAAAAAATGGCGCCACGGAAATTTGTTGCTCCCATTGCGGGGAAGTGCTCGCAGCCGGCGATCAGAATTACAAGTCCCGTGTCCCGGTTCGCAAAAGCGATGTAGGGAAGGTTGGTCTAAAAAGCGTCGATGTAAAGCGCTTCGTCGATGCGCAAGTTTGGTATCATGAATACTTCTGCCCGACTTGTGCCACGCTTCTCTCAACAGAAGTCGTTCGAGAGGGAGATGAACCTCTACACGAATTTTTACTAAGTTAATGTGCCTGATTCCGTCTTCCCGGCAGGGGGATACTTGCCGGGAAGGATATAGTTGCAAGCAGATCAATCGACATGCCATCTGAACGATATTGATTGTGTGCAGTGTTGTGCGCACCATACAGCCTGATCCTGTCTTATTCATTTTTTTGTAAAATGGGGGGGAATCGTGAAATGAAGAAGAGCATGAACACATGGAGAACATGGTTGAGTCTGTTGCTTGCGTTCGCTATGTTGGTTGCTGCCGCATGTGCCAATTCAACCGCCGTTGAACCGCAAAAAAGCACATCCGACGGGATAATATCCGGCGGAGCAAGCGGAGATACAATCAAAATCGGTATGACTTCTGCATTGACCGGACCTTATAACGAATATGGGGAGGGGAATAAACGGGGGGTCGAATTGGCCATTGAAAAGTGGAACCGGGAAGGCGGGATTCATGGAAAAAAGATCGAACTTATCGCTTTGGACGACCAGCTTGTTCCCGATAAGGCGGCAAACAACATGCAGCAGCTTCTTGACGATAAAAGCATTGTCGCGATCATCGGCCCTGCCGGGAGCGGTCCGGCATTAGCTACCGTACCTTTAACGGAAGTTTACGGAATCATTCAAATTAACCCCGTGGCCCAGACGACCGACGTTACGTATCCTAACGGTGTAAATAACCCGCCGAGAAAAACGGTTTTTTCCTTCGCGCTGCAAAACGATGTGGAAACGGAAGTGCTCGCTACATTCGCGGGAGAGCAGTGGAAAAAGATCGGTCTCATTCACGAAAGTACGGCATACGGCAAATCCGGTATGGAATTGGTAGAGAACATATTGAAGGAGAAATACAACATCGTTCCGGTCGGACGTGAACAATACAACCAGAAAGCGCCGGATATGACGGCCCAATTGGCCAAACTGAAAAAGGAGGGAGCGGAGGTCATCGTCTGCGTCGGTTTAGGCGCCGATCTCGCCAACATTCGTAAGGGAATGAGCCGTCTGGACATGAATGTACCTCTCGTTGCGACGAATGGCGCCCTTTCCAACCCTTATAAAGAAGGCGCGGGCGATCTGGTCGTCGGCACGATAGGTACGATGATCAAAGCGTTCGGTGAAAACCCATTGTCCGCTCCGGCCAAGGAATTTGCCGACGCCTATATGAAAAAATACGGGAAAGACCGGTATTGGGGAGATGGAGATACGCCCCAGTTGTTCATGTCTTTGAACGTCACCAATGCCTACGATGGAGCCATTGTGCTGTTTGAAGCGATGAAAAAAGCCGACAGCACGAAGACACCCGATATTATTGCGGCTTTGGAATCCATGAAAGACTACCAAGGGGTAAATGCCATTTATACGTTTAGCGACAAGAAGCATCACGCTATTGGCACTGACGGTCTTGGATTATTCCAGTATGTAAAAAATGGAGACGACATCCAAATGGTCCCTTATCAGCAATAAAATGCGGGAGGGTCGACATTTGGCGGTTTACCCTCCGCATCTATCTTTGAGGAGGAAACAGGATGGGGAATATTCAATTTTTGCTTGAATTAATTTTTGCCGGCGTCTGTGTAGGCTCCGTTTATTCCCTCGTAGCTCACGGGTTCAACATGACATTTTGGTCCAGCAAGGTTCTCAATTTCGGTCATGGGCCGTTTATTATGTTCTGTTCCATGCTCATTCTATCATTTCTTAATATGGGAATTTCCTGGGCAGTCGCCATTGTGCTTGGACTCATTTGCATTTCATTGCTGGGAATGATACTGGAGAGAGTATCGATTCGTCCCTTAATCAAATATCCTTCCAGTATGGGATGGATCGTGTCCACCCTGGGGATCGGACTGTTTTTGCAGGCTCTGGCATCGAAAATCTGGGGATCACAGGCGATAGCGTATCCTGCATTTCTGTTCACAAGCACGGATTACGTTTCGCTGTTCAGCGTCAAGTTGTCATCCCAATACTTGCTCGTCTTGTTCGCTGCGCTGTTTATCATGCTGTTCATGGAAATGGTCATGCACAAGACGATATGGGGGAAAGCAATGAAAGCAGTCTCTTACGATCCGACATTAGCCCGCATTATGGGAATAAAATCCAAGCTCGTCATTACGTATTCCTTTATTTTGAGTGCGATTTTGGCTGGTATCGCCGGCTTCCTGATCGCACCGATCTACGGGACGGTCAGCCCTGACTTCGGGATGAACATTATGGTGCTTGGCTTTGTCGCGACCGTACTTGGCGGGGTGGGAAGCTCGAAAGGCGCTTTAACAGGCGGCATTCTGGTCGGCGTTATTGAAAAGCTGGTTGGCGGGTATCTGTCCAGTTCCGCGGAGCACGGGGTTGCCTTTGCTATTTTGATCCTCATTCTCGCGATAAAGCCCGAAGGCTTGTTCGGGTCCAGGGCGGTGTTGAAAGTATGACGACAATGAGCATGCAAAAAGGCGTTCAGCCTGTATTGACGATCATCCTTGTTCTGCTGGCTGCCGTAGCTCCATTGTTGATGTCACCTTCTAATGTGCAGCTGTTTATTTTTTGGGGAATCAATATTTTGTTAGCACAAAGTATTAACCTGCTGAGCGGTCTCGGCGGTCAAATCTCTCTCGGCCATGCGGCGTTTTATGCGATAGGCGCTTATGTTTCCGCCATATTTATGGTACGTTTCGGTTTTCCTCTGTATATTACGATTTTACTGTCGGCTGCTGTCAACGCATTGGTAGGCTTTCTTGTTTCATTTCCGGCCGGAAGAGTCAGAGAATTTTACTTGGCGATGATGACCTTGGGCTTCGGTTTCGTGATCGAGGAGATCATCAAAGAATGGTCCAGCGTCACCGGCGGGGTTATGGGATTAAGCGGAATCCCTTCACCCAAGCTGGGCACCATGCATTTGTTCGGCATACAATTGAATCTTATCCACTATTATTGGATCGTATTTCTGGTTGTCGTGTTGATGGTGTGGATGCTGCGAAATTTCGTCCAGTCGTACTACGGCCGTTCCTTTCTGGCTATTCACCGGAGCGAGCTTTCCGCAGCCAGCATCGGCATCTCCCCGGGCAGGGTAAAGCAGCTCGCCTATACGATGAGCGCTTGCCTGGCGGGTGTTGCCGGTGCGCTGTATGCGCATCTGATGGCTTACATCGGGGCGAATTCTTTCGGCATGATGCAATCGATTGAAATTCTGGTTATGGGCATACTTGGCGGATTCGGAACCATTATCGGTCCCATACTCGGCGCCGGATTTTTGACTTTTATTGCAAACAAGCTGCAGTTTATTAAAGATTATCAGCTGATGATTTATTCGCTTCTTCTCGTCATTTCCTTTCTATTTATCCCCAGAGGCTTTGCCGGCTTATTGGGGATCCGTACGGCACTTAGCAAGGAGAAACGTCTCCAAAAGGTAAAGCCGATTTCTGAGATTTCTGAGGTTAAGCCTGTGCGCATTCCCGGGAGGGAGGCACGCACGCTTTCCTACAGCCCTCATCACAAAAAGTTAAAGGTGGAAGGCGTGATCAAGGATTTTGGCGGACTTCGCGCGCTGCAGCATGTGAGCCTGGAGCTGGGGCAAGGTACCATTCTGGGCTTGGTAGGTCCTAACGGTTCGGGGAAAAGCACATTGGTCAACGTGATCAGCGGCGTTTACCCGGTGACTGAAGGCAAAATCAGTTTCGGCAAGGCAGAAATCACCAATATGCCTACGCATGCCATTGCCGGTCAGGGCATTATTCGAACCTTTCAGGACCCGCACAATGTCGGCAATATGACGGTCAAGGAAAATCTGCTGTTAGGCAGACATCAAAAATACCGATCCGGCATTGTGTCCTGCGTTCTCAATTTGAAAAGCTCTCTGCTTGAAGAACAGGAAATGCTGGTCAAAGTTCATGAAATGATGGAGCTCTGTTCATTGGCGCAGTACTCGGAAGAATTGGTTGAAAATTTACCGTACGGCGTGCAGCGAATGGTAGAAGTAGCCAGAGCGATTCTGGCTGAACCTGAACTGCTGCTTCTGGATGAACCGGCAGCGGGATTGTCCGAGCATGAAATGCAGGAATTAAGCAAGCTTATCCGGTATATCAAGTCGCGGGGGATCTCGGTCATCCTCATTGATCATCATATGGAATTTCTAATGGGTCTTATCGATGAGGTGATCGTATTGGATTCCGGTAAAATGATCTATTCGGGCGATGCGCAGGGCATGCAAACGAATCAACAGGTGATTGAAGCCTATTTGGGGGTTGCGAATCATGCTTAGCGTGCGGAATGTACATGTCAATTATGGTCCAATCAAGGCCTTGAAAGGGGTTTCCCTTGACATTCGAAGCAACGGGATTACCGCCATCATTGGCGCGAACGGTTCGGGGAAAACGACCCTGCTTCATTTCATCAGCGGGTTGGTAACGCCCGAGGAGGGGGACCTGCTGTACGAAGGAATCTCCATTGCAGCATGGCCTACGGAAGCACGTGTCAAACATGGCATCGCTCACGTAATGGAAGGCCGCCGTTTATTCAAGGACCAAACGGTGTACGATAATTTGCTGCTGGCCGCACATTTTCGTACACCCAGGCTTGAGAAGAAAACGATAACAAACAAGATGGAGCAGGTGTTTCAGCGGTTTCCGATCCTCGAAAGCAAAAAGCACCAGCCGGCCGGCACGCTCAGCGGAGGACAGCAGCAGCTGTTGATTATATCGGCGGCTTTGCTTTCGGCTCCTAAATTGCTTCTGCTCGACGAGCCATCTCTGGGTTTGGCTCCGGTAATTATCGACGAGGTATATTCCTTTTTGCAAGAGCTTAAACAGGCGGGAATGACTATATTTATTTCGGAACAGATGGCGGCACTCGCGCTGCGCATCGCCGACTATGGCTATGTGCTGGATCGCGGCGCAATCGTGAAAAGCGGGGACAGCGCTTATTTGAAAGCTTTGCTCGCTTCCGACGATCTTTCGTCCATCTATTTAGGCAAAGGGAACCATTAGAGGAGTGATGTTCATGTCAAGCTGCTACCGGTTTATTCCGGTTGAGAAAGTGTTCCATGGTGCTGGCGTCATTGAAAATTTGCCTGCGGAAATCGATCGTTTAGGCGCCAGGAAAGCGGCATTGCTTACCAGTAACAGCCTGTTCGCTTCTCCGGTTATCAAACGCTTGGAACAGCTGTTGGGAAGCCGTTTGGAGGTTGTCCTCTCGGGTACCGTACAGCACGCGCCAAGCCAGTCGATTTTCGAAATCGCTTCCAGGCTGAGGAACCGGGGTATCGACCTGTTAATCAGTTTAGGTGGCGGCACGGTCATCGACTCTGCAAAGGCCATCGCTTTAGTATTGGGAGAGGGCCTCGATGAGCCGCAGCAATTACAATCGTATTCGGTCAAATTCGAGTATCCAGATAAAATCGAAATTCCTCAAGTCAAGCAAAAATTAATACCGCACATCGCCGTTCCAACGACGTTGTCCGCAGCCGAGTTTTCCAACATTATCGGCATTACAGATGAGCACAGGAAGGTAAAGGAACTGTACATCGATGACCAATTGACGCCGAAAGTCGTATATATGGATCCGGAGCTCTGCACGGACACGCCGGCCTGGCTGTGGTCGGCCACCGGGATGAGAGCGCTGGATCATGCCATTGAAACCGTTTATTCCAAGCAAACTCACCCCATCACCACGGCGCTCGCGCTCCAATCGATCCGGCTGCTGAGCGAATATCTTCCGAAATGTAAAAAAGATCCAGCGAATTTGCAAGCGAAGCTGCAATGTCAAATGGCTGCCTGGATGTCGTTCTTTGGCGTGAGCAACGTGATGATGGGACTCAGCCACGGCATCGGACACCAAATAGGAGCCCATGCCAACGTTGCCCACGGCGTCACTTCCTGCATTATGCTTCCGCATGTCATGCGCTTTTCGCTGCCCTTTACCTTGGAACAGCAAGCCCTGATCAGTGCCGCCATGGGTGGCGAAGTAAGCGGCAGGAGTGTGGAGGAAGCCGCCGCAATGGCTTCGCAGCTGGTGGTCAAACTGGTGGCTGATTTGCAGCTGCCGCTAAGGCTTCGCGATGTCCAGGTGCGCAAAGAGCAGTTTCAACCGATTGCGGAGGACGCCATGAGAGATCTGGTCGTGGCAAGCAGCCCCCGACCTGTACAAGGAACCGGCGAGATTGTAGCTCTTCTCGAAGCCGCATGGTAAGGAAGCGTAATTCATGATAAGAGGTGAGAGACGAATGCGGGGAAGACTGGAGGGGAAAGTGGCGCTTATTACCGGTGCCTCGAGAGGTCTTGGAGCGCTGGAAGCCGTTATGTTCGCCAAAGAAGGAGCGCAGGCCGTTATCATGTCCGATGTCAGCAGGCCGGCTTTGCAGGAAACGGTGAAGGCGGTGGAAGAATTGGGCGGAGCGGCGGCTGTTATTCCGCTTGAACTGAATGTCACCCTTGAAGAAGATTGGATTCAGGCTGCAATCTCGATCGAGAAACAGTTTGGGAAACTGGACATTTTAGTCAACAACGCGGGAATTACCAAAAGGGAACGGTTTGTCGACTGCTCTTTGGCCGATTGGAATCAGGTGATTGCCGTTAACCAGACCGGCGTATTTCTTGGGATGAAATATAGTGCGCCGCTGCTCCGAAAGTCAGGCCGCGGGTCGATTATTAATATGTCGTCGATCGCCGGAGTGACCGGTTATTTTGCAGCTCCCTATACCGCGAGTAAATGGGCGGTGAGAGGAATGACCAAGGCCGCTGCGCAGGAATTTGGCGGTTGGGGAATCAGGGTGAATTCAGTTAATCCCGGCTTCATCTGGACGCCGCTTACGTTACCGGCCAAGCCAATGGTAGAGGCTTTTAACAAAGTGAACGCCCTCGAACGGGCGGGTGAGCCGGAGGAAGTCGCCCAGGCCGTTATTTTTCTCGCTTCCGACGAATCCTCCTACATGACCGGAGGGGAAATAACGCTCGACGGGGGAATGACGGCAGGCGGCGAAATCCGGCTGATCGCCAAGGAACTCGGCATTTATCGTGATGAGTAATCCGTCCTGCCGCTGAACGTTCAGCGTCTTCCTTCCAAGCAGCAAAGAAATGAACCAGGTATTGCCAAAATACCATCCGGTCGGTATAATTATCATAAGGTTAATAAATACCGACTGATCGGTATGTTTCTTGGGGGAAGGTGAAGCGGTTGGTCCATCTTACAGAAATACGCACCCGGTATTGTGAATCGGATGCACTCGGTCATATTAACAATGTCAGCTATTTTATTTATTTCGAGCAGGCGCGCGTCGATTTTATGCTGGACACCGGCATGGTGCTTCCATCCGGGAAGTTCCCGTTCCTCGTTGCTTCACTGCATTGTGAATATAAGAAGCAGATCTACATCCATCAGACCTTGACAATCCACACCTATGTCATGGAAATCGGCAGATCCAGCTTCAAACTGGGACATGAAATCCATGATAAAGATTCGAACGAGCTGTTGGCGGTAGGCGAAGCCGTCCTGGTGAGTTATGATTTAATTGTACAGCAAACGACCCGGCTAACCGATGAGCTGCGTTTGAAGCTGGAAAATTACGTTCGAATCAAAAATTAATAACAGTAAAGGTGTGAAATCAAGTGACGTTTGACGGATCTTCAGTGAACCGCAGGCAGGGAAGCGACACAAAAACGGAAATATTGGATATCGCGTTGTCTCTGTTTGTTAAGAAAGGGTACCATGAAACCTCCATGCAGGATATAGCCGACACAGCCGGTCTAACCAAAGGCGGATTATATTACTACATTAAGAGCAAGGATGACGTGCTGTTTTTGCTTCACGACCGCTTTATTGTCGAAGGGTTAAGACGGTTGCGTCTGGTAGAGGCCGAAGCGCTAGAGCCTGAGCATAAGTTGATCGAACTGCTGAAAATGCACCTGCAGATCATTGACCAATTTAAGGACGACATTACCCTGTTCTTTAACTGTATGAAGTATTTAAGCGACGACAAAAAGCAGGCCGTGCAGGTGAAGCGGGATGAATATGAAGACATCTTCGTGCGCGTCTTGGAAGAAGGCAAGAAAAAAGGCGTCTTTAAAGTCGAGGACAGCCATATCGTCGTGCTGTATGTTCTGGGAGCCTGCAACTTTATGCATACCTGGTATAAGCCAGGCAAAGGAAAGTCGATCGAGGAGCTGTCGGATATCTTTATTACTCTCATCACCAAAGGCTTATTTCAGTAAAACCGAAAAGGGGACGGTAACGTGAAGATAAGCAAAGAGCGGCTGCTCGAACTTTATGAAACGATGATGAAGATACGAAAATTCGAAGAGAGAGTCTCCGGGCTGTTTGCCGGCGGGCACATTCCCGGATTCCTCCATCTCTATGTCGGGCAGGAAGCGGTGGCGGCCGGTGTTTGCGCCAATCTTCACAGGGACGACTACATTACCAGCACCCACCGGGGACACGGACACTGCATTGCAAAAGGCGCCGACGTCAAACGGATGATGGCCGAATTGTTCGGCAAACGGACCGGTTACTGCAAAGGAAAAGGCGGTTCCATGCACGTTGTCGACGTCAACCTGGGGATCCTTGGCGCCAACGGAATCGTCGGTGCGGGCATGCCGATCGCGGTGGGGGCGGCTTTTTCCGCCAAAGCCAAGGGCACCGGCCAGGTTGCCGTAGCCTTCTTTGGAGAAGGTGCGACAGGAACGGGCTATTTTCACGAATCGTTGAATCTGGCTGCCGTTCTGAAGCTGCCCGCCATCTTTGTATGCGAGAGCAATCAATATGCCGAATTCACTCCGCGGGAAAAACATTTGCCGGTGAAAACCGTGGCGGAACGAAGCAAAGCGTACGGGATCGAAGGCTATGATCTGAATGGAAATAATGTGGTGGAAATATTTGAAGCGCTGTCGGCCATTGCGGCAAAGGTTCGTGAGGGAGGAGGACCTGTCATTGTGGAATGTTTCACCCATCGTTGGAGCGGTCACTATGAGGGAGATCCGCAAAAATACCGTCCGGCCGGCGAGGCCGAGGAGTGGAGGAAGAAGGATCCGATCCTCCATGCGGAACAAGTGCTCCGTGAGCAGTATGACGCCGACATAACGGAACTTGCGGGGATTAAGGACCGGGTCGAGCGCGAAATCGATGAAGCGGAGCGGTTTTCGATGGAAAGCCCGCTGCCCGAAGGCGAAGAAACTCTGCAGGACGTTTATGCTTCTTAACTTGGGAGGTGGAAGTTTTGGCGGTACTGCGTTACAACCAGGCCATTAATTTAGCACTGAAAGAGGAAATGCAAAGGGACGAAAGCGTCATTTTGGCCGGAGAAGATATTGCGGCCTCCGGCGGATCGTTCGGCGTTACGCGCGGCTTGCTGGAGGAGTTCGGCGAAGGTCGGGTTGTCGACACGCCCATCAGTGAAGGCGCTATTGTCGGCATGGCCATCGGTTCCGCCGCCAGTGGTCTCAGGCCGGTCGTCGAAATCATGTTTATGGACTTCATCGGTGTCTGCTTTGACATGATTATCAACCAAACGGCGAAAATGCGGTTTATGTCCGGCGGACAAATGAAAATGCCGCTCGTCATTCGTACGCAGGCCGGGGCGGGATCAAACGCGGGGCCGCAGCATTCGCAAAGCCTCGAGGCGCTGCTAATGCATATTCCCGGACTGAAAGTAGTGATGCCCTCGAACCCATACGATGCGAAGGGCCTGCTCAAAGCAGCGATACGCGACGATGATCCCGTTATTTTCATTGAGCACAAGATGCTGTACGGCTTGAAGGGAGAACTCCCCGATGAAGAGTACACCGTCCCGCTCGGTCAGGCGAAGGTGGTTAAGGAAGGCCGCGATGTGACCATCATTGCGCTTGGCCAGATGGTCAACAAAGCGGTGCAGGCGGCACAGGTGCTGGAGGAGTCGGGCATCAGCGTGGAGGTGATTGACCTGCGGACGGTTACTCCGCTCGACAAGGAAACGATTCTCGAATCGGTGAAGAAAACGGGAAGGCTTGTTATCGTTCACGAAGCAGTGAAAATCGGCGGCATCGGGGCCGAACTGGCCGCAATGGTGCAGGAGGAGGCGTTCGACTACCTGGATGCCCCCATTCAAAGGGTCGCTGCCCCGTTCTCGCCTGTACCCTACAGCAAGCCGCTCGAACATTACTATATGCCGAATGAGAATAAAATGATCGAAGCGGTTCAGCGAATCTGTGTGGGCAGACAGTTCGCAGCTGCGAAGTAGGGAGGGGGACGGAATGACAAGCGTCAGGCGGATATTCGCTTCTCCGCGTGCAAGAGCTCTGGCGGCACAGCGGAACATCCCGATAGCTGAAGTGGCGGGAAGCGGGCCTTCCGGCCGAATCATTGAACAGGATGTGCAGGTTTATCGTTGGCAGCGTACAAACATGTCCAGCGGGCCCGCCGGAGATCCAGGCATTCGGCCGGATAAGAAGATTCAGGCCACTCCGCTCGCCAGAGCGATCGCTCAGTTGGAAAACATCGACCTGTCCACGGTAGCGGGATCCGGTGTGAGCGGCAAGATCAGGAGCTCCGATGTAAGGCCGCGGAAAGGGGAATCAGCTTCAGCCGGTCTTTCTGCAGAGCGCGTCCCCCCTATGAAAGCCGTTCCGATGACGGGAATGCGTAAAATCATCGCGGAACGGATGGCCTACAGCAAGCAGACGGCTCCCCATGTCACGCTTACAGTGAAAGCGGAGGTGACCCGGCTTGTGGAGCTTCGAAACCAATGGATGCAGGACGGCATGAAGGTGAGCTATACGGATCTTTTGGTAAAAATCGCAGCAAAGAGTTTGCGTGCGCATCCGCGTGTCAATGTCTCCATGGAGCAGGACGGGATCGTCAGGCATCCACAATGCGATATCGGCGTGGCCGTCGCTTTAGAGGAAGGCTTAATCGTCCCGGTCATTCGCGATGCCGATCGAAGGAGCCTGCAGGACATTTCCAGGGACCTGGCGGATAAGATCAAACGCTCCAAAGAAGGCAAGCTTCGGCGGGATGAAGTGCAGGGCGGACGGTTCACGATCAGCAACTTGGGCATGTATGAGGTGGATGCATTCACTCCGATTATCAATCTTCCTGAAAGCGCTATCCTTGGGGTAGGAAGAGTGATCGAGGATTTGATTGTACATAACGGGCAAATGCACATCGGGAAAACCATGGTTCTGTCGCTCTCCTTTGACCATCGGGTGATGGATGGCGCACCTGCGGCTTTGTTTTTAAAAAATATAAAAGAGTTGCTGGAGAATCCGGAAGCTCTTCGGGACTCTTTGTAGGAGCAGTGAAGATGAAAAAGGAGATTATCGTTCCAAAAGCGGGACTCACCATGACGGAAGCGACCGTCGGACTCTGGCTGGTCTCCGAAGGGGATGCGGTTGAGAAGGACCAAGTCGTTTTGGAACTCGCCACGGACAAAATTACGGTTGAAGTCACCGCCCCTTGCGACGGAATCATGGTCTCTATTCTGCACCAGGAAGGGGAAACCGTTGCGACCGGGGAGTGTCTTGCCATGATGGAGACGGAAGCTGCGGAGGCGGAACGGCCTTCAGCCTCACAAGCGGCATCCGGCGCAACCGGAGAAGAAAAGGTGTACGATGTAGCGGTGATTGGAGCGGGTCCCGGCGGGTACGTCGCCGCTATACGTGCTGCTCAGCTTGGCGGCAGGGTCGTTTTGATCGAACGGAACGATTTGGGAGGCACCTGCCTGAACACGGGCTGCATTCCGACGAAGACGCTGCTGCGGGCTGCGGAATTCGCCAAAATGCCGAAAATCGCAGCGGAATACGGCGTTTTCTTCGAAAAGCCCCAAGTCGATTACTCGCGTTTGATCGATTACAAGGATCGGGTCGTCCGAAAGCTGCAGAACGGTGTCGCCGGACTGCTGCACAAAAATAAAATCGAGCTGCTCAAGGGGCTAGGCACGCTGGTCGATCCGCACACCATAGAAGTGCGGACGGAAGACCGGAAGAGCCATAGGATCGAAGCGAGACATATTATCGTGGCGAGCGGTTCCCGGCCGCACATTCCGGAGATTCCGGGGCTGAAGGAGGCTGGCCCGATGACCAGCACCGAAGCGCTTGCCGGAAAAGAACGGCCGAGAAGCGTGGCCATTATAGGTGCCGGAGCGATCGGGTGCGAATTTGCCGGCATGTATGCCCCTTTGGGTACAGAAGTTACCCTGATTGAAAGCGCCGATCAAATCCTGCCCGGGATGGACCGGGATCTGGCCCGCGTTCTCGCGCAATCCCTGCATCAAGAGCAGGTGCGTATTCTGACCTCTGCAACCGTTACACGAATCGGTATCCATGGCGGCCGAAAGATCGTACATGTAGAAACCGGTCAGGGTTCACAGACCATTGAGGCCGATGCCATTCTTGTCGCGACAGGAAGGAGACCGGATGTGGAGCAGATGCGGGAGCTCGGGGTCCGGCTGGAGGGCGGAAAAATTGCCGTAGACGATCAGATGAGAACGAGCATCCCTTCTATCTACGCCGTAGGGGACGTCACGGGAATCGAGTTCTTGGCCCATGCAGCCTCCGCTCAAGGAATCGTCGCAGCCGAAGCCGCCATGGGGAGGCCTTCCACAATGGACTACCGCACGGTTGCCCGCTGTATATACACGTCTCCCGAGATCGCATCTGTAGGCTTGAACGAACGGCAGGCCAAAGAGCAGGGACGGGAATACCGGATCGGCAAATATGCTTTTGAAGCCAACGGAAGGGCAATGACTTACGGGGAAACCGCAGGCTTTGTAAAAGTACTGCGCGATACCCGGTACGGTGAAATTCTCGGTATCCATATCATCGGCCCGAACGCATCCGAACTTATCGGAGAGGCGATCATGGCCGTCCATCTGGAGGCAACCGCAGAGGAATTTGCATTAGCCATTCACCCGCATCCTGCGCTGTCGGAAGTGCTGCTCGAGGCGATTCTTGCGAGCATGGGACGCGGCATCCATTCTTAACCGTGAAGGAGAGATTTGTATGCAGTCTTTTCAATATCTCAGGTTGGAAAACAGCTCCGGGCTCGCCACGATTGTCCTGGACCGCCCGGAAACCTTGAACGCCATAAACGACGCGGTTCTGGATGAGCTGGATCAAGCGTTCACGATGCTGGAGCGGGACGATCAGACAAGGGTGGTGATGATTACCGGCGGCGGGGATAAAGCGTTTGTTGCCGGCGGGGATATTGCTGCGATGCGGCAGATGAGTGTTCTGGAAGGCGAGAAATTTGTGTACCGCGGACAGGAAGTATTGAAGAAAATAGAAGACTCGCGAAAAGTCGTCATTGCGGCGCTTAACGGCTATACGCTCGGGGGAGGGCTGGAGCTCGCTCTGGCCTGCGACATCCGAATTGCCTCGGAGAAAGCCAAATTAGGGCTGCCGGAAGTATGCATCGGCCTTTATCCCGGATGGGGCGGCACCCAGCGGTTGGTAAGGCTCGCCGGTAAAGGAATTGCCAAAACACTGGTCTTTACCGGAGAGCGCATTTCCGCCGAAGAAGCCAGGGAACTCGGAATTGTGAACAAAGTAGTGAAGCATGAAGAATTGATGACCTACTGCCGGACGCTGGCCCAAAAAATAATGGAAAACAGTCCGATTGCCGTCATGCAGGCGAAAAAAGCGATTAATCAAGGAAGCGAAATTTCTCTGGACCAGGCCCTGGTTCTGGAAGCGGAAGCATGGCTTGTCAACTTCAGCACCGAGGACAGAGTAGAGGGTTTAACTTCTTTTCTTGAAAAACGCAAGCCCCATTATCAAGGCAAATAAGCAGAAGGCAGGGTTGATTTATGAAATATATCGGAAATAACAATTTTTCATCTATTGTAACCCGAGGCGCTTTAAACAACCCGAACAAAGAAGTCATCACCTTCAAGCAGCAAAGAATGACATACCGAAAGCTTCAGGAGCGAGTCAGCGCCTTAGCGCAAGGGCTGCTGGACCTCGGAGTAAAGAAGGGCGATGTGGTGGCGATTCTCTTATTTAACCACACCGAATATTTTGAAATTATTTTTGCCGCTAACCGGATCGGGGCGATCTTTTTGCCGCTAAACTTCCGCCTAGCCGCTGATGAAATCGCATACATTGCAGACAATGCCGATGCCAAAGTTATTTTTTCAGAAGATTCCTTCCATGAAACGTTGGATTCCATTCGGGGGAATGTGCAGCAGCTTCAGCATTATATTACGCTGTCCGCCGATGAACTGTCCGGTTGGATCCGATACGAGCAAATAATAGAAACGAACCGGGGAGCCGACGTTCCGGATGCGCACGTCGAACTGGACGACCTGCACCGCTTGATGTATACGTCCGGCACGACTTCCCGGCCTAAAGGCGTCATGATTACCTATGGGAATCTGTACTGGAAAAATATCGGCCATATTTGGGAATTCAATATTACACCCGACGACAAAACGTTAATCTCCGGTCCGCTGTATCACGTCGGAGCGCTCGACTTGACGGCGACCGGCACCCTCTATCGCGGCGGCAGCATCGTCATTATCAACAAGTTCAACACGGTCGAAGTGCTGGAAACGATCCAAAGAGAAAAGCCGACGAACCTCTGGCTGGCTCCCGCCATGGTCAACATGATCCTGCAGGAACCGACCACGGATCAGTATATACTGGATTCGATCCGCTACATTATCGCGGGCGGGGAACGAATGCCGGAGCCGCTCATCCAAAAAATCCAGCAGTTGTTTAGAAACGCTTGGTTTTGCGACGCGTACGGCTTAACCGAAACGGTGTCGGGGGACACCTTCATGCCGAGGAGCATGACGATTGAGAAGCTCGGATCGGTCGGACGTCCCTGCCTGCATCTCGATCTGAAAATCGTAGATGAGCAGGGGAAGGAAGTTCCGCCGGGCGAGGTAGGCGAAATCGTTTTGCGCGGACCGAAAATCTCAAAAGGATATTGGAAAAACCCGGAGGCTACCGGAAAAACGTTCAAAGACGGCTGGTTTTTTACAGGAGACATGGGCAGATTGGACGCGGACGGCTTCCTGTTTATCGTAGACCGCAAGAAAGATATGATCATCAGCGGCGGAGAAAATATCTCATCGCTGGAGGTGGAGCGCGTTCTCTATGAACTTCCTACCGTACTTGAAGCTTCTGTCATCGGGATACCGAACGAAAGATGGGGGGAAGTGCCTAAGGCGTTTGTAGTCGTGAAGCCGGGTGAAACCCTGACCGCAGAAGAAATTCGAGTGCATTGTATGTCCAGACTGGCCAAATTCAAAGTGCCGAAAGAAGTAGAATTCATAGATAAACTTCCGCGGAATCCGTCCGGTAAAGTTCTTAAAAGACTATTGAGGGAATAGAAGGAGGCTGAAACCGAATGAATTTTGAAATAACCGACGAACAAAAGATGATGCGCGACGGCGTTCGACAAATCGCCGAGGATTTCGGTTTGGACTATTGGCGGGAAAAGGATGACAAGCACGAATTCGTCCATGAATTGTGGAGCGAACTCGGCAAAAACGGTTATATCGGTGTGGCCGTTCCGGAAAAATTCGGCGGCGTCGGACTTGGAATGATGGAAATGACCATGGTGATCGAGGAGCTGGCTAAAGGAGGGGCTGGGTCCACGGTAGCACAGCTATTTATGCTCACTCCCGTTTTCGGCGGGGTGACGATCGATCTTCATGGCAGCGAAGCGCAAAAGGAACAGTATCTGACGAAGATGTCCGCCGGTCAGCTTAATTTCTGCATGGCGCTGACGGAGCCGAACGCAGGCAGCAACTCGCTTGAAATCACGACGACTGCCAGGAAAGAAGAAGATCATTACGTGATCAACGGTCAAAAAATTTGGATCTCCGGCACCGATGTGGCCGATAAAATGCTTATCGTCGCCCGGACGACAAAGCGCAGCGAAGTGCAGAAAAAAACCGATGGAATCAGCCTCTTCCTGGTGGATACCCGGGACCCCGCCATTACGCTCCAGCCGATTGAAAAAGTGGGAACCCACTGTGTACGGTCCGATACGGTATTTATAGAAAATTTGAGAGTGCATAAAGACAACCTGATCGGAGAAGAAGGCAAAGGCTGGTCTTACCTTCTGGATACGCTTAACGCGGAACGGATTGTGACGACAGCCGGGCTTATTGGGACGGGACAGCTCGCTTTGCAGCTTGCGGTGAATTACGCGAAAGAACGGGTGGTGTTTAACGATACGCCGATCGGCGCTTATCAGGGCATCCAATTCCCGCTTGCGAAAATTCGGGCTGAACTGGAGCTGGCGCAGCTGATGAATTATAAAGCCGCATGGCTCTATGATCAGAAGAAGCCGAACGGCACCGAAGCGAACATGGCCAAATTAATCGCGGCCGAAGCCGCCTTCCATGCCTGCGACCAGGCCATGCAAGTCATGGGAGGGTATGGCTATGCGAAAGAATACCACATTGAACGGTTGTGGCGCGACGTCCGACTTTTCAAAATCGCCCCCGTATCTGAAGAAATGATTTTGAATTATATCTCGCAGCATGATCTCGGTCTGCCACGGTCTTATTGACTTTCGTTTTCCTGATTGATTGCGGAGGAGGGGTGAAGGATGGACATCTTGGTTTTGCTGAAACAGACATTTGGCACGGAAGAAAAAATTTTCATCGAGAACAGGAAGATCAAAGAGGACGACGCGGAATTTGTGATCAATCCTTATGACGAATATGCGGTGGAGGAAGCGATCCGCTGGAGAGACGAATTCGGCGGTGAAGTGACCTTGCTTACCGTGGGACCGTCCAGAGCCGAAAGCGCGCTGAGGACTGCGCTGGCTATGGGGGCGGACCAAGCGATACATGTGATATCCGAGGAAAGCCAGGATGATGAAGCGGTGATTGCCGGCATCATCGCCAAAGCCATCGACGGGAAAGCCTACGATTTGATTCTTGCCGGAAATATGGCCATTGATTCGGGAGCCGGCCAGGTTGCCGTACGTGTCGCCGAACGGCTCGGGATTCCCCACGTGTCGACGATTACGAAACTAACCTTCAACGGCAATCGTGCCGCCATTGAGCGTGATGTAGAGGGTGACGTAGAGGTAGTGGAGGTCGACCTTCCTTTTCTGGCGACAGCCCAGCAAGGATTAAATGAACCTCGTTATCCGTCTCTTCCCGGCATCATGAAGGCGAAGAAGAAGCCGCTTCAACAGCTGACCGTCGCCGGTCTGAATATGCAGCCGGAAGAATTGCAGCCGTATACCGAGGTTGTCGATCAATATTTGCCTTCCCCCAAGCAGGAAGGTCGCATGCTCCAGGGAGAGTTGAAGGATCAGGTGAAGGAACTGGTACATTCGCTGCGCAGCAAAGAAAAGATCGTATAGGGAGAGATTGATGATGGGCAGAAAAGTGCTGGTAGTCGGGGAAATAAAAGACGGGCATTTGCGAAATGTAACCTTCGAAGCTTTGACGGCCGGAAGAAGAATAGCGGACGGCGGACCGTTGATAGCCGCACTCTTTGGGTCAGACGCTGAATCGTATGCTGAGGAATTAAGCAAGTACGGCGCAGAACAGCTTTATGCGATTTCCGGTGCAGGCGCCAATCCGACTAACGAATACTGCACCGAAGCACTTTCTCAACTCATTCAGGAGATACATCCCGATGCCGTGCTGATGGGACATACGTCCTCAGGCAGGGATATCGCTCCCAGACTCGCGGAGCGGATGGGTGTCGGATTGATCTCCGATTGCATTGGATTGGAAGTGGCGGGAGAAGACATTTTCTTTACAAGGGCGGTCTATTCCGGTAAAGCGTTCCAAGTAAAGACATTCCGCAGCGGAACGATCTGTGCCACTCTGCGTCCGAATAACGTTGACGTCTCCGAAGCTCCCGCCCAGACCGCTGCGGCGGTTTTCTACCCGGACGTCAAAGATCTGAAAGTGCTGGTCAAAGACATCGTTCGCAAAACGTCGAGCGGCGTGGATTTGAGCGAAGCCAAAATCATTGTTGCCGGAGGCCGGGGAGTGAAGAGTGCAGAAGGCTTCGAACCGCTCCGTGAGCTTGCAGATGTGCTGGGAGCTGCTGTGGGCGCCTCCCGGGCGGCATGTGATTCGGGATTCTGCAACTATGCGCTGCAAATCGGTCAGACGGGTAAAGTGGTAACCCCGGATTTGTACATTGCCTGCGGCATCTCCGGTGCGATTCAGCACCTGGCCGGCATGTCCAATTCGAAGGTGATTGTCGCCATCAATAAAGATCGCGAGGCCCCGATATTCAAGATTGCGGATTACAGCATCGTGGGCGATCTGTTTGAAGTTGTCCCTATGCTGACGGAGGCCTTTAAGCAAACCCTGATCGATGCGGCGGGTTGACCGCTGACGGAAGAACCGGATGTAAAAACAATCGGCGACAAGTAGGTACCCGCAGAGGATGGGGGAATGATCATGCTGTCACTTTTAAATTTCATAGCCTTTCTCGCTGTAACCGGATATGCGCTGTACCTTGCCGCTCATGTCATATACAGCCGCATCATGTTCATTCAACTAGGTAAAAAATCGAACCTGCGAAAAGATACCGCGGTCCGGCTCAATGAGTTTCTCGTTCAGGTATTCGGGCAGCGAAAACTTTTCAAGGACGCCAAAAGCGGCATCATGCATTTTATTCTGTTTTACGGCTTTATCATCCTTCAGTTCGGGGCTGTCGAGCTCATCCTAAAAGGATTGATCAAAGGCTTTGAATATCCGATCGGGGAATTTCATCCCTATTACAGCGTTCTCCAAGAAGTCACTGCGCTGCTCGTCCTACTTGCTGCGTTTTATGCCTTTTACCGCCGTTATATCGAAAGACTGACGCGGTTGAAAAGGGGGTTCAAGGCGGGCCTTGTCATCCTTTTCCTCACGATTTTGATGTTCTCGGTCTTGATGAGCCTGGCTTTTGAGCATCTTTGGCTCGGGAATACGGGAAGCCCCCATGCTCCGGTTTCTTCGATTATCGCGGGTTGGTTTGCCGGTGTCAGTCCGGCTGCGGCGGGCGTATGGTTCTATGTGTTCTGGTGGATTCATCTGCTCACCCTGCTGGCGTTTGCTGTCTATGTCCCGCAGTCCAAGCACGCGCATATCATTTTTGCGCCTGTGAACGTCTATCTGCGGGATACGAAACCGGCTGGAAAGCTGACTTCTATCCATTTTGAGGATGAAACGCAGGAAACCTACGGGGTTGGCAAAATAGAAGAGTTCCGCCAAAACCAGTTGATGGATCTGTATGCCTGTGTCGAGTGTGGGCGCTGCACCCAGATGTGTCCGGCTGCGGGTACGGGAAAAACGCTGTCGCCGATGGACGTCATCACCAAGATGAGGGATCATTTAACGGAAAAGGGAGCGGCGATCACCTCCCGGACAGCGTGGATGCCTGGTTTCGTCTTCAAAGACACCGGAGCGGATACGCAGGTCAAGAAGGCGGAGACGGCGAATCTGGTCGGAGAGGTGATCACCGAGGAGGAACTATGGGCCTGTACGACCTGCCGGAACTGCGAAGATCAGTGCCCGGTGGCCAATGAACATGTCGAAATGATTATCGATATGCGCCGTCATCTCGTATTAACGGAAGGCCGCATGCCGTCAGAAGCGGTCCGTTATTTCCAGAACGTCGAGCGGCAGAGCAATCCGTGGGGAATCAGCCGGACAGAGCGGATCCTATGGCGTGAGGGGCGTGAGGATATCGTCGTCCCGACGGTGAAGGAAGTGGATGAATTCGAGTATTTATTCTTTGTCGGCTCGATGGGCTCTTACGATCAGCGAACGCAGAAGGTGGCGCAGTCGTTCGCCAAAATCATGAATGCGGCTGGAATTCCATTTGCTATTCTGGGAAATGAGGAGCACAATTCGGGGGATACGGCCCGCCGGATGGGCAATGAATTTCTATTCCAGCAGTTGTGCGAGAAAAATATCGCCAATTTTAAAAAGTATGGGGTGAAGAAAATCGTAACGATCTGCCCGCATACATATAATACGTTCAAGCATGAGTATCCGGAATTTGGGCTGGAAGCGGAAGTTTATCACCATACGGAGCTGATCTGGACCTGGATGGAAGAAGGGAGAATCAAACCGTCTCAACGGGTCAATGAAGCCGTCGCTTATCACGATTCCTGTTACCTCGGCCGGTACAATGGCATGTATGAGATTCCGCGAAAAATACTTCAGTCCATTTCGGGTGTGAAGCTGCTGGAGATGGAGCGGAACCGGCAGGATTCGATGTGCTGCGGGGCCGGCGGCGGCATGATGTGGATGGAGGAAACGCAGGGTACACGCGTCAACCTCGCTCGGACCGAGCAGGCGCTGCGCATGAGCCCGACAGCGATCGGAAGCAGCTGTCCGTACTGCTTGACGATGATGAGCGATGGCGTCAAAGCCAAAGAAGCGGAAGAGCGGGTCGCGACACTGGATATTTCGGAAATCGTGGAGCGTGCTCTCGCATAAACGATTCCGGTTCAAGCGCTGAATGGAAACGGCGGACTTTTTATGTTGGAGTAATGGAGAGGAGGGTACGCAATGACGGGAAGGGACGCCGTTATTGTGAGCGCCGTTCGTACGGCCATCGGCAGTTTTAACGGGAGCTTAGCCGCTGTACCGGCTACGGAGCTTGGATCGGTTGTGATCAAAAGCGCGCTTGACCGTTCAGGAATCGCTGCCCATGAAGTGGACGAAATTATCATGGGAAATGTATACCAGGCCGGACTGGGACAAAATCCCGTCCGTCAGGCTGCGGTCAAAGCCGGCCTGCCTGAAACCATTCCGGCGATGACCATCAATAAGGTATGCGGTTCAGGTCTGAAAGCCGTGCATTTGGCGGCACAGGCCATTTGGGCTGGAGAAGCCGAGGCCGTTATGGCGGGTGGAATGGAAAATATGAGCAGAGCGCCGTATTTGTTGGAAAACGCTAGAAGCGGCTTCCGGATGGGGGATCAGCAGGTGGTCGACAGCCTCATTCGCGACGGATTATGGTGCGCTTTTCATGACTATCACATGGGTATCACGGCAGAGAACCTGCGCGAGAAGTACGCCATTTCCCGGGAAGAGCAGGATGAATTCGCAGCCTGGAGCCAGCAAAAAGCGGAAACGGCAGCAGCACAAGGGAAATTCAGGGATGAAATCGCTCCTGTTCTGATTCCGCAAAGAAAAGGCGACTCCCTTGTCTTTGAAACGGATGAATTTCCCCGTAAAGGCGTAACGGCTGAGGAGCTCGGCAAATTAAAACCGTCATTTTTGAAGAATGGAACCGTGACCGCGGGCAACGCCTCGGGCATCAATGACGGAGCCGCATGCCTGCTTATAATGAGCAGGGAAAAGGCGCAAAAGCTCGGAATACCTCCACTGGGAGTGATAAAAGCCAACGCTTCCGCAGGGGTTGAGCCAAGTGTCATGGGGCTCGGTCCCGTGCCGGCCACACGGAAAGCGCTGCGAAAAGTAAGTCTCACCCTCGAAGACATAGACTTGGTCGAAGCGAATGAAGCTTTTGCCGTGCAGGCCCTTGCCGTTGACCGGGAGCTCAAATTCAATAGAAACAAGCTAAATGTAAACGGAGGTGCGATTTCGCTGGGACATCCCATTGGCGCGAGCGGCGCCCGGATTCTGGTTACCCTGCTTTATGAAATGAAACGCCGGTCCTCCCGGTATGGTCTTGCTACGCTGTGCATCGGCGGAGGCCAGGGCATAGCAACGATTATTGAAAGGGAATAAACCGATCCTTGTTCCCCTGTGATGAGTAAACATTAGCCCGGAATGCCCTGGCGAAGACCGATGCAGAAGAGAGCGAGCAGCGAAGTGAATTTCGCAGGTGTCCGGCGACAGCAGCATAAGCAGCATATGCGTATGAAGATCCCCGCTCGTCAAATTGGGACGGGGGACATCGTTCGATATAGGGCATCGCCCTTTGTATTAGTGCTGCCTAGAGCAAGCCGGATTGCTTGACCTCTGCGTAGAAGCGGTTAAATTCGTCGATGTTAAGCTGCTGTGCCGCGTCGGACAAAGCGGTGGCGGGATCCGGATGAACCTCGACCATAACGCCGTCGGCTCCTGCGGCCAGCGCCGCTTTTGCGCATGGAGCCAGGATGTCTTTTCGTCCTGTAGAATGGGTCACATCGACAAGAACCGGTAGATGGCTTTCCTGTTTGAGAATCGGTACGGCAGAAATGTCGAGTGTATTGCGGGTCGCTTTTTCATAAGTGCGGATGCCTCGTTCGATCAGCATAACTTGTGTGTTGCCTCGAGATACGATGTACTCCGCTGCATGAAGGAACTCATCGATTGTGGCGGCCATTCCGCGTTTTAACAGGATCGGTGTGCGTACATCGCCCGCCGCTTTCAGCAATTCGAAGTTTTGCATATTTCTGGCCCCGATCTGAATGACGTCAATATAGCTGCCGGCTAGCTCGATATGGGCAGGATCTACGATTTCACTGATCGTTTTAAGGCTGAATTCGCTTGCTACTTCTTTTAAAATTTTTAGACCTTCAATCCCCAGGCCTTGGAAATCATAAGGCGATGTTCTGGGCTTAAATGAGCCTCCGCGCAAGACGGTGATGCCGGAAGCTTTTAGAGCGGCAGCTACTTGGCGCACTTGCTCGTAGCTTTCGACAGAGCATGGGCCCGCAATGATCAACGGCTTGCCGCCTCCAATGGTAATATCTCCTAAGGGTACAACCGTATTTTCCTTTTGCTTTTTGCGGCTGACCAGCAGCTGCTTTTTGTTTTCCGTTTGCTGCAGCTTTAATGACGCTTGAAAAATTTGTTTGAACAGGTGACGAACCGTCTCATGATCGAAAGGTCCGTTATTGCGGGAAACAAGCTCCTCCAGCATATTTTTTTCACGAACGGGATCAAATTTGGGCACCCCTTGCTTTTCTTTCTCCTGCCCGATCTCTTGAACTATGTGCGCCCTTTTCGACAGCAGTTCTAAAAGCTGAATATTTATAGAATCCAATTGTCCTCGTAACTGTTCTAATTTTCCCATGCTCATTTTCATTCACTCCTTTACAAAATTGAGTATGAAAATACAAAATAGCCCCCCATCGCAAGGGACGAGGAGCCGTGGTACCACCCTTATTAGAAATGTTCTCGCCTGTAACGGAGTACATTTCTCACTTTCAGCCCTATAACGCAGGGAATACGGGTATCCCTAAGGGATGCCAAAGGACAGGCAGCCGTTCAGGAACCAGCTCGGGAGTGAACTTCGGCAGACGTTCGTTCGGGTGCTTCCAGTCAGCGGCACGCCTTCCCTGTAAACGATAATCTGCTTACTCTTTCCTTCATCGCTTGTACTGAGATTCAGTTAATGTTTGATTAAGCAGTATTATATAATACGCTGGGAAACATTTGCAAATATGTGAATTAACGCGAGATTGCTTTCTGGTGTTAACGTGTTATCGCATCGAAATATCGGTTTGCAATCCATTGAATGACTTCGCTATCGTTAAGGATTGCTTGGGCAATTGCGGACTATGTTACTTGGAACGTTTCGTTAAAGTGGAGGATATAATTATAGCTATTAGGGACAATGAAAATTTGTCGGAGCAGTTAATGCATGTGTTGGAATCATGAAGTTATTCCTGACGATAAGCGGTTTGGCTTATCGTCTTATTTTTAGCTTGATCGAGGTCTTTTTGATTTTAACGAAATAAAGCGCTTGCGCGTCGACACGAACATACATCCTGTTTAGTCTATAATGGACGTTTGTTCGTTATTCTAGTTTTATTGATATGGTCATCTCTGAAGCTATGTCCGATGAAATAATGGTTGACACATTTTGGAATTCGGGGTTTAATAAATATGATCCACAGGTCAGACCATCATAAATGTAAAGGTGATTCTATGGCTTTAAAGCCGATTAAGAAGAAGCGGCTCTTTGAAGAGATTATTGTTGCGATTGAACAATATGTACAGGAAGAAAATATCCAGCCGGGTGAAAAGCTTCCATCTGAGAATGAGTTGGCTTCCATTTTTAACGTCAGCAAAACGGCGGTCAGAGAAGCGATGAGTGTCTTGAACGCGAACGGAATTCTCGAAACCAGACCGGGTTCCGGCATTTATTTGAAGGATATTCATGGTGAATCCATCGTTGTGAGGGTAACCTCCAATTTGATGGAAAAAGGGGAGCTGCAGGAGATCCTTGATTTTCGCAGAGGGTTGGAGGTGGAAGCCGCCGGGTTGGCCGCCACTCGTGGTACGGAAGAGCAATTTGCGAAAATCAGGAAGGCGCATGAAGATATGGTCGAAGCAAACGGAGCGGGCATAATCGGGGTGGATGAAGACTATAATTTCCATGAGGAGATCATCCTTGCTTCCCATAATTCGATCTACAGGGATATCTTTAAAGCCGTATCGCCAAAATTGAAAGAAGCGATGCGCATCAGTAAAATGCAATCGATGAAAACGCCGGGATTGTTCCTGCAGGCTTATCAGGAGCATGAGGATATTATGGAAGCCTTGTTTAAGCGGGATTCGGAAGGGGCCTCCAGAGCGATGCGCCATCATCTGATCCGCAATGAGGAAAAAATATGGGCTAACTTGAGAGCGAATATTTCTTTTCCTCATAAAATGGTCTGACCATAATAAATCATTATTTTAATAATGATTATCATACCTTTGAGATTGGGGATAAGAGATGTCGATGAAAAAAATTATTTATTTTGACCAGGTGTTTGATGAATTCAAGCAGCTCCTGGAGGAACACAAGCCGGCAGGCTTTGAATTATGGTACTGGGAGGAAATGAATCCGCAGGAGCAGCAGAATAAGCTGGCTATAGCAGACTATTTGCTGGTCGCTACCCGCCCATTGGATAAAACCATTCTATCCGGGGCCAGGAATGCCCGCTTTATTCAGAAAACGGGGGTCGGGGTGGACAATATCGACATCGAAGCGGCAACGCAATTCCACTTGCCTGTATCCAATACGCCGGGCGGCAATTCGACCGGAGTTGCAGAATTAACCATTTTGTTAACGCTTGCATTATACCGAAAGCTTCCGCAAGTCAATCAAGCCACCAAAAACGGGCAATGGTTGATGTGGGAACTTCGTCCATCCTCTTACGAGATGGAAGGAAAGACGCATGGTTTTATCGGCCTGGGCAATATCGGCAGAGAGACGGCCAAGCGTTCCAAAGCTTTCGGAACCGAAATCATATACTATGATAAATACCGGGTTTCCGAGGAGTTCGAACGGCAGCTGGGGGCAACCTATCTTCCGCTGGAAGAAGTATTGAAAAAGGCGGATATCCTGAGTTTGCATCTTCCATTGTTGCCCGAAACCAGGGGGATGATCGGTCTAAAGGAATTGCAATTAATGAAGCCGTCGGCGGTATTGATCAATGTAGCACGCGGGGGAATCGTCAAGGAAGACGAATTATACCATGCCTTGAAAGAAGGAATCATAGCCGGAGCAGGGATCGATGCGTGGGAATTCGAGCCGACCGATCCCGGTAATCCTTTATTAACGTTGGACAATGTGATTGCCAGCCCTCATCTTGGCGCAGGAACAAGAGATACGCTGAATAAAGTGCTTCATCTCGCGTTTCAAAATATAAAGCGGGTGGAAGAGGGGGATGCCCCCCGGTTTGTTGTGAATAACATAGAAACGGCAAGAATCGTAGATTAGCAGAATAGCATGATGAAAAAGGAGAGGATAAGCAATGCGTCTTGCAACAGTGAAGAAAAATGGAGCTGAAGTGGCTGCGGTTGTTACAAAAGCAGGGGTTGTACCGGTGGAAACCGTAAATCAAAGGTTCAACCAACATTGGTCCACCAGTCTTTTTGAAATCATTCAAACCAATCAATTGGACGAAATGAAACATTGGTATCAAAACGGAGGCAAGCAGCAGTTGGAAAGGATAGAAAGCGATGCGATTCCTGCGGATCAGGTGGAATACGGGCCGCTTTATCGCCACCCGCGAAAAATTTGGGGCATTGGACTCAACTATGTCGAACACGCCGCCGATCTTCATGAAAAAGCGCCAAATACGGAACCTGCCAGCTTTATGAAGCCGGATACTGCGATTATTGGCCCTGGCGATACCATCGAAATTCCATTCCAATCCGACCGTACAACAGCGGAGTCGGAATTGGGAATTATTATCGGCAAAGCATGTAAGAATGTATCCGAGGAGGAAGCGCAAAGCGTCATTGCAGGTTTTACGACCATTATCGATATGACAGCTGAAGATATATTGGCGCAAAATCCCCGCTATCTTACTCGTTCGAAGAGCTTTGACACCTTCTTCAGCTTCGGTCCGCATTTGGTGACTCCGGATGAAGTGGATGAAGTGCTCGATTTGAATGTATCGACTGTCATCAATGGCAGAATTCACCGGAAAAACGTAGTTTCCAATATGACTTTCCGTCCCTGGTACCTCGTATCCTTCCATTCCAAAGTCATGAAGCTGCTGCCTGGAGACATTATTTCCACCGGAACCCCGGGAGCTGTCGTTATTCGGGACGGCGATGTCGTAGAGTGCCATATTGACGGTTTTGAAAAATTGGTTAATCCGGTAACGGATTTGAAGGTCAAATAGGAAGGGGAAGAGCATCATGGATTTAAATTTACAAGGAAAAGCCGCTTTGGTCGTCGCCTCGAGCCAGGGCTTGGGAAAGGCGGTCGCCGCCGAACTGGTGAAAGAAGGCGCACACGTCATGCTGACAAGCCGTAATCCGGAAAAATTGCAGGCGGTTCATAAAGAACTCGAGCAGCTGGGAAAAGGAAAGGTGGCCTGGCAACCTGCCGATATTACCAGTGCCGAATCGATCAAAAATCTTGTCCAAGCCACTCGTGAAACATTCGGAAAAATCGACATTCTGATCAATAATGCAGGCGGGCCTCCCGGAGGATCGTTTGAACAGTTTTCTGATGAAGACTGGCAGAAAGCCTTTGAACTCAATCTTCTAAGCTATATCCGGATCATTCGGGAAGTGCTGCCCGATTTGAAGCAGGCAGGCGGGCGTATTGTCAATTTGGCATCCTCTTCCATTAAGATACCGATTCCGGGATTAATTCTCTCCAATACTTTCCGTACGGGAATCGTCGGATTAACCAAGACCCTGGCCGAAGAACTGGCACCCTACCATATTCTCGTCAATACGGTTGCGCCTGGGCGTATTGCAACGGATCGCGTCGCTTTTCTCGATGAATTGAAGGCGAAAAAGACCGGACAAACTCGGGAGCAGGTAGAAGAACAGTCCAAGAAGCAAATTCCATTAGGCCGTTACGGTACCCCGGAAGAATTTGCGAAGGTGGTTGTTTTTCTGGTATCTGACGCCAGCACCTACATGACGGGCAGCTCCATCCTCATTGACGGCGGAATGATTAAATCGATCTAGGAAGCTGTTTACAGAAAGGATATATGTTCAGATAATAAATTTATTAGTTTTTTGAGTTTATGGATATCGGAAGCATGGTAAGCATCGATGATTTCCTGCATTTCAAAAGGCGCGCTTGTTTCGGGCAAATCTCCGGATTGCAGGACGAGCCCGAAGGTTTCGGAAAACAGAACAAAAAAGTAAGGATTTTCCAATGATTCCCCTAAACCGGTAATGAAAAACAGCAGGTTTTCCCAGAATGTTTTCCCGCTTAAAACGTTACTATAGCGGACGTGATGTTGAATCGACAGCATAAGAACGGTTTCCGCGCACATGAGGGCGATCTCATAATAATGGCGCAAAGCTTGTGGTTCAAGTTTTTGCCCGATCACCCGGTCAGGGATGAGAAAGGGAGGAGGATCGGATACAAAAGTTCCTTCCCCTTGCTTCGAATCCAGAAAACGGAGCAGCTCCAGCACCCGTATGCCTTCGCGCACAGAGGAACGGCTGACTTGAAGCAGCTCGCTTAACTGCCTTTCGGTGGGCAGCTTGGATCCCGGCTCCAACTGCTCTGCCTGAATATAATCGGCTATTTGCCTGGCAACTTGCTCGAACATCCGCGGTGAAGCTTTGACATTGTAACTTTTTTTCATATCGACATTACCCCGTCATATTAATGTAAATATAATACCATTGAATTGGATTTAATCCCACATGTCATTCTTTTGTTCATTCATAGGTCGGACCATCATAAATTATTCAGATAGGAGTAGGCGTATGGACGATGTAAAGCTTGCCGCAAGCCATGAAGAGAAAGCAGCGCTTGTCATAGACCCGAAAGACAACACAGCTGTTGCTTTGACGGATTTGAGCAAAGGAGATCTTTGCATAGTCAGAAAAGAGAACCGGGAGGAATCGATTGTTGTTCTTGAGGATATCCCCTTTGGTCACAAAATCGCTTTGCAGCCCATTGGCCGGGACGAAAGCGTTTATAAGTACGGCGAGGAAATCGGGAAAATGAAAGTTCCGGTTCCAAAAGGCGGTTGGATACACAGCCACAATATGTATTGCGAAAGGGGAATGAAGCATGGCCGATAAGTTTATGGGGTATTGGAGAAAAGACGGGTCCGTAGGGGTTCGCAACTTGATTGCGATCATCCCATCTGTCTTCTGCTCCGCGAAAGTGGCTGAAAGGATTGCCTATCAGGTGCCTGGAAGCGTTTACTTTCGTCATCCCGTCGGCTGCAGCCAGGTTGGCGAGGATTTGGAGATTACCGCAAGAACATTGATTCAAATTGGAAGAAATCCTAATTTTTCCGGCGTCGTTGTAGTGGGTTTGGGTTGCGAACGTTTTAGTCCCTACGAGTTGGCGGAGGGGATAGCCCCGGCACAAAAGATGTTGGAGACCGTGGTCATCCAAAAGGAAGGAGACTCTCTGGCAGCGATCCAGAAGGGCGTTAAATACGCCAGGAAATTGCAACAAATGGCCTCCAGACAGCAGAGGGAGGAAGCGGATGTCAGTCATTTGATGATCGGTCTGAATTGCGGGGGGTCTGATATGACATCGGGATTGGTCGCAAATCCTGCATTAGGCATTGCCTCCGATATGCTGGTATCCCAAGGAGGCTCCTCTATTCTTGCTGAAATTACCGAGCTTCTCGGTACAGAGCATATTTTGGCGAGAAGAGCCGTGAATGAGCAAGTAGCGCAGGAGATCAAGGAGATCGTCTCCCGTACGGAAAAAAAGCTTGAGCGGCAGACTCGCGAGTCCAGCAATGTGAAGAGGACTCATCTTATTTCGACAGGAAATTATGACGGAGGATTGTCCAGTGTCGTGGAAAAATCATTGGGCAGTATGAAAAAGTCCGGGAATGCCCCGTTTAGCGGTACGATTCAGTATGCCGAAACGCCGAAAGTGAAGGGGCTTTTGCTGATGGATTCTCCCGGGCACGACGGGGAGGTCAGCACCGGGCAGGTAGCGGCGGGAGCGCAGATGATTGTATTCCCGACCGGCAGAGGGACGCCGACGGGATTTCCGGGCGTTCCCGTACTGAAAATTACAGGCAACCCCAAAACCTATGAAAAGATGAAAGAAAATATAGATATCAACGCGGGTGAAGTATTGCTTGGCAAAAAGACGCTGCAGCAAATGGGAGAAGAAATTTACCGCGAAATTCTCGAGGTGGCCTCCGGAAAAATGGTCAAGGCGGAAATTTTGGGGCATGATGAGCAGTTTTGCATTACCAGAATGACTTAATTTTAAAATTAGGAAAGCAGGGTGAATGGCTGTGAAAAAATGGATTAACCTGTCTTTGGCGGTCATTTTAACGTTAGCGCTTACATCTTGTGGCGGAGGCGGAAGCCAATCATCTTCCGTCCAAGGTTCATCCCCGGATCCGGAACCGCAAAAGGAAAAATGGCCGGATAAGCCGATCAATCTGATCATTGCTTATGCGGCTGGCGGCGGTACGGACGTCGGAGCGCGCATGCTTATGCCTTACGTGGAAAAAGAGCTCGGCGTGCCGATCAATATCATAAATAAGCCCGGCGGCGGCGGTTGGATCGGTTGGACGGAGCTGGCGAATGCCAAGCCGGACGGCTATACCATCGGGTATATTAATACCCCAAACCTGATGACGGGTTACCTGGATCCAAAGCAAAAACGCAAGGAGAATCTGAAAAGCTTCGCCCCGATCGCTAACCATGTTACGGATCCTGGGGCCATCGCCATCCGCAGAGATGAGAACCGTTTTACGGATATCAAAGGTTTAATTGAATACGCCAGGAATAATGAATTAACCGCCACTTCTACCGGAGTGGGTAGCGATGATCATTATGCCATATTGAAAATGAATAAGGCCTTGGGCACCAAATTCACGGCCGTGCATACCAAAGGAGCCGCAGAAAGCCAGACCGGAGTGATCGGCGGTCATGTGGATGTTTTATTCGCGAATGTCGGGGAAGTCACGTCGCTTCATAACAGCGGCGAGATCAAGGTCGTGGCCGTGATGGCCGAAAAACGTTCCCCCTTCTTGTCCGATATTCCGACATTGGAGGAAAGCGGATTCAGCGGGATTATTTCCGGTTCCGCCCGGGGAATTGCCGCTCCGAAGGACATCGATCCGCATAAGCTGGAAATTTTACGTGCGGCATTGGAAAAAGGCATCAAAAATCAGGAACAGATCGATAAGCAAGGCCAATCCGGCCTTCAAGTGGACTATAAAGACGGAAAAGATTATATGGATCTGTTGGAAAAAGATGAGCAGGATGTGCTTGCATTAAGAGATTTACTTGGATGGTAATCCCCCTTCAGTTGGAACGATAGTGTCACTGTCAGGTCAATCCTCGCTGGCCAAATCAAAGGAGACAAAGGACGTGAGAGAATTGAAAAATGCAGGCGTTTGGGTCGGTTTGGTCATTCTCATTATTGCCGGCACCCTCTTTTGGCAGTCATTATCCTATGACTATTACAGCAATTATGGACCGGGTCCCGGATTATTGCCCCTTTGGCTGAGCGGATTTTTAATCCTTCTTTCCTTGTTGTATATTGTGGAATCGATTCGAAAAGAAAGGATCAAATTAAGTGACATTTTTCCTAAAGGTGCCGGATTAAGGAAAGTGGCTTCGATATTTGCGGCCTTCATCGTGTTTCTGATTATAATACCCTACACAGGCTATACCATCGCGAGCATTGTCATGCTGTTCATATTGTTTTTCAGGGAATATAAGTGGTATTGGGGATTAGGCATTTCGGTGGCGGTAACATTGGCGATCTTTTATGTCTTCCAATCGTTATTAAACGTTCCCCTGCCTGAAAATGTATTCGGGTTATAAAGGGGGAAGCCGCGATGGAATATTTGCTTTCGGGATTTGAAACAGCTTTCAGTTGGTGGAATTTATTGTATTGTTTCATCGGCGTTACGATCGGGATGCTTGTCGGTGTCCTGCCGGGCCTGGGCCCGACCACCGGGACCGCTGTCCTTTTGCCGCTGACGTTTGGCATGGAGCCGATTTCCGCGATTATTATGTTGTCCGGGATTTATTACGGGGCGATGTATGGCGGGACGATTACATCCGTATTGATCAACACGCCGGGGGAAGCCGCCTCCGTCATTACATGCCTTGACGGCCATCCGTTGGCCAAGCAAGGCAGGGCGGGAACCGCCTTGGGTGTGGCCGGAATCGGCTCCTTCATCGGGGGGACGCTGTCCATCATCGGTCTCGCGCTCATTGGACCGCCCATTGCCCGGCTGGCGCTGCAGTTCGGTCCGCCGGAATTTTTCGCCTTAATGATACTCGGAATGACCATGGTCATCGGCCTGATGGGCAAATCGGTCATCCGCGGCATGATTGCCGCAGTCATCGGGTTAAATCTTGCCCTGATCGGATTGGATCCGGTAACGGGTGTCGTTCGCTTTTCCTTTGATCGAATGGAATTGATGAACGGCTTTGATTTTGTGCCTTTAGCCATGGGGCTGTTTGGGATCTCTGAAATTTTGATCAGCGCGGAAAAAAATTTGAAGGCGGAAAAACCGCCGAAGGTCAAAGGGCTTCTGCCGAGGCGGGAAGAATGGAAGCCGACGATAGCCGCCATTTTGCGTGGAAGCGGACTTGGCTTCATCATCGGTTTGCTCCCGGGGACGAATTCGGTGATTCCGGCGATCTTGTCGTATTCCCTTGAACAGAAGCTGGCAAAAGATCCGAGCCGCTTCGGGAAAGGGGCGATCGAAGGTGTGGCCGGTCCGGAAACGGCGAACAACTCGTATTGCGGAGGGGCCCTGATTCCCCTCTTTACCTTGGGGATTCCGAGTTCCCCGGTGATTGCCGTACTCCTTGGAGCGTTTATCATGCATGGTCTGACACCGGGACCGCAGCTTTTCCAGAAAAATCCGGACTTCGTATGGGCGGTTATTGCCAGCATGTTTATCGGAAATTTCATACTTTTGATCATGAACCTGCCGATGGCCGGATTTTGGGCCAAAATTACGATGATACCGTTCAAGCTGCTGTTCCCGATCATTTTGGCGGTGGCGGCCGTAGGGGCATACAGCGTCAGCAACAGTTTGTTTGATGTGGGTGTCATGGTGGCCTTTGGCATCGTAGGCTACATCTTCAAAAAAGTCGATATCCCGTTGGCGCCTATCGTACTGACGTTCGTTTTGGGGAAACTTATGGAAGATTCATTGATGCAGTCGCTGACGATCTATAAAGGAGACTTTTTCGCCTTGTTTACGAGACCTCTTTCCGGCACCCTGCTGATTCTTTCCATCGTGATTATGATCCTTAGTATTCTGGCCGGGTTCAAGAAGAAAAAAGAAGTACTATCGTCGGATATTGAAATGTAGGCTAACGATATTAGGAGGAGAAAAGCATGTCGATTAAAGCAGCTTCAATTAAACTTTATCCGATTCAGGTTCATTCCCAGACCCCGGTTGTCGGCGATATTTCACAATCGATAGAGCAGGCCGTAGAAAACATACTGCAAAACGACCGTTCCCGGCGTTTGAAGCCGGGAGCGTCGATCGCGGTAACGGCCGGAAGCCGCGGGATTGCCAATTATGCAGACATTTTGCGGAAGGTAGTGAGCGTACTTCAGTCCAAAGGATATCTCCCATTTGTCTTTTCGGCCATGGGCAGCCACGGGCGCGGGGAAGCCGAGGGGCAAAAAGAAGTATTGGACAGCATGGGAATTAAAGAAGAGGCTCTGGGCTGTCGGGTTTCCTGCTCCAGGGATGTGCAGTTGATCGACGAGTTTGAAGCGTTTGGACGGCAAATTCCGGTTTATTGTGCGAAAGAAGCGTTCGAGGCGGACGGGGTTGTGGTCGTGAATCGGATCAAACCGCATACTTCGTTTCGGGGTGACTACGAAAGCGGTTTGTTAAAGATGATGACGGTTGGCATGGGACGGGCGAAGGGAGCCGACATGTTCCACAGCCTTGGCGCCGGTTACCTGGCCGATATGATTCCTTTGATCGGCGGACGCATATTGGAGCATGCCCCGATCATCGGCGGGATTGGCGTCGTAGAGAATGCGAAAGAGCAAACGGCAATCGTGGAAGGCATACCTTATGACCGGATCTTTGAAAGGGAGAAGGTTCTTTTGGCACAAGCGAAAAGCTTTATGCCAAGCCTCCCTGCCGATCAGGCAGATTTGCTTATTGTCGGAGAAATGGGAAAAAATTTCAGCGGTACCGGGATGGATACGAACATCATCGGCCGGCTTCGTATTCAGGGCGTACTGGAACCGCAAAAACCTTACTTCACCTATATCGGAGTACTCCGTTTATCCGAACCGTCCCACGGCAATGCCACGGGGATTGGGCTTGCCGATTTGACAACGGAAGCGCTGGTGAAGGAAATGGATAAAACGGCTACTTATTTGAATTGCGCAACAAGCGGTTTCGTGATTCGGGCGGCTGTTCCGATGACATTTGCCGATGACCGGGCGCTTGTTGACGGGGCATTACAAATGCTGCGGGTCGATGATGCGGCCAAGCTGCGTATGATGGTAATCCGGAATACCCTTCATATCGAACATCTGTGGGTAACCGAAGCCATTTATGAGGAGATCAAAAATCAGCCACATATCGAGTTAAATCATGAGCCCAAGTTTCTTCAATTCGATGAACTGGGCAATTGGATTTGGGAATAGGAACGGGCATCCCGTTAACCGTACAAATAGGGAACTGGAGGAAGTGGGACGGTTAACGGGATGCCTTATCCAAGCCTCGTTTTATTGGTCTTACCATCATAATGAAAACTGAATACAGTATTAATTGTTGGATGCAGCCTTTTTTATCAATTTAATCAATTTATTTTATTGCAAAATATACTTCTGACCTGTGAGTCAGAAGTATATTTTTTTTGGATACGGAATACTGTATACAAAACGAATTTTTTAACATTTTGAGGAGAGGTGATTTTGATGCTGCCTTTGCATGGAATGAAAGTGTTGGATTTGACCCAATTTTTGGCAGGTCCTTACTGTACGTTGATTTTGGCCGATCTTGGGGCGGAAGTGACCAAAGTGGAACGATTCCCGGGCGGCGACGATTCGAGGAGAGTCGGGCCTTTTAAAAATGGCGAAGGCTACTGCTTTGCTATGCCTAACCGAAACAAAAGAAGCATCGCGCTCGATTTGAAAAATGAAAAAGGGAAACACATTTTTATGCAGCTGGCTGAAAAGGCGGATGTGGTAATCGAAAATTTTCGTCCTGACGTCAAAACGAAAATGGGCATTGATTACAATGCGGTGAAAGCGGTTAATCCGGGGGTGATCTATTGCTCCATATCCGGGTATGGGCAAACGGGGCCATACAGCCAGAAAGGAGGTTTTGATATCGTTGCCCAAGGCGTTACGGGGCTGATGAGAATGACCGGCGAGCCCGGCGGACGTCCCGTGAAAGTCGGGATTGCCATTAATGATATCTCTGCCGGCATAACGGCGGCCTATGGAATTTTGGGCGCCTATATCCATAAGCTTAAAACCGGGGAAGGGCAGTATCTGGAAACGTCCCTGGTCGATGCCGCGTTGGCATGGACGTTCTGGGAATCAGCGGCTTACTTTGGGGCCGGGGAAATTCCGGCTGCAACCGGAGCGCGTCATAGACGGTCCACTCCTTATCAAGCCTACAAAACGAAAGACGGGTATGTCACGATTGGAGCCGGAAACGATAAGCTTTGGACCAACTTATGCAATAAGGTTTTAGGAAAACCGGAGTGGGTCGGCGATCCGCGGTTCATCGATTTGCAGACAAGAATGAAAAATATCGACTTGCTGGAGAGCATGATAGAAGAAATATTGAAAGAGCAACCGACCTCGCATTGGGTGGAAAAATTGGATGAATCCGGCGTACCGGGAGGACCGGTCTACACTTACGAACAAGCGTTAAACGATCCGCACATTTTGGCCAGGGACATGGTTCTGGAAATTCATCATCCCATCCTGGGGGATATGAAAACCATAGGGTTCCCCGTCAAATACTCCGGGACGCCGCTTTCGATCCGAACGCCTGCGCCGTGGCTTGGGCAGCATACGAACGAGGTATTGAATGAGCTGGGATTGCAGGAAGAGGAAATCAAGGAGCTGTATAATGAAAATGTGGTATACAATAAATATCCGGAAAGGATGATCATCTGATGTCTACGAATCATGTTTATCTTGAGAAAAAAGGTGAAATTGCCACGATTTATTTTAATCAGCCGGAAAAAAGGAATGCTTTGACCCACGAAATGTGGAAAACGATTCCTTCCCTGTTGGAAGATGCCGAGCAGGACAGGGGGATCAAGGTGCTCGTTTTGCGCGGGGCGGATGAAATGGCGTTTGCCGCCGGGGCTGATATCAGCGAATTCAAAACATTAAGATCGACTCCGGAAGGGGCGAAAACTTACAACGATGCTTGTCATAAAGCGGAAAGAAGATTAGCCCACTTTAAAAAGCCGACGATTGCGATGATTCAGGGACCTTGTATCGGAGGAGGGTGCGAGTTGGCGTTGGCATGCGATTTCCGTTTTTCCGATACGACCGGCCGTTTTGGGATCACCCCCGCCAAATTGGGACTGGTATACAGCCTTAACGCGACCAAACAATTGGTTGATCTGGTCGGTCCGGCCAACGCAAAGTATATTCTTTTATCCGGCAAAATCATCGATGTGCAGCGCGCATTCCGAATCGGCCTGATCGACGAAGTCTATTCCCCGGAAGAAATCGTAAGCAAAACTTACGAATTTGCGGAACTATTGTGCCAAAATGCGCAATTTACGGTACGCAGCATGAAATATATCATTTCGGAAATTATGAGAGGCGTGGCGGAAGATACGGAGGAGACGAAAAGACTCCGGCAGGATTCCTTCAGCACGGAAGACTATCAAGAAGGAGTCAGGGCTTTTTTGGAGAAACGTAAACCGGACTTCAAGTATTCCTAGAGAAGAAGGTATAAATATGGAACAGGCTAGGATCAAATTTGAAGAAGCCATGGCCACCCAGGCAAATGATTTTGAAACGTTTTTTCTGGCGCGTTTTTTTGATTTGAAATTCAAGTACGGGGATGAAGTTTGCATCGTGGAAGCCCCTGTCGAAAATTACATGTTCAATCCGCAGGGGACTTTGCATGGCGGGGTTATTTCCTTCATCCTCGACGTGTCTATGGGACATTTGTGCAAAAAATTTCTTGGTTCGGCGGTTACTCTCGAAATGAAAACCCAGTATCTGAGCGGTGTCCATGGTGGAATCGTTACATGCACAGCCGCTTTTTTGAAGAAAGGGAAGAAAATCGTCCAGATGGAATCGAGAATGACGAATCAGGACGGAAAACCGGTCGCCATGGCGACCGCCACCTTTTATCTGCTTTGAAAGGGAGAGTTTATTATGAAAAGTGGAGTATGGAAAATGATGTTGGCTGCTCTGACGGCTTTTTCATTAAGCGCCTGCGGGGGAGCGGGCGGAGGGAACGGCCAACCCGCCAACGGCGCTTCAGAGAATACACAAACGCAATCGAAAACGGAATTCAAATATCCGGAAAAGCCGCTTGACTGGACGATCGCCTTCGGACCCGGCGGAGGAAACGATATCATGTCCAGAACCATTATCGATATTTTGAAAAAAAACAAACTGTATACACCGCCGATTGTGGCTGAAAATCGTCAGGGCGGCAGCGGGGCCACGGGTTGGGGGTATCTGAACAGCCACAAAGGGGATCCTTATCAAATCAGTTCCACCAGCGGAAGCTTTATCACAACACCGCTGCTTTCCAATACGGGCTTTGACTACAAATCTTTTACCCCGGTCGCATTGATGGCAACGGACGACATGGTGTTTATTGTAAACGGCGACTCTCCGTACAATACGCTGGACGATTTCATCCAAACCGCAAAAAGCGGCAAAAAAATGAGTATCGGAGGGTTGGGAGCGGTGAATGTGGATTACATTATCCCCCGCATGCTGGCGAAAGAAGCCGGATTCGATTTTGAGTATGTGCCGTTCCAATCTGCAGGAGAAAGTACTTCGGGCCTGCTTTCAAAAAGCATCGATGCCATGATGGCAAATCCATCGGAAGTATTGGGGCAAATTAAAGCCGAAAAAATGAAACCGCTTGCATTTTCTGGTAATAGCAGGATACAGTCCTTATCGGACGTCCCCACCTTCAAGGAACTCGGCTACAACGTGAACCTGCCTATGCCGCGCGGAATTGTTTTGGCAGGCGGCGTTTCAGATGACGTTCAGAACTGGTGGATTGAGACGATGAAAAAAGTCGCGGAAACACCGGAATGGAAAAAGTACATCAGTGATAACAGCTTGACGGAAGATATACGATTTGGGGACGATTTTGCCCAATATCTTGAAGAGACAACCAACACCTTTAAGACACTTCTTAAAGAGACGGGAGCGATAAAATAGTGGGCATGATGAAACTGGGATTTTCCGCATTTCTCTTTTTGTTCACTTGGGTATTTTTTCTGTTAAGCCTTGAATTCGAATTTTTCACAAGCTCCGGCAAGCCGGGTCCCGGTCTGTTTCCCATCACGATTGGTCTTTTGCTTCTCATATTTACAGGCATTCGGGTGATGAACGATTGGCGGAACAGACGATCGGACGAAGGCAGCGAGGGGTATGCCGGCGATATAGGGTGGGTGATTCTTCTTACATTTCTGCTTGTTCTGCTCATGACTTATATCGGGGCCGTACCCGCAATGGCATTGTACATTTATTTCATTCTGTTTCGTTTCAACCGCAAACGATATGTGCAGAATGCGGTCATCAGCATCACGATTCCGGCGTTAGTCTTTGCTATGTTTGAGCTTTGGCTGAATGCGGGGCTGCCAAAGGGAATACTGGGATTTATGTAAAAGCTGTGGGAGGCGAGCAGTATGGAATTTTGGGATCATTTGCTATTGGGTTTTTCAATAGCAGTCACTCCTACCAATTTATTATTTGTAACCATAGGGGCGTTTATCGGCATGATTGTAGGGATCATCCCCGGATTCGGTCCATCAGCCGGAATCGCCATCCTTTTGCCGCTGACATTTTCATTGAATCCCACAACGGCAATCATTATGCTTGCCGGGATATACTACGGTTCCATGTATGGAGGCACGATTACTTCTATTCTGATTAATACGCCCGGGGAATCGGCAACCGTCGCAAGTACATTAGATGGGTATCCGCTCGCCAAACAAGGTCGGGCGGGCCCCGCGCTTGTCATGCAGGCGGTGGCTTCGTTTATAGGCGGTACACTCGGGGTCATCCTGATTTCCTCCATGGCCCCTTTTCTGGCCGATGTTGCCGTATCATTCGGCCCGTCGGAATATTTCATGCTGATGTTGATGGGTCTGCTGATGTTGACTTTTATGATGGGAGACAACAAGATTAACGGCATCATTTCGGCTTTGTTCGGTTTCGCCATTTCCATGGTAGGCGTTGACGTCGTATCGGGCCAACAAAGATTTACCTTCGGATCGGCCGAACTGATCAATGGCATCGACTTTATTCCCGTGGCCATCGGCCTTTTCGGTATCGGGGAACTTCTAAGTTCCGTCCATGAAGGAGCCCATCGGGAAGGAAAGAAAGAAATGATTGTTTTTTCCTTTAAGAAAAACTTCTGGCCCAATGCGAAAGATTATCTGGAAAGCAAATATACCTTTATCCGCGGGTCGCTGTTAGGATTTTTTGTCGGAGTGCTGCCGGGTGCGGGGGCTACGATTGCATCTCTGATGTCTTACTCTATGGAAAAGAAACTTTCCAGGACCCCGGAAAAATTCGGGAAGGGCGCCATGCCGGGCCTGGTCGGTCCGGAAGCGGCCAACAATGCGGCCTCGGCGGGAGCGATGGTGCCTTTGCTGACCCTTGGGATTCCCGGTTCGGGTTCCACTGCGGTTCTCCTTGGCGCGTTCATGATGTGGGGGCTGCAGCCCGGGCCGCTGCTGATGGACAGCAATCCCGATTTTGTCTGGGGCCTGGTATCCAGCATGTATTTGGGCAATGTCGTACTGCTGTTGGTGAATATTGTCGCCATCCCGCTATTTGTAAAGGTCATGCAGGTTCCTTACCGTTTGCTGCTTCCTATGGTCGTTGTCCTTTGCGTGCTGGGAACCTACACTCTTCATGCAAGTATCGTGGAAACCTGGATTATGTTGATCTGCGGAATCATTGGATACTTTATGAAGCGGAACGGATTTTCCCCCGCAGCAGCCGTCCTGGCTTTAGTCCTGGGGCCCATGGCGGAGAATACCTTGCGGCAGTCCCTGCTTTCTTCGCATGGAAGCCTGGATGTTTTCGTTACACGTCCTGTTTCACTGACGTTGTTCATTCTGATTTTATGCATACTGGCCATGCCGTTCGTCATGAGAATGATTAAAAAAGCTTGGAGAGGATGAAATTTGCCCTAAAACCGATCAAGGAACAGGGCGGCGATGAAGCAGAAGCGAAATGTAAGATTTTCCCTGACGTTATTGATTGTCGTTCTACTTATTGTTATGATTCCATTAATAAGCTTGTTTAGATAAAAGGGAGAGAACAAAAAGATATGATTCGGCCTAAAACGATCAGGGAAGTTGTATACGAGCAGCTGAAAAATAACATTTTAGCCGGGGTGTACCGGCCGGGAGAACGATTGATCGAAACCAATCTTGCGCAGGATTTGGAGGTGAGCCGCACCCCGATTCGCGATGCCCTGAACAAGCTGGAATCGGAAGGATTAGTGGAAACGCTGCCTCATCGGAGAATTTTCGTAACCAAACTGTCCAGGAAAAATATACTCGATTTCTATCAAACGAGAGCGGTTATGGAGGGCTTAGCCGCCAAACTTGCCGCCGAGAATGCAACCGAGGAGGAGCTGGCGGACTTTCACTCGTTTTTAAATGAAATGGAGGTTGTTTTTGAAAAGGAAAAAGAGCTGACCAATTATAAAGTGATTGCCGAAATCAACAACGAATTCCATTCTAAAATTTATTACATATCCAAAAACGAAGTGCTGAGAAAAATGCTGGAGAGCTTACAAAATCCGATTACTTTGATCAGGTCGACGGCTTGGACCAAAAACAGCACACGCAAGTACAGCACGTTGAACGAGCATCGGCTCATCGCCTCGGCCATTCTGCAGCGGGATGGAACAACGGCCCAGAAAAAAGCGGAAGAGCATATTTTCAATGCGTGGAAAGCGGCCGACCAGGCGTTGGAAGACGAGAACGCATCCGGGTAAAAATAGGCCGGGAAGAGTTGGATGACGCGCAAAAAATGAAACCGATTACTTTGGCCGAAATCGTTACGGCTTCGCTACGACTTGTCCTGAGCCACAATGCGACAACCCTCGCATTGTGGCTTTTTTGCGGGCTGAAATATTTCAGAATCTGTTTACTTTTTCTTAAAATTGAGATGATATTCCGCTTACAAACCTTCACTATAATCCATAAATACGCACACGTTTGAATGCGGGATCGTATGTTCTGGTTGTGCGGTAAATCATGATAAGGATGGGGAGAATGTGTTGAAACGGAAATGGATCAAATTGTTTTTAGCTTTCGCCGTCGCCGTATCCGGCCTTCCAATGGCAGGTACGGTTCCGAAGGTTGAAGCGGCGGCCGCACCTCCGTATGTGCTGATTACGGAAATTATGTTTAACTCCAAACAGCCTTCCGGGGTGTCTGCGGAGCCATATGAGTACATAGAGATTTATAATAACAGCAACAAGACGATCAATTTGAAGGATTACAAGATTATTTATGATTATTATGATAACCGGGCTCCGCTGGAATGGGATATCACGGAGGACAAGCCGCTGGCCCCGGGTGCAGTGATGGTGCTGTGGAATGTGACGGACCCGGCTAATAATGGCGGGATTACCGATGACCTGAGCAACTTTAATACGGCATATGGAACGAGCTTGACCGAATCGCAGGTGGCCCGGTTTCATTCGGGAGGAATGGCCAATACGGGAGGGCGCAGTCTGTCCCTTGCGCTGGATCATGGCCTGAACCGGATCGTAACGGCAAGCTACAACGCTCCGAATTCTACCGACACTTCGGATTCCGCAGATGGCAAGACAGTTACGTATCAGCCGCCTGCGGCCGGAACCCATACGATGATCAAGCTTGGCTCGAAGGTAGCGCCAACCCCCGGGACATTAGCAGCCGGGCAAACTCCGGCAGCGCCTGTCCATTTGCCGGCGGACTATTGGGCTCCGTACATCGAGCATACGCCAACCGCTTCAGGAATTGAAGCGCAGAACTTCACCGTATCTGCTTCCGTCTATGAAGAGACGCAGCTAGTATATATAAAGCTGTTGTATCAAACGGACAAGCAGAGCAGCTTTACATCTCTGCCCATGACCGTCGCCGGAATGACCTATTCAGCCACGATTCCTAAGACGGAGCTGATTGACGCTTCCTCGTTACATTACTATTTCGAGGCGTCGGACGGGACGAATGTAACGCGTCTTCCGGAGCAAACCGATCAAACCTTCAGCTTGTCGGTTTACCCGGAGGTAAATTATAACGTCGTTCCGGATCTGCTCATTACCGAAATTGTGCCGAATCCCGATTCTCCACAAACCTATGAGTATGTGGAAGTGTATAATACAACAGACCGCCCGATCAACTTGAAAGATTACAAGCTGAAATATATTTATCCGAACAATACGTTTAAAGATTGGGATTTGGATGAAAACAAGCTGGTACAGCCTCAAAGCGCTATGGTGCTGTGGATTAACAATACGGCAAGCCAAGGGAAAACGACGGCGGACTTTAACGCAAACTTCGGCTCCAGTATTACCGATGACCAAATGGTCCGAACCGCCCCGAACGACGGCATGATCAATTCGGAGAAAAGAACGCTTGCGCTTATGACGGACACCGGTGTGGAAATTTCCCGCGCTTCCTATAACGATGGCGAGCAGGCTAATGAAGCCGTCAGCAAAAAAGGGATTGTGTACGAATATCCGAAAGACGGCAGCAAAGTCATGATGAAGAGAGCGTATGGACAAACGGCTACTCCTGCCGCTGTCATTGCCGGTCAAGTGCCGCCGCAGGCGAAATCCGCAGTGAACGATACAACGGTGCCGGTCATTGACCATACGATGCCGCTGCTGGCGACACCGCCGATTGATCTGACTTTGAAAGCAGGCATTACAGACGACAACCTAGTCAAACGCGTGACTTTTTACCGTAAGAACAAGGAAGAGGATACTTTTAAAGCCGAGAATCTGGAGAAAAACAGTGAAGGATTTTACGAAGCCAAGACCATTTCTTTATATGACCTTCAGAAAACGGAAGCGCTGGAATATTATTTTGAAGCGTCTGACGGTAACAATGTAGTTACGTCTATGGCTCAAAACGGAGGAAAGCCGTATGCCATTACCATTCAGCATGAGGCTGTCGAGCCGTTGATCCTGAATGTCAAAACAGGCGATTTCTTGTCGGGCACGCAAATGCTGCTGGGAGCAAGCAGTGACGAGAATGAAGCAACCTCTCTGTTTGTCGACGGCGTAAAGGTGCCGACCGTCAACAAGATGGTGCGCCCGGCTACGTTCGTCATGGAAGTGGACGGCTTTAATGCCGGATACAAAAACGGATTGCTGGTCGGCAATAAAGTATTGAAAATTTTTGACGCCAATATTGCAGGCAATCAAATCGTAACCGTAGAAATTCCGGCTGACGATTTGAAAGCCGGCGCGAACGTCATTTCCGTTTCTTCGGGTAATCGCGTGGACCCGCTCGATACGACCGATAACAATGACGATTTCACCATTCAAAATGTACGCCTTGTTCTTCCTGACGGAACAATTATTCCGGTCGAATCGACCCAAATCAAGATGGGAGACGGTTCGTATGCAGCGGGACCAACCGGTAAAATCGCACTCGGCGACGGCTCGTTCAACGATGTAACGGCCAAAGAACGCGCAGACATGACATTTACCATTCCGGATGACAAGCTGACCGGCCGCACGTATGCCTGGGATACGACCCAAGTCGCGGAGGGTCCGCATACGGTTTCGATCCAGGTGGATGGCTCGGAACCGCTGAAGAAAGTTTCCGCGGAAGTAATTGTAGATAACACCAAGCCTTTCATCACAGCCTTGTCCATCGAGGAAAACAAAACGTATAAAGGCAGCATTTCATTTTCGATCAGTGCGGACGATGCGCTTTCCGGTATTGCAGCCGTGGAGGGCAAGCTGGACGGCAACGATTTGTCTTTGCCTGCCGTCGTGAATGCTTTGAATTTGACGCCGGGCACTCATGAGTTTGAAGCGATTGTAACGGATAAAGCCGGCAACGAGCTCGTCAAAAAGGTTCCTTTCTCCGTGGTTGAGGAGCACCCGTACAAGCCGGTCAATCCGTCTCCGGCGCAGGGTGCAGCGGGAGTAGACTTAAACGCCTCATTGGCCGTTACCGTGAATGATCCGACCGGCGATCCGCTGGACGTGACATTCTACAAAGCCTATCAGTATGATTTTACTGACAAAACACCGAAGCAAGCCTTTTCGAACGGAGCGGACCGCGAACCTCCGCTGGAGCTGGAACCTGCGGGGGAAACTCCGTTCTCCGGCGAGGCCGTCGAAGCGGTAAAAGCGATCGACGGACAATATTTTTCAACCGAATATGACGAGAAATTGCCTTATCAGCGTTTTGAATTTACGATTGCGGACGATTTGACGGGTATTGAGCAAGTAGAGGTGCAATGGCGAGGACATTCCAAGCCGGAACGGCAGGTGACGCTGTATACGTGGAACCACACCACCGGAAAGTGGCAGGCCGCAGCTTCGGGCATGGGTACGGAGGATTTCACCTTGAAAGCGAACGTAAGCGTCGCCGATATGGTGAAGGATCAAAAAATTCATGTTCTTGTGCAGGATTTGATCCCTTCTCCGGATCAGTACGATTTCTCGTTTGCTTGGATGAGTGACACCCAATATTACTCGGAAAGCTGGCCGGACACCTACAAAACGATGACCAAATGGATTGCGGACCACGCGCAGGAGAAGAAAATCCAATATGTCGTCCATACCGGGGACATTGTGGACGACTTTGACCAGCCGGATCAATGGGCGGCGGCAGACGCCAGCATGAAAACGCTGGATGACGCTCAAATTCCGTATGGGGTGGTAGCGGGTAACCATGACGTTAATCATAATGAGGCGGTATATAACGAATATTGGAAATATTTCGGGCGCCACCGCTTTGAGAACAATCCGTGGTACGGGGGAGACCTGGAAAACAACCGCGACCACTACGATCTTATTTCGGCAAAAGGTAATGATTTCATCATTCTTTATCTGGGTTGGCAGATTGACGACCAAACGATTCAATGGGCTGATGAGGTACTGAAAAAGTATCCTGACCGCAATGCCATTATTGCGACCCACGAATACATTGCGCCGGGCGGCTTCTATGCCGGTCAAGGCGAAGATTTGTGGAAAAAGCTCGTTTCCAAAAATCAAAATGTGTTCATGGTGCTGTGCGGTCATATACACGGGGTGGCTTACAACGTGAGGCACGGGGATAACGGCAATACCGTCATTGAGATGCTGGCGGATTATCAATCCGGGCCGCAGGGCGGCCTGGGGTATATGCGCCTGCTGCAATTCGATATGAAAAATAATCAGCTGATGGTCAATACGTATTCGCCGCTGCTCGACGATTACATTTACTTTGAAGACAAGCCGGAGACGGAAGAATTCAGCTTGCCGATCCATCTAAAGCCGATTGCCAAGCAAGTGGCGACCGATTATATCGGCGTCAACGTGTATACCAAAGAGAAAATCGGGGAAAGGAAAAATGTGCCTAGCGGCGGCCGTGCGGAAGTTCCTTGGCGGCTGGACAAGGGCTCAAGCATGTATTACTGGTATACGACACTGGAAGATGCGTACGGCGGATTTACGACCTCGGACATTTATGAATTCACAACCGGAACGGGTCCTGTAAGCAATGGGAGTGATTCCTCAAGCGGCAGCAGCGGAGGCGGTGCAGGGGGTGGCGCAGGCGGTGCGTTACCGGGGCGGAATTCGGGGACGGACGGCAGTCTGCAAGCCGTGAAGCCGGATGACTTGAAGGGTCAGAGCGGACCCGTCAGCATCTCTGTTGCGGACGGCCGGACAGGCGTTTCTTTGCCGGCCAATGCGGCTGAATACATTGGCGAAAACAGCTCCGTTTCGATTCGGACAAGCGAGGTGCACCTGTCCATTCCGTCCGATGTACTGGCACAAGCAGCCAATTTGCTGCCCGCCGGGGAACGAGGCGGCAGTCAGATTATGGTCAAGATCGAACCTGCCGCAGAGAAGAGGGGCGAGTATCTCCTATCCCGAGGCCGGACGTATGATTTGACGATTGAAGTTATGGATTCGACCGGAACGGTTTCCCGTTTGACTGAGTTTGCCAAACCGGTTACGATTACGCTTCCGGCCGGGCATGTAACCAATCCGAGGCTGGCGGGCATTTACTATATCGATGATAATGGAAAATTCCATTTTATCGGGGGAACTTATGCTCAGGGCAGCTATACGGCGAATGTGAATCACTTCAGTGTTTATGGCGTATTCGAATATGTCAAAACTTATCAGGATGTGCCTTCCAGCCATTGGGCTTACTCGCTGATTCAGGAGCTTTCGTTCAAAGGCATTGCCGATGGCATATCCGACAGCTTATTTGCTCCGGAGAACCCTGTGACTCGCGCCGAGTTTGCGGCGCTGCTGGTACGGGCTCTTGGTTTGAAGGCTTCGCCGGGCGCTGCTCATTTCAAGGATCTGAACGGCGATGCCTGGTATACGGAGGCCGTTAATGCGGCCTATGAATCGGGAATCGTTCAAGGGACAAACGAGCTTAGCTTCGAGCCGGACCGGACCATCAGCCGTGAGGAAATGGCGGTGATGATAGTCAGAGCCATGGAGAAAAAATCCGGCAAACCGCTGGCCGAAGGGAAAGCGGACTTTATCGATGCGGGACAAATCAGCGCTTGGGCCCAGTCGGCTGTAGGCAAAGCAGCCGCGCTTCATATCATTGAAGGCCGCTCCGGCGGGCAGTTCGTTCCGAGCGGCAGCGCAACACGGGCGGAAAGCGCCAAACTCATATTGGCATTGGTGAATAAGGAATGAGCAAGCGGCTTATTCGCATCATTGCAGCCTTTGTCCTGCTTATAGCCGTGCAGGCTGCGGGCATGCCGCTTATGGCCGAGGCGCACATAGGCACGATCGGTTATTCGGATATCCGGGCCGCCGGTAAAACAATAAACTATACGCTGTATTTGGAAGCCAGGGAAGTAGAGCAATGGGTGACCATCCGAACGAGGAAGGTGATTGTCCTCGATCCGGCAGCTTCCGCTCCGGCAGGACCCATCTGGACAGAGCAGGATCTGCAGCGGCTCATCGGCGAATCGCTTGAGGTCACCGGCAACGGTGAAAAGGGCCGGTTTATGCTGAAGAGCCATACGGTAGAGAAGAAGAACGGAATGGATTTTGTCCGCATGGAGCTGTCCAGCACCTTTGATAGGCCGGTTCAGGAGTACGGCATCCACTATGCGTTTTTTTTCGACCTGGATGATCCGCAGCACCAAAATTTCGTGACCGTCCATACGGGGAATCAGCCCGTTCAAATGGTGCTGAACGCTCAAATGCGCGACATCAGCGAGAAGATTAGCGATGGGAGCGGGAGGAGAACGATGGAAATAGCGGTTCCGGGCTGGTTATTTACCTTCAGAGATTTTCTCGTTACCGGCATGCTGCATATTTGGACAGGCTACGATCATCTTCTGTTTCTGCTCGGACTGTTGGTCGTAAAGCAGAAAACAAAGGCGTATGTTCAAATCTTAACGGCCTTCACGGTCGGCCACAGTATAACGTTGGCACTGTCGGCATTGGATATTGTACGGGCGCCGTTATCGGTTATTGAGCCGCTCATTGCGCTCAGCATCGTATTTGTCGCCATCGAGAACATTTGGTTGAAACGGCACGGCTATCGGTGGCTGGTTGCGCTGCTTTTTGGATTCATTCACGGCTTCGGCTTCGCAGACATATTGCATGGAGCGCTTGGAGAAGATTATTTGTTAGCCTTGTTCTCCTTCAATCTCGGCGTCGAAGTCGGCCAATTGGCAGTTCTGGCGGTGCTGCTGCCCGCCCTGATCTATGCCGCACGGATATCGTGGTATCCCCGAATGGTGTACGGCATCTCCGGAATCATAGCTTTCATGGGAGCTGTCTGGTTTATGGATCGGATTTGAAACATATCGGCAAAATCCGCCGTCCAATTGCATTTTACTGCAAAAGGATGGCGGATTTTTATGTTTGCAGCTTCCTCTAATGCCAAAATCTGTAAAAATTTTTATTGATTACAAGGAATTTTTATGTACAATAGTAAATATATACAGATTTTAAATTTTAGATCTAAAACTTTAATCCGATAAAGTATTGCGCACATGGATGTCCTGGAAGGAGAACTACGGGTTGGATACGATGGATTATAAAACCGAAACGCTTGTAGATGTCGCCTATAAAGCAATAAAGAAAGATATTACGCAAAGAGTATTGGTTCCCGGACAAAAGATTATTATCAGAGAACTGTACGAACGCTACGGAATCAGCGAAACCCCCATCAAGCAAGCTTTGAACCGTTTGATCAGCGAAGGCTTGGTGGAAAGTACACCCAGAAGGGGTGTGAACGTACGAAAAGTCAAATTGGAGGAAATCGAGGAACTGATCGACATCAGGCTGATGTTCGAAACGCGCTATATCGAGAAAGCGATCGAAAACTTTAACCGGGACGAGAAAATCCGGCAGAAATTTATCGAAAACCTGTCGGAGCATAAGCGTCTGATTGAAAACGTCTCCAACGTAAACGAATATTTTAAAAACTATTCGTTGGACCAGGAGTTTCATCAATTGTTCATGAAGTGCTCGGGCAATAATCGATTGCTGCAAATATATAATAATTTGGGTACGCACGCTTATGCCTATTACGTTTACGGCCGCCAGCCGAGAGAAAGCATGATCGAGGGAGTCCGGGAGCACGAGGCCATTTATCGTGCTTTGGCAGCCGGAGATCAGGCGGAGCTTCGAAGGTGCATTGAATTGCATATCATGAATGCAAAGAAAAACATTTACGAGATGTTCCAGAAGGATCAAAACAGCTGACCGGAGCAGAGCTAACGATGGTGAGAGGTGAAAGACCATACTTATTCTAGTCTTGGAAGCATCGACTGCGTCGGCCAAAGCTATGCTTTATCGAAACGGTGAAGGCGTAGTCGATATATTGCCGATCAACTATTCCGCCGATGCGGGAGATACGGTCACATTCGATGCGGACAAAATCATGGAAGAAACGATGCTGGCGGGTAAGCGGCTGCTTGCGCAAAACGGGATCCATCATGTGGATATGGTGGCTGCCTGCAGCATTTGGAGCCACAGTCTCGTTCTTCTGGATAAAGACAAACGACCCGTCTCCCGGCTCAGCACCTGGGCCGATACGGCGGCATCCGCAACGACGGACAAATACAGGAAGGATTCGGAACTATTCGCCTCTCTTTACCGGCGTACGGGGTGTCCGATTCACACGACTTATACGTTTTGGAAATATATGCACGAGAAAGAAACGGGCAATGCGGCCCGCGTTTCTTATATCGCTTCCATGCCGGAATATCTGTATTTGAAGCTTACCGGGGAGTTTGCCGTATCCAGGAGCACCGCATCGGCCGGAGGGTTCCTGAACCTTCATACGCTGGAGTGGGACGAGGAAGCATTGAGACTGGCAGGGATCGACGAGGGCATGCTGCCGACATTGGTCGGTTCCGAATATACGTCTCCTTTATCCGAAGGAGCGGCTTCTATGCTGGGAATTAAAGAAGGCACGCCGGTCCTGATCACAGGCGCGGACGGCTGCATGAACCAGGTGGCTGTCGGCGGTTTTGGAGATAACATTATGTCTATCTCCGTAGGTACGAGCGCTGCCATACGCATATCGACGGAAAAACCGGTGCTTGCCGATTCCCCGTCAACCTGGTGCTATGTCGGCGTTGAAGACATGTGGATCGCCGGATGCGCCACCGCCGGTGCAGGCAACACCGTCGATTGGATGGGCAAGAAAATTCTTGGAGCCCATGGCGGCCTCAGTTTGAAGCAATTGGATCAGGGAGCTGTGAAATCGCTAAAAAAAGGTGATGCACCCATTTTCCTTCCATTTCTGGCAGGGGAGCGCTGCCCGGGCTGGGACGATACGAAGAGTGCCATGATGTTCGATATTAAGATCAACCATGACAGCTACGATTTGTACTACTCGACGTTAGAAGGCGTGCTGTTCAATTTGAAGCAATGCTATGAGATTACGCTGCCCATCGTAGGACAAGCGCCCAAGCTGATCAGCATCTCGGGCGGGATCGAGCAGTCGCCGTTTTGGCTGCAGATGGCCGCTTCCATATTCGAATTGCCGGTTTATGCAGACCGTCTTTCGCATGCCTCGCTTCTCGGAACGGCCTATATGGCTCTGAAGGCGGCAGGCGAAATCGCTACAGTCAAGGAGATCAAGCCGCAGCTGAAAAGAAGCTGGCTGCCGGACGGCAGCAGCCGGGAGTTCTTTGCAAGACGGTTTGACAAATACTTGAAATATTACCATCAGTATTCGATATAAAGTAAAGGATGGGTCTCGCGATGAAAATATTAATTACGCCAAAGTCGTTTAAAAACTACAAAGCGCAAACCTTCCCTCTATTGGAAGAGTTGGGCTATGAAATCATCGCAAACGATACGGGAAAGACATTTACCGAAGAGGAGATCATCGGGCTGGCCGGAGAGCAAGTGGTCGGTATAATCGTCGGCGTGGATCCATTGACGGAAAAAGTGCTGAGCCGCTGCCGGGATTTGAAAGCGGTATCGAAGTATGGCGTCGGCGTGGATAACATCGACTTAAAAGCTGCCGAGAAGCTGGGGATTTCAGTTGAGAGTGCTATCGGAAGCAATAATATATCCGTCGCGGAGCTGGCCATTGCGCTGATGTTTGAAGCCGCCCGCAAAGTTTCCGTCTTGAGCGCCAATGTAAAAAACGGGGGTTGGGACAGAGTTCAGGGGATCGAACTGACCGGGAAAACCATCGGCGTTATCGGCGGCGGACAGATCGGCAGGGAGGTGGCCAAACGCGCCAAAGGACTCGGCATGTTTGTCGTGCTGTATGATCCCTATTTTAACGATTCGGAATTTCTCAGGCAGTATGGGATCGTGCTGTGCGATTCTTTGAAGGCTGTATTGGCCATGTCGGACCTGATCTCTCTTCACCTTCCGCTTACGCCGGAGACCAAATACATAATCAACAGCGATACGCTGAAACTGATGAAGCCGTCATCGATATTAATCAATACCTCGAGAGGGGAATTGGTCGATGAAGAGAGTCTCTACACCGCCTTGAAGGAGAAAAGGATTGCCGTTGCAGCGCAGGATGTTTTTTCCAAAGAACCGCCGTCCCCGGATGAAAAGCTCCTGAAACTGGACAATTTCATCCTGACCCCTCATGCGGGCGCTTATACGGCGGAAGCGGTAGAGAGAATGGCGCTGTATTCAACGCAAAATCTGATTCGTATGCTGAAGCATTGAAATTGCTATCACTATAGACGGGAGGTGAGTCGCTCAGTCGGTTTACGGAATGGTTGCCGGTATGGATGAATTAAAACAATTCGTGTGAAAAAGGGAGGAGAAGTTCTTTGAAAAAGGCAAAAAGATGGGTCAGTCTCATGATGGTGATGGTGTTGGTTTTCCTGGCTTCGGCTTGCGGCAAATCGGAAGAAGGTTCCAATCAGAAGTTTGTTTTAAAATTTAACCACGTGCTGGCGGAGTCCGAGCCCTTTCACCAAGGATTTTTAAATTGGGCGCAGGCGGTGAAGGAGAGAACGAACGGCAACCTGGAGATTCAAGTGTTCCCGAGCGCCCAGTTGGGTGTGGAAGAGGACATCATCGAGCAGTTGAAGCAGGGCGTCAATGTAGGTCAGAATACCGACTCCGCGCGTCTGGGCATGTATGTTCCCGACATCGCGGTGATGAACGCGCCCTACTTTGCCGAAACGATTGAAGATGTGGAGAAGCTAAACGATTCTCCAACAGTCAAGCAATGGCTGAAGGATCTGGAAGACCAGCACGATATTAAAGTGCTGTCGTTTAACTGGATTCAAGGCTTGCGGCACATGGTCACGAACAAGCCGGTCAAATCGCCTGCGGATCTGCAGGGTCTCCGTATCCGGACCCCGGGCGTACCGGTTTGGCAGGAGTCCGTACGCTCGCTTGGCGCGGCTCCGGTAGCGCTTCCGTTCGGTGAAGTCTATATCGGCATACAGCAGGGCGCGATCGACGGCGCCGAACTCGTGTATCGGAATGTGACGGGAGGAAAGCTGTATGAGGCCGCCAAATATGTAAGCGAGACTTCACACATCATGCTGATCAATTTCCAGGTCGTCGGCAAGAAATTTTTCGATAGCCTTCCTAAAGAGTATCAGGATATTCTCATCGAGGAATGCAACAAAGCCGGGCTTGAAATTTCCAAAAAGATGGAGCAGGAAACGGAACAGCTCAAGAAAGAAATTGCCGCCCACGGCGTAACGATCATTCCGGCCAACGAGATCGACATTGCAGCGTTCAAAAAAGCCGGCGAGGCAGCTTACACGAAATTAAATCTGGTTCAAGCCAGAGATACCGTTTTTAAAGAAATGGGCAAGTAACCAGGAGCTGAAATCGTAATTCTTATTTTCCGGCCTGCCCGCAAGGGCAGGGCTGGAAAATAAGAACGTGATGCGGAGGTGTGGAACCATGAAAAAACTGTATGATTACATCGGCAAAGCAGAGGTTTTTATCGTCAAAACGGCGTTGGCGATCATAACGGCATTGGTTTTTGCCACAGCCATCGCAAGAACCATTGGTCACCCTATCTCATGGGCTGTGGATGTAGCAACCTTTCTGTTTGCGTGGTGCGTCTTTCTAAGCGCCGATATGGCGATGAGAAACGACAAGCTAGTGAGCATCGAGCTGGTTGTAAGCCGCCTGCCGGTAAAGGCGCAGTTTTACCTTAAAATCATGAACCAATTCTTGATTATCTTATTTTTGGCGGTACTTATCGGCTTTGGCTTATGGCTCTCCTATACGACACGGCTCAGAACGTATCAGGGAATTCCGGGCTTCAGCTATACCTGGGTTACGCTGAGCGTGCCCGTCGGGTGCATGTTGATGTTAAGCACCACGATCGTGAAAATCAAAGAGCAAATCGCCAGAGGCTATCAGAGTGTTCAAACGACGGAAAGCAATAAAGAATTTCTGTAATCACTTTAATGGAAAGGAGGCATAAAACGTGTTATTGGTCACTATCGTGTTCTTATTACTGATGATTCTGGGCATGCCGGTAGCCTTTGCGATAGGGATTTCGGGGTTCGTTTTCTTCTTGCAGCAGCCGACACTGTCGTTCACGATGCCGGTCCAGCTTGTGCTAACTCAGACACAAAGCTTTGTTCTGCTTGCGATTCCTTTATTTGTATTCGCGGGCAACCTGCTGAACGAAACCGGCATTACGCATCGGCTGATGAAGCTGGCGTCCGTGTTGGCGGGACATATGCGTGCGGGGTTGGCACAAGTGAACATGGTGCTGGCCACGATGCTGGGCGGAATTACGAGCTCGGCGATCGGCGACGCCACCATGCTTGGACGCGTTCTGGGACCGGGCATGATCGAGAAAGGGTATTCCAGAGGATTTGCGGCGGGAGTTATCGGTACCAGCTCGATGATTACGACAATGATACCGCCGGGAATCGGTCTTGTTCTTTACGGAAGCATAGGCGAAGTTTCCATCGGCCGGCTGTTTGCCGCAGGCATTCTTCCCGGTCTCCTCATGATGGTATTGTTAATGGTCGCGGTCTCCGTTACCGCACGGAGTAAAGGTTATCAGCCGGAACGGGCAAAAGTGGCTCCTCCCAAAGAAATCTGGACGACTTTCATCGATTGCATATGGGCGTTTCTCTTTCCGATCCTGCTGCTGGCGGGCTTGCGAACGGGCATATTCACGCCTTCCGAGGCCGGCGCTTTTGCCGCCATTTATGCGATCGTGATCGGTCTGCTTGTTTACAAAGAATTTACCTGGAAAAAATTTGTGAGGACGTTGGAAGATACTGCGCTCGACATCGGCATGATCATGCTGTTAATCGCGCTGTCGGCGATCTTCAGTTACGGCTTAACCTGGGAACAGATCCCGCAAAAAATGGCGGCCTTGCTGCTGAACATTTCCGAAACGCCATGGATCATCATGCTTATTCTCATCGTGTTCCTGCTGATCGTGGGCATGTTCATGGACTCGACGGTCTTGATCCTGTTGTTGACCTCCATTCTCATTCCGGTCGCCGTACAGCTGAACATCGACCTCGTTCATTTTGGCATTGTGATGGTTTTGACGCTGACGATCGGGCTTTTAACGCCGCCGGTCGGAGTGGTCATGTATATCGTTTGCTCCATCTTTGAAACCTCCTTCTGGAGATTCATAAAAGAATCCTGGCTGCTGCTGCTAAGCGTATTGCTGGTCGTCATTGCGGTTATTTTCATTCCGGATTTAACGTTGTTCATTCCAAATTTAATCTTCGGCAAGTAAATATTGTCTTTCCGTGATTAGGAGGATTCTAACATTGGATTTTTCGAAAAAAGTGGTGCTGGTGACCGGAGCAGGATCGGGGATCGGACTTGCCGCTGCCGTACAGTTTGGCAAATATGGCGCTAAAGTGGCAGTGAATTCCCGTACGGCCAGCCATGGGGAAGCAGCTGTAGAGCTATTGAAAAAGGCGGGGGCTGAAGGGATATTCGTCCAAGGCGATGTCTCCAATCCGGCCGATGCCGAACGTATTGTAAAGGAAACCGTCCAAGCCTTCGGCAGAATCGACATCCTGGTCAACAATGCGGGGATTGTACTGCCCGGCAGAGTAGACAACATGTCGGAGGAAGATTTCGATAAAACCATGCAGGTCAATGTAAAGGGGACATTTCTGGTTTCGAAATATGCCGTACTGCAAATGAAGAAGCAAGGCGGCGGAGTGATTGTCAATAACGGTTCTGTCGCGGCATTGAAAGGCCACACCGACAGAAGTGCCTATTCCGCATCGAAAGGAGCCGTGGTATCGTTGACGAAAGCCATGGCGGCCGATTATATCAATGACAACATCCGGGTGAACTGTGTCTGCCCCGGCACGACATATACGCAGGCTATTGAGGAAAAGATCAGAAATGCCGCCGATCCGGCGGCAATGGAAGCGATGTTTACCGCAAGACAGCCGATGGGACGTCTCGGCAGGGTGGAAGAAATCGCGCATGCGATTTTATTCGCCTGCTGCGATGAGTCCGCCTTCATGACCGGCAGTCTGATTACGATAGATGGCGGAATGACCATGTAAACGCTTGAACGCATAGAAGCTGTACCTGATTGTAGTTCGTCTACAACGGGTACGGCTTTTTTATACCCCGAAAAAATATAAACATTGAAATTCATTCGGGTATTTATATATAATAAAATTAATTATATATAATAACAGATTTTTTATAAAAAATGATTGAACAGGAGTGAGAAGATGAATCCGATTAATAACCAGTCAACTCGATTGGTTTCTCTAAAAGATGAGATCAAACAGAAACTGAGAGAGGACATTATCTCGAATACATTAAAACCTGGACAGCGTATAGTAGAAACAGAAATTGCAAAAAATCATGGTATTAGTCAGGTTCCTGTCCGTGAAGCGTTAAGGGGATTGGAAGAGGAAGGATTAGTGAAAACAGTTAAATACAAAGGAGCCTTTGTTACTGAGATCAATCAAGTCGAACTTTATCATATTTTCTCTTTACGTACCGAAATAGAAACCAGCGTACTTGAAATTGTTGTCCCCAAATTAACAAGACGGGATACAGGGGAACTGTACGATATAGTTGAAAAGATGAAAAGCGGAACTCCGGACTATTTAACACAATCAGGCTTCGATATGGATTTTCATTCTAAAATTATTGAATGGTCTCAAATTGAAATTTATAACAGGGTATGGGGAATTTTGAACACTCATATTCGAAGGTATATTGCATACCTCCATCCAACTATACAAATAAAACCTGAAGAAGTCTATAAATACCATTTAGAGCTCGTTGAAGTATTGGAACAAGGCGATGTAGAAAAATCAAAGGCAGCATTTAGAGAACATATCATGTCCTTTTGTAATGAAACAAGAATAAAATGAGTGATATAAATGGCTTTTCCTTTAGGAAATTGAAATTCACAAGGAGAAGGCCATTTTTTTATTTAGAAGAAAAAACATTATATATAATGTTTAATTTTATATATAAATATCTTGACGATTTTTGTTATATTATATATAATCCGTATTAATATATATAATAAATAGGAGATGGATTGAGAATAAGAAACGGGGGAGACAGACGTTAGGCTGACTATAGTTATGATTTGGGGGAGATGCTTCATTTAAACTGCACTTCAATCGATTGAAAGCGCTATATTAACCTCTGCCATTTCATGGGAGATGGCTTGGAAGAAGAGTAAGAATAAGCGGCCGCTAAACAGAAAACATGTAAATGTGTATGTCTAAACAATAATATGTAACCGCCATCATGATGATTTGTATTTCAATATCTTAACAAGATCAATTTTGTGAGAGGAGCATTACAAGTGAAAAGTTTATGGAAAAAAGCGATTTCCGGTCTGGTCGTCTTTGGTCTTCTTATTTCGGTAATTGGCTGCGGGGGAGGTCAAAATAACAATACTACAGTTCAATCCGGAACCTCTGAAAACAAGGGAATCAGTGAACGTAAATTTAAACTTTCTGTCGGTTTAACCGAGGATCATCCTGAAGGAGTTGGCGGAAAAAAGTTCAAAGAAATCGTTGAGAAAAACAGCGGAGGAAAATTTCAAGTAAACGTATACTTTAACAACCAATTAGGTGATGACAAAAAGGTTTCCGATTCCCTTCAGTCAGGAACCGTAGAGTTGGGGATCATTTCGACCTCGCCACTAACAGCAAGTGTGAAAGAATTCGGTATTTTCGACCTGCCGTTTATATTCAACAATGAAAAAGAAGCCGATGCCGTGTTAGATGGTACGGTAGGAAAAACTTTGCTGGATAAATTGCCGGCCCATAACTTAATCGGGCTCGGATATTGGGAAAACGGGTTCCGTAACCTGACGAATAGTAAGAAGCCGGTAGCTACTCTAGAGGATTTCAAGGGATTAAAAATTAGGACGATTCCAAACCAAGTCCATCTCGATGTATTTAAAGCTTTAGGTGCCAATCCAACACCGATGCCTTTCTCGGAGTTGTTTACAGCAATGGAGTCGAAAACCATCGACGGACAGGAAAATCCCTTGACTGCTATTCAATCAAGTAAATTCTATGAAGTCCAATCCCATTTGAGCCTATCCAAGCATTTGTATACACCATTTATTTTCATGGCCAGTAAGAAGTTCTGGGACAAGCTCAATGATCAAGAAAAGAAAATTTTACAAGATGCGGTCATTGAGGCGGGAAAGTTTCAGCGTGAGCTAAACCGGGAAGAAACGAAAAAGTCACTGGAGTATTTGAAAAACAAAGGCATGCAGGTAAGTGAATTTTCAAATGAGGAAACAAAAAAGATTCAAGAAGCCGTTAAACCAGTGATTGACAAGTACTCTAAAGAGCTTGGAGAAGAGCTTGTAAAGAAAATGTTCGATGAGATTCAAAAAGTAAGAGGAGAGAAGTAAACAAGAAAGCCCTAGCTTTTTAGAAGGGAGGATTAGGGTAGATGTGAAGCGGGTGTCGTGAGCATCTTTCATTAGTCCTCCCCATTTCGTCACGGCTGCGATTGATTAACAACTTGATTATACAACTGGAAAGGAGTGATCACCGTGGTAAAGTTGATCGACAGAATCAGTGGCCTGCTCAATTTTTTTATCGTTTGTTCTTTATCATTGATGACCATATTTGTGTTCGGGAACGTTGTTTTACGGTACGTTTTTAATACAGGGCTCACTTGGTCAGAGGAACTATCAAGGTTTTTGTTTATTTGGATGATTTTTTTAGGATCGATTCTTGGCCTTAAGGATAATGAGCATTTGGGTGTCGACATGATGGTGAAGAAGCTTTCGTATAAGGGTAAGAAGATATGTTTCGTGGTCAGTAATCTATTAATATTAATTACACTTGTGTTCCTGTTTGACGGAAGCTGGAAGCTGACCATCATTAATTTAAATCAAACGGCTCCAGCTTCAGGCCTGCCCTATTTTTTCATCTACGGCATCGGACTTATTACAAGCATTGGAATGATGGTTATTGTTTTCGCGAATCTATATCGTATTTTGTTCAATAAATATAGCGAGAAAGATTTGATTATGACGACAGACTCGGAAGAACTGGTAGGGCAAGCTGGATTCGGGCATATGAATGAGCGGCGAAACACCGGGGACAGAATAGGAGGCGGAACATCGTGACTCTGGTTGTATTTGTAGCTTCACTGCTAGGAATAATGGCATTGGGTACCCCAATTGCGTTCGCTCTGTTAATTAGCGGTTTAACGCTCATGCTAGTTATGGATAATTTCGATACGCAAATTTTAGCATCCAACCTGATTGATGGTGCCGACAATTTTGCTCTTATGGCGATCCCCTTTTTTATTCTGGCAGGAGAGGTTATGAACGCAGGAGGCATTTCCAAACGGATCATCGCGTTAGCGATGGCTCTCGTTGGCCATGTCCGCGGTGGGCTTGGATACGTTGCCATTATCGCCAGCCTTTTGTTTGCAGGTTTGTCCGGTTCGGCAGTGGCCGATACGGCGGCTCTGGGAGCTATATTAATCCCAATGATGGCAAAGGCGGGGTATGACCGGAACCGATCGGCTGGCTTAATTGCCGCAGGGGGCATTATCGCACCTGTTATTCCGCCAAGTATTCCTATGATTATATTCGGGGTAACGAGTGGTGTTTCCATTTCCAAATTGTTCATGGCAGGGATCGTGCCCGGTATTCTTCTTGCAGTGGCTTTGACCATTACCTGGGCATGGATTGTGCGAAAAGAAAAAGTGGAAACACAGCCGCGAAAATCAGCCAAAGAAATGTGGCTCGCAACCCGGTCTGCCATCTGGGCCTTGATGCTTCCTGCAATTATTATTGGAGGTTTGCGCGGGGGAATCTTTACACCTACGGAAGCGGCAGCAGTGGCTGCGGTGTACGCCTTGTTTGTTGGTATGGTGGTTTACCGTGAGTTAAAGTTTGACCAGCTATACAAAGTAGTGTTGGCTGCTGCCAAAACAACAAGCGTGGTTATGCTTTTAGCGGCTGCCGCTATGGTGTCCGCTTGGTTAATTACAATAGCGAACATACCGGGGCAAGTGACCGCACTTCTCGAACCTTTTCTGGATAACAAGGTACTTCTTTTGCTCGCTATAAATGCATTAGTATTTTTGGTCGGTACGGCCATGGATTTAACGCCTACGATCTTGATTCTTACCCCCGTGCTGATGCCGATCATTGAACATGCAGGTATAGATCCTGTCTTTTTCGGATTGCTCTTTGTGCTGAATAACTGTATCGGACTACTAACCCCGCCAGTTGGAACAGTGCTCAACGTAGCAGCAGGTGTAGGGAAAATTGGAATGGACGATATCATAAAAGGCGTAGTGCCCTTTTTAATTGCGGAAGTGTTGGTTCTGCTCTTGTTAACCATTTTTCCTCAAATCGTTTTGGCTCCTTTAGGGTGGTTGCATCAGTAACCAAGAACCTAAAATAAATGAAATTCTTATTGTAAAAACACATTTGGAGGCGCATGCAATGAAAGCAGGAATGTACATTGCCGAGAAAAAAGTTCAAACGGAATCCATCGAAAAACCCGTTGCAGGGGAAGGCGAAGCACTGATTAAAGTTGCCTATGCAGGGATTTGCGGTACGGATATGATGATTTTTGCAGGGAAACATCCACGGGCTAAGGCTCCGGTAGTTTTGGGTCATGAGTTTAGCGGAACGATTGAGTCCATTGCAGACAATGATCACTTCCACCGGGGGGATCGCGTAACCGTCGAGCCTTATTTAACTTGTGGAACATGCGCTGCTTGTCTTGCTGGACAGTATCATGTATGTGCAACATTAAGATGCATCGGTATTGATAAGGACGGGGGATTCGCCGAATACGTTGCCGTACCCATTCACCGTCTTCATCATCTGCCTAACAACGTGTCTGATGAAGAGGGTGCGCTGACAGAGCCGCTTGCTATTGCCGTACATACGGTTAGGCGATCGGACCTGAAGGTTGGGGACAGCGTAGTTATTTTGGGAGCAGGCCCGATCGGGCTGCTTATTGGCCAGGTGGCCAAACAGGCGGGCGCAAGCGAGATCTTTATTTCGGATATCAGTCCTTACCGTCTGCAGGTCGCAAAACAAATGGGCTTTACGGCAGTTCATGCGAAAGAAGAGGACATTAAAGAAGCGGTGCTTTCTTTTACTAAAGGTGTTGGTGCCGATATCGTATTTGAGGTTGCGGGAACTCAGGCTACAGCCAATCAGATGATTCAATGTATCAAATACCAGGGCAAAATCGTGGTCGTAAGTGTGTATAAGCAAGCGCCAACCATTGATTTAGCCGCCATGCACTTCAGAGAAATATCTTTGACAACGACAAGATGTGCAAATTCAAACGATTTTGCTATAGCAATTAGACTTATGGAGAAAAAAATTATTGATGTTGCTTCTCTGATTTCCCATAAGCTTCCGCTGGATGATATTCAGCAAGGTTTTTCAACTATGGAAAATACGGATATTTCTTTGAAAGTATTATTTCACCCGTAAAAATAGGAGCGAGAACCCCATGACCATGAATGAATTTAGTCTAAAAGGAAAAGTAGCTGCAATCACTGGTGGAACCCGCGGCATTGGCCGGTCCATTGCTATAGGGATGGCAGAAGCGGGAGCGGATATTGCATTACTGCAGCGCTCGCCTGATCAGGTTTCCGTCAAACAAGAGATTGAACAGTTGGGCGTGAAATGTTCTATTGTTCCATGTGATTTATTTGATCTGCGTCAAGTGAAAGAAGCTATTCCTGCGGTAGTCAATACCTTTGGCAAGATCGATATCCTGGTTAACAATGCAGGTATTCAACGGCGCTCGCCTGCCGTTGATTTTTCAGAAGAAGATTGGGATGACGTTATACAAGTCAATTTAAAAGTGGTATGGCTGCTTTGTCAACAAGCGGGTAAATATATGGTTCCTCAAAAAAGCGGAAAAATCATCAATATCGCTTCCCTCGTATCGTTCCAAGGAGGTATTCTTGTTCCGGCTTATGCTTCCGCAAAGGGGGCTGTGGCTCAATTAACAAAAGCGTTAGCTAACGAATGGTCCCCGCACGGGGTTAATGTGAATGCGATCGTGCCGGGTTATATTGCCACGGACATGAATGAGGCTTTGATGAATGACCCTGTCCGGAGCAGGCAAATTCTCGAACGTATCCCTGCTGGAAGGTGGGGAAATCCAGACGATTTTAAAGCTCCTGCCGTTTTCCTTGCTTCAGAGGGGGCCAGATATGTTCATGGACACTTGCTTGCTGTTGACGGCGGCTGGCTTGGGCGCTAGCTGCGCAGAAAAAAATACGCCTCTGCTTTTCAGAAGAGCTGCAGGATAACTACACCCGTTAAAAGGAGGTCCATCAAGATGCTCAATTTGAAAATTGAAGATGTAAAAGTCATATTAACCGCTCCCGGCGGCATTGATTTGGTAGTAGTGAAGGTCGAAACGAATAAGAAGGGCTTGTATGGGCTCGGCTGCGCTACGTTTACCCAACGGATTTACGCTGTTCAATCTGCGATAGAGAATTATTTGAAGCCTTTCTTAATCGGTAAAGACCCATCTAGAATAGAGGATATATGGCAGAGTGCAAACGTAAGCGGCTATTGGAGAAATGGACCGATTATGAACAATGCTCTTTCTGGAATCGATATGGCTTTATGGGACCTTAAAGGGAAAATAGCCGATATGCCGGTCTATGAATTGTTAGGCGGCAAATGCCGTGACGGGGTTGCGTTGTACCGCCATGTTGATGGCAGCAATGAAATGGAAGTGGAGCGAAATGCCAGACAGCTCATGGATGAGGGATATCAATATCTCCGCGTTCAGATGGGGATGTACGGCGGAAGCGGGACGGAAGACACACGTTTGATTGCCAAAGTCATTTCACGGGCATCGAATATTCAGTCTAAGCATTCGCCGGAACATGTTCAACCCGGGGTTTATTTCGACCCGGAAGCCTACGCGAAAAGTATTGAACATTTATTTGCGCATCTGCGTGCAACCCTTGGATACAACATTGAACTGATCCATGACGTTCATGAAAGAATCGCACCGATTGAAGCGGTTCGATTGGCCAAGAAGCTGGAGCCTTACCATCTGTTCTATTTAGAAGATCCGACATCTCCTGAGAATTTGGATTGGATCGAACTGATTCGTCAGCAGACCAGTACACCGATCGCTATCGGGGAGCTTTTTACAAACGTGAACGAATGGAAGCCATTAATAGCCAAGCGTCAGATTGATTTTATTCGTGCCCATGTAAGCGCGATAGGGGGAATTACGCCCGCCAAAAAATTGGCTGTTTTTGGGGAGTTTTACGGTGTTAGAACAGCTTGGCACGGACCAGGAGATATTTCCCCTGTTGGCGCAGCGGCAAACTTGCACTTGTCTATAAGCACCCCCAACTTCGGTATTCAGGAGTGGACGCCGCTTAATGAGCAACTGCAAACCGTTTTTCCAGGCTGTCCGATTGTTAAAAATGGATATGCTTACTTGAGCGACCGGCCTGGGCTTGGTATAGATATCATTGAGGAAGAGGCGATCAATTACCCTTGTCAAGGGACGATTCCAATGTGGACGTTAGCACGTACGCCGGACGGCACAGCGGTCAAGCCTTGAGTCTAACTGTTCATACCCATGCCTCCCTGTGCACGTAGTATATGTTTAGATAAGGACCTGGCCAGCGGCCAGGTTTTTCTTATTTTCGCTTGCAGAAAATGGTGTATAATCAAAGTGTGAATAGTAAAATATTTCCTAAAACTCTTGTATGTTAAGGAGGTTGCAATGGCTGAAACTTGCTTTATTGTGGACGATGAGCCCATCGAAGCAAAGGCACTCGAATGGATTTTAAAGGATGCCTTTCCTGAGCTTACAGTGTATCGGGAAACAAGCGGAAGAAGGATACTGGAATTGGCGGAAGCCTGTAAACCGGACTTGCTGATTGCAGATATCCAGATGCCCGGGATTAATGGCCTGGACTTGATTTACGAATTAAAGGATTCGTTTCCTAAATTGAAAGTGATCCTGATTTCGGCGTACGAAGAATTCGAATATGCCCAGCGTGCGATCCAACTGGAGGTCAAACATTATTTGGTCAAGCCGGCCGGCAGGGAAGAAATCGTGAGGACGGTTCGAAGCACATTGGATGAATGCAGAAGGGAACGGAAAGTACGAACGGAACACATCTTGAACCGGGAACGGTTCCAGTTAACGAACCATTTTTTGCAGAAGGAATTATTCAATGGACTGATCCAAGGAACCTTAAATGATGCCAATTTTCAGGAAATGAGACAGCTGCTCGGCATCGATGAAATGCCCGGATACCTGGTAACGTTCAAGCCAATGGGCAACAGCGGGATGGAGGCGGCCCAAGAGCTCATTCGAAAGTGGAAAGTGCTGTTTCCTGTTGTGCTGGAATTGGCTTTGGGGGAAATGAAGCTGGCGCTGATCTTCTCATCCGAACTTCCTTTGCAGGTAACGGCTGAGCTTGACAAAAATATAAAGCGCTTCCAAAACCAAAAGCAGCCAGGTCTGGTATGGGAAATCCAGCCTGTCGGAACTGAGCTGTCGGCAGTAAGAGAAGCTTTTCGCAGGGTGCTGCTTCAGCTGCGGGGAGACAATCAATTGAAGCTGAAAGTGGAGGATTATATCCGGAAAAACTATCACCGGGACTTAAGGGTGGAAGAGATGGCGGCGTATGCCCGGTTCTCCGTAAATTATTTCAGCAAGTGGTTTAAAAAAAGCTTCGGAGAGACGTTTTCCGAATATCTTACGGCATACCGGGTCGAGCAGGCGGCCGCTTTATTGAGACTAAAAAACGGAGCCAGTATTAAAGAGGTAAGCTTTCAGGTAGGCTTTCATGATCCGAATTATTTTAGCCGCGTGTTTAAAAAAATCAAGGGGAAGAACCCAAGCGAGGTCTGATGGAGATTAAAGTGAAACAGATCTGGTTTCTGTATTTCGTTTTGTTCGCGGCGCTGTTGTCAGGCTCATTCTGGTTAGGGATATCCTTTTATCAATCGTGGGAATTGGCGAAGGATGCAAGGCGGCACTTTACGGAGAATGCGAATCCGGTCAAGCAAAAGCAAATTTTACTGGTATCCGAGGAAGCCAAGCACCCCTACTGGGATGTGGTTCTTAAAGGGGCGCAGGCGGCCGCGGGAGAGGATCTGCGGATTGATCTGCAGGGGCCCTACCGGGCAAGCATCGAAGAGCATCGTCTTCTCATTGAGAGAGCGATCGCTTCTAAAGTGGATGGCATCATCACTCAGGGGCTGGATGACGTGTTTGTTCCCGTCATCAATAAAGCGGTGGAAGCCGGCATTCCTTTGATTACGATTGACACGGACGCCCCTCAGAGCAAGCGATTGGCATTTGTCGGCACGGACAATTATCGGGCGGGCGTGCAAATCGGAAACTACCTGAAAGCGCACCGGCATGATCCTGCTCATATCGGCATCATTTCGGGAAATCCCGAAGGGCAGCATATGAAGCTGCGGATCGAAGGGTTCAAGGAGGCCATCAAGGACCGCAGGGATTTTACGATTGTCGCTTTGGAGGGTTCGCAAATCAGCAAGCTGGAAGCGGTAAAAAAGGCATACGAGATGTTGAAGGAGCACCCGGACATTAATGTGATGTTCGGTGTAAGCGCTTTAGACGGTCCGGGAATTGCGCAAGCGGTGAACAAGTACTTTCCGGCACGCCAGATCGATATCATTGCTTTTGATGATTTGCCGGAAACCATAGAGCTGATTAAGCAGGGCGTGATTCAAGCGGCAGTCCAGCAGAAGTCATATTTGATGGGCTTTAAAAGCGTGGAATTGATGAGAAGAATTATACATCGGAAGCCGGTATCCCCGATGAACTATACGGAATCGTTCATTATCGACCGCTCGTCCATGGATGCCTATTTGCAGACAAGAGAGGAGTGAAGGCCTATCCGGATTTACAAAAAGGTATTTATTTATGTGATTATTTTCAGCGCTTTTTTTAACGGGCTGATGTTTATCATTTATTATAATTTCACACAGCATCTCGATAATTATGAAATGATCTTAAGAAGCTTTGTCCGAATGAACGACATTGCCAATACGGTGGAAGCCACGCAAAGCTCTTTGAATCAATATTTAAGCAGGGGCTACGAGAAAGATCGTGATGATCTCACAGCCGGGCTCCGTTTGCTGAACGATTACGCAGCAACCATGGAGCAAGAAACGTTTTTGCACAACAGCCAATTCCAGCTACTTCAATTGACCCATTTGCTAAATCGTTTTCAACAGGAGGTGGAAGTGAGCGTCACATACTATGATCGGCAGGAGATTGATGCCTATACGGCGCATTATGATGAATCGTTCAAGCTGGCCGGATTTATTATGGACAACACGAGAAATATTACAAGCTCTGAATTGACCTCCTATCGGGAGCAGTTTGTTAAAATTACAGAAAGCAAGCATTTGTTTCAGATCATGGGAAGAACCATGTTTTTCGTTTCCATTGTGATTAGTATTCTGTATTCCCTGTTTATTTTTCACGGTGTTTCTTTGCCGTTGAGAAAATTGGCGGCGCGCTCCCGCAAAATATCGTCGGGCGATTTTAATGTAAGCGACATATCTCTGGAACGAAAGGATGAGATCGGCGAATTGATGGCGGCCTATGTGGTCATGGGCCACAATATCGAGCGGCTGCTAAGAGAAGTCAAAAGCCAGGAGGAATATAAAAGGCTGCTGCAGGAGATGGAGTTAAAAGCGCTGCAAAGTCAAATGAATCCTCACTTTCTGTTCAATACGTTAAATATTATATCCCGGCTGGCCTTCATGGAAAAAGCCTATAAAACGGAAGATTTGATGATGAACCTGTCCAAGCTGCTGAGATATCATCTGAAAAAAGTAGAGAGCCGGGTAACGCTGCGGGAAGAACTGGATATTATCCATAAGTACCTTTATATTCAAAAAGTCAGATTTCAGGATCAGATTGACATTCAATTCGAAGTGGATGAAGCCTGTCTGGATATTGAAATGCCGTCGTTGACCCTTCAGCCCATTGTCGAAAATATTTTTGTTCACGGTATTCAATCTGCGGAAACGATCACCCGAATCCGAATTCACATTTATCGGGACGAGGGCTGCGAAAAGATCGAGATCCATGACAATGGAGCGGGAATGTCCCGCGAAACCATTGAACGTTTGCTGAATGTAAATTCCGAATCCTATGGCTTGGGACTTGGTATTCAAAATGTCATCCGGCGTTTGCGTATCTTTTACCAAACGTCTGACGTCATCTCCATTCATAGTGAAATGGGATCGGGAACCTGCATCAGGCTGAATTTGCCTCGTCATCGGCATTATCAGATCGTTTAAAGCCGCGTAAGCGGCTTTTTCCTATTGGAACAAAAATCCAGAGCGTGGCAAATAAATGCTATAAAAGGGTTGGAATAGTCAGAATATTGGAACAATCGTGTAGAGTCATTTTGACCGGGCTTTGATACATTGAATTCAGCAATGAAAACATGATATGAGGGGTGTGCCATCATGAAAAACGGATTTACCGCTATGCTCATTTTATTGCTCGTATTTCTAACGGCTTGTTCTGGTTCCGCTCCTTCCGGGTCCAATGGAAGCGCAACCAACCAACCTCCAACGCCTGCGCCTCAAGGCGGCGGTACTGCGGATAAGAAGCTCGTCATCGGAACGTCGGTGCCGTCGCTCGAATTTACGTTCTTTGTAGCCGCCCAGAAGTCATGGCAGGAGACAGCCAAGGAATTAGGCGTGGAAGCGCCCTTCTACAATGCAGAGAATAATCAGGCGAAGCAGAACAGAGATGTGGAGGATATGATTGTCAAAAAGGTAAATGCCATCGTTCTCATTCCGATTACAACCGAAGGCGTAACCCCGGCGATCAAAGCGGCCAATGAAGCGGGCATCCCCGTCTTTACGGTAGACCGCAGCGTCACCTCCAAGGATGCCAAGGTTGTCGCGCATATCGGGACCAACCATGAGGATATGGGGGAAAATGCCGCCAAGCTGTTCCTCAAGGGATTGGAAGAAAAATATCCGAACGAGCCGGTATGGAATGTGGCTGAGCTTCAAGGTACACCCGGTTCGTCTGCGGCGATCGAGCGCGGGAAAGGGATTCACAATATACTCGAAAACAATCCCAAGGTGAAGATTGTAGCCAGCTTAAACGGAGAATTTCAATCCACCACTGCAATGCGGGCTGCAGAGAATATCCTGACCGCCAATAAAACTTTGCACGGTTTCATTGCTCATAACGACATGATGATTGAAGGGGCATGGCAGGCGGCCAAGGCGGCAAACCGCGATACGCAGCTCATTATGGTAGGGATGGATGGCCAGAAATCGACCGTAGAAAAAATCAAGTCGGGAGAAATATACGGTTCGGCACTGCAATATCCAAGCATGCTCGGGGACGGGTTAAAGACAGCAGTGAAGCATTTGAATCAGGAGAAGGTGGAGGAGCAGGTATGGGTTCCTACAGATCTTATCGATCAAGCCAATGCGGATGACATGCTGAAAACAAAGGCTTGGTAATCCATGCGGGGAGCTCTATCGGGGGCATGGTAGAGCTTCCGCTTTCATTGAAAACGATCATGGAAAGGGGAGCGGGAATGTCCCGACGGGTAGAAAAGGAATGCGCGCTGTTTACAAAGCATATTGGCAAGCAGTTCAACGGGATAACGGTGCTCCAGGATATCAATTTATCCATATACAAAGGCGAGATTCATACACTATTGGGTGCCAATGGCGCCGGGAAAAGCACTTTGATTAAAATTATCGACGGGATTTATACGGATTACGAAGGGGAAATCTATGTCAACAACCGGCGGGCCCAGATGAAAAACAGCGAGGATGCGAGGCTGCTGGGCATCGGCATGGTTCATCAGGAGCTAAGCCTGATCCCGCAGCTGAATGTGGCTGAGAACATCTATCTTGGGCGCTTGCCGCGAAATTCGATCGGCTTGGTCCATTACAAAAAGCTGCACGAAAATGCGCAGCAGCTTCTTGCTCTGCTGAATTTAACGATCTCTACCAATGATTTGGTCGGCCGGCTAAGTATTGCTGACCGGCAAATGGTCGAGATCGCCAAGATGCTTTCCATGAATGCGGAAATCCTGCTGCTGGACGAACCGACCTCCGCTTTAAGCGACAAAGAAGTGACCCGATTGTTTGAAACGCTCCGTCAGCTGAAGGCAAGCGGCAAAGCGATCATATTCATCACGCATAAGCTGGAAGAAATTTATGCCATATCTGACAAGGTGACCATTATGCGTGACGGACAACAAATCGAAACCTTGGATTTATCCGTTAAAAGTCCGGATCTCGAAAAGAACCTGATTTCTTTAATGACGGGTACGGAGCATCATGCAGAAACGATATATCCCGGGAAGGGAAACGTGCAAGAAGAGATTGTTTTTCGAATTGAGCAGTATACCGGACGAAACTTTCATCATATTTCACTGGAGGTTCGCAAAGGGGAAATCCTGGGGATTGCCGGCTTGAACGGGGCAGGCCGTACGGAGCTGGCGCGTGCGATTTTCGGAGCAGACAGGAAGGACTCGGGAAATACGTATCTCAACGGCCGGCCCATTGTCATTAAAAGCCCTATGGATGCGATTAAACAGGGAATTGCCATGATTACGGAGGATCGTAAAAAAGAAGGCTTCATCGGCTGCCTGGGGGTCAAGGAAAATATTAATTTAACGACGATCCGCGATACGGTCAGGCATCTGCTGCTTCATCGCCGTCTGGAAATACAAAAGGCCAAAAAGTATATAAGCAAGCTCAATATTAAAACCTTTTCCGAGCATGTTCCGGTCCGCAATTTGAGCGGAGGCAACCAGCAAAAGGTCATTTTGGCCAAATGGCTGGCGCTGGATTGCAAGCTGATGATTTTGGATGAGCCCACCAAAGGAATTGATGTCAAAGCGAAATCGGAGATCTATCAACTGATGAGGGAGCTGGCCGAGCAGGGGATCGCCATTATATTTATTTCATCGGAATTTACGGAGCTGATCGGCATGGCGGATCGCGTATTGGTCATGAATCACGGAAAGATCGTCCATGAGCTAAGGAATGAACAGATCACGAAGGAAAATATAATGAATCATGTCTTCAAGGATGTGGTCTAGCTGGGAAAGGGGGATAACAGATGGCTGTATCGAACAAAGAAAGTAAGCTGAACCAACATCTCCAACGGTCTTCGGAAGTCCCTCTCGGGAGCAGAGGACTTCGGCAGCTGGATATGACAACGATAGGTCCGTTAATCGGCTTGTTCCTTATTATCATCGTCTTTTCCATCCTTGCCGAAAGCTTTCTTTCTGTAGCGAATATCCTTAACATTTTAAGACAGTCGGCGATTATCGGCATTATGGCCATTGGGGTAACCTTTGTCATTATTACGGCTGAAATTGATTTAAGCATCGCGAGCATTATGACATTCAGCGGTTTAGTTGCGGGCGCTCTTAGCACCGGAGGCTTTGGATTAGGCGTTGCGCTGCCGGTTTGGCTTGCGATCATCTGCACATTGTTCATCGGGGCTATGGTCGGGGCGGTTTCCGGATTTGCCAACGCCAAATTAAAAATACCTACCTTTATGGCAACGCTGTCGATGATGTTTATCGTGGACGGGATCAGCTTATGGTTTTCGGGCGCTCAACCGTTGTACGGCATTCCCGACCGTCTCCAATGGTTCGGTTCGGGCAAAGTATTCGGCATTCCGTCCATTGTCCTTGTTTTTGCAGTGATCTTTGTGATCAGCCACATCATCTTAAGCAGGACGGTGTTCGGAAGAAATGTTTACGCGATCGGGGGCAATGAAGAAGCGGCGAAAATGTCGGGGATCAACGTCGCCAAATATAAAGTACTGGTGCTAACCATCAGCGGCATATTGGCTGCTCTCGCCGGCATTCTCATGCTCGGGCGGATCGGGAGTGCTCAGGTGACAGCCGGGGTCGGTTTGCAGCTTCCTCCGATTGCCGCGGTCATCCTGGGCGGAACCTCGCTGTTCGGCGGAGTGGGCAGCATGTGGAGGACGCTGGTCGGCGTATTGTTAATGGGCGTTCTGGTCAACGGATTAAATCTGCTAGGGGTTGGGTCCGCCGGGCAAAACCTGGCTACGGGCATCGTCTTGTTTGTCGCGGTGGCGGCCAATGTGATGGGCTCCTCCAAAACTAAAGGATAGGGAAGGGATACGAATGAGCAAGCATCGGATAGGTTTCATTGGGACAGGGGCGGTGGCCGAATTGCATCAGCTGTCCGTTGATAAGCTGGAGCATGCGGAATTGGCCGGAATAACGGATTTGAATCAAGAGCGGCTGAGCAGAAGGGAAAAGGAATGGCAGGCCAAGGCTTATCCCGATGCCCGTGCGCTGATTGAATCCGATGAAATAGACATCATCTATATCCTGTCTCCGGTGGAGGCCCATTATGAACAGGCTGTTCAGGCTTTGAAAGCCGGCAAGCACGTACTGATCGAAAAGCCCGTTGCCATGACCGTAGAGCAGATCCGCGAGATCGGTCGGGTGGCGCAGGAAATGAACCGTATATGCTTTCCCGCTCACAATTATATCTACCATCCGGAAATGATCAAGATGAAGCGCTACATCGAAGAAGGGGCGCTCGGGCAAATATGCAGCGCCTGGTTCACATTTATCATTCATCATAGCGAGGAGCTGGCTTCACACTATCCGGGCGTGATCCGGCAAATCATGACCCATCACCTGTATACGACCCTCTATTTGCTGGGGAAGCCTGAGGCGATGAGCTGTTCCGCGACGAAACTGCACTATCAAACACTGGAACGCGAGGATCAATCGGTTATGCTGCTGGAAATGCCGGGCGGCGCACAAGCGGTTCTCTTTTCAAGTTTTGCTTGTGACGACGATACGAGCAGTCCGTGGACGTACCTGGTCAAGGTGTTGGGTACCCAGGGAGGAATGAATTATTCCTGGAGAGATGTGCTGTACAACCGGGCGATCGGTACGCTTGGCAAAGCCTATCCCAAATATGAGGAATTGTTTTTCTATGAGTCTGAATACTTTATTAATGAATGCATCGACAAGGGGAAGGCTCCGTTATCTACTTTGCAGGATGCGGCGGTGGTTCAGTACATGGTTGAGCTGGCCGAAGCCAATTTGGGCAAACATATGATCTCCTGCTGATGAACGGATAATAAGCGGCATGGAAACAGGTAGAGAGGAGCTTGGCATGAGATTGGCGAAAACGATGCAAGCGGTGCAAATCACAGGTCCGAGAATCATTCGCTGCGGCGAACTGGAAGTGCCTGTCTGCAGGGAGGATGAAGTTCTGGTCAAAGTCCATTGTTTAGGCGTCTGCGCTACAGATTTGGAAATCTATCAAGGGACGATGGTCTATTTTCAAACGAATCAATCCTCCTTTCCCGTCATTCCGGGTCATGAGTGGTCGGGGGAAATCATCGCCTTAGGCAGCGAGGTACAGGATTTTAATGTAGGTGACCGGGTCGTTGGGGAGACAACGATAGCGTGCGGGCATTGCTCTTATTGTCAAAAGGGGAGGTATAATCTGTGCCCCAAACGATTGGAAAACGGAGTGCTGGGCAAAGACGGAGCGGCTGCGGAGTACATGGTTTATCCCGCCCATGCGCTTCACCGTTTTGATGCTTCTCTTTCGTATGAGGAAGCTTGCCTGATCGAGCCTGCGGCCGTGGCCTTCCGTGGAGTAAGCAAAATATCGATTACTCCCGAGGATACGGTGGCGGTGATCGGGGCGGGCCCTGTCGGGCTGCTTGCCGTACAGATGGCGAAGGCGTTCGGTGCGAAAAAAGTGGTTCTCTTCGATATCCGCCACCGCCGTTTGGAAATGGGGTTACGCCTCGGTGCGGACGAAACGATGAATGTAAAAGACGGGACAAGGACGGATTTATTTACGGCGGTGGTGGAAGCGACCGGAAATGCTTCCGTTGTGGAATCGCTATTGGACTATATCGTGCCGGGAGGGCGGATTAGTTTGCTTGGATTGTGCGGAGGTAAACGGGCTGCTTTTGACGTGGATCAGTTCGTAACCTACGATCTTGAAATGCATGGGTCATTAGGCAGTCCCGGCGTATGGAAAACCGTGATCGAACTGCTGCAGTCCGGTAAAATAAATACGGCGCCGCTCATCAGCCACCGGTTTGAACTTCACGAATTGGAAAAAGCATTCCAGCTCATGGAGAATAAGGACCCGGATATATTAAAAATCGTGCTCAACGTGGCACGCTGAAATGAATGGAGGCTCGGATAGGGATCGCCGATGTTCATTCTGGAGAGGAGAGGATACGATGCATGCAGCAGAACTGGTGCTTGATGTGAAGAATACGCTGGGAGAAGGTCCGGCCTGGGATCATGACAGACAACTTCTGTATTGGGTAGATATCATTGAAGGCAAGATTTGGAGCTTTGATCCGGAAACGAACCAAAGCCGTTTCATTGAAGTAGACCGAATGGTTGGCGCCGCAGTTCCGAAAGCTTCGGGGGGATTCATTGTGGCTGCACAGCATGGCTTCTACAGGCTGAACCCGGCTTCGGACTCATTGATCCCGATCGCCGAGCCGGAAACCGGTCGGCCCAACAACCGCTTCAATGACGGCAAATGTGATGCAAAGGGACGTTTTTGGGCCGGCACGATGGATCATAACCAGGAAGAAATTAGCGGAGCGCTTTATTGTCTGGATCAGAATCTCCAGGTAAGAAAAGTACTTGATGGCGTGGGGATCTCCAATGGCTTGGCCTGGGATAAAGAAAATAAAACGATGTTTTATATTGATTCGGTAACGAAGCAGGTGGCCGCCTTCGATTATGATCTGGAGAGCGGCTCCATTCGTAACAAGCGGACGGTCGTCACCATACCGGAGGGAGAAGGCATACCTGACGGAATGACGATTGACGACGAAGGGATGCTGTGGGTGGCGCAATGGGAAGGCGCTCGAGTTTCGCGTTGGAATCCGGCTACCGGGCAGAGATTGGACTCGATTGCATTGCCTGCTTCCAAGGTCACTTCCGTTGTATTCGGGGGAAAGCATCTGGATGAGCTGTATATTACAACGGCAAGAGTAGGTTTAAGTGAAGAAGAATTGGAGAAGCAGCCGCATGCGGGGGGACTTTTCCGCGTCAAGCTGGGCATCAAAGGCTCGCCGACCTATCGTTTCGAGGGGTAGGCGGGAAGCAAAGCAGCCGCCCCCGTTGTGGAAACGGAGGCGGCTGCGAATCTGTTTTTGGCGCCAATCATATATTAAACTTCCGAAGTCTTTTATAAAAAGTGCTCCGGGGTATACCTAATAATTGAGCGGCCATCGTTACATTGCCTTTCGTTTTTTGTAAAGCTTCCGTCATCTGCTCCTTTTGGATTTGATCACGCAAGCTGCAGGGTGCCGGTTCATTTGCCGGGATATGGGTGTTGTTTTGTTCCAGTGAAGGATTTGAAGATAGAGCTCCGCGGATATTTAATCTGTCCAGAACATGCATTGTTTCCAAAGGGGCGATCCCTTCACCCTGGGATACAATGTGCAAACGTTCAAGCACATTGATCAGTTCCCGTATATTGCCGGGCCAATGGTATTCCAATAGCCGATCGAATAATGCCGGATGCAAGGGGATATTCCATTGATGCTTGCCGCAAAAATATCGGACCAGGTAAGGTATGTCTTCTTTCCTTTCACGCAAAGGCGGGACATCGATCGGATAAACATGGAGACGATAATACAAGTCTTCACGAAATTTCCCATCCTTAACAAGCTGGCCAAGGTCGCGATGCGTAGCTGTAATGATTCTGATATCGACAGGAATCTCTTTGGCGCTTCCAAGAGGAACGACTTTTCGTTCCTGGAGAACGCGCAAAAGCGCAACTTGCATCGAATGGGGAATTTCTCCAATCTCATCGAGAAATAAGGTCCCCTGATTCGCTTGTTCAAATTTCCCCTTATACCCATGGCGCCGTGCGCCTGTAAAAGCTCCTTCCGCATAGCCAAACAATTCGCTTTCCATCAGATCCTTTGGAATCGCTCCGCAATTTACAGCCACAAAGGGTCCGTTTTTCCGAGAACTGTTCTCATGGATGGTTCGGGCAATGACTTCTTTTCCAGTTCCTGTTTCTCCTGAAATATAAACACTGGTGTCGGAGGGGGCCACCCGTTTCATTTCGTCCAGTGTGCGTTGAAAAGCTTGGCTTATACCTTTTTCTCCTTTAAATTCAAAGGGGGTAGAGGGAACCTGAGAGATGAAACACAGGGGGGCCGGCTTTATTTTCGCCTCTATGAAATGGACGGCACTTCCGATGATTCCGTTATGAACATTGGAATAGAAGGGGATCTCCATTTGAAGCGCGTATCCATATTCCATGAAGTCATGAGGTTTTGACCCTATCCATCCCGGCATGTTATGACGAATCGGTTTGCTGGCGCATACCACGACTTGCTTATTGTTGCAAATGACGACAGGCCGATCCGTTTCAATGATATCCATGGAACGCTGGATGAGCTCCATCTCATCCTTATGATGGCGTATACTGATTTCACGTTCAATCGAATAAGCAACGGAAGTCACCATCCCGAGCATATAAGGATGGGCACGGTCGACCGGACACGAAACATCGAGGATGCCGATGAGCTTTCCGTCATCGTGGCGAATGGGAGCGGCAGAACAACTCCAGCGATGGGAAGCCACCGAATAGTGTTCCGTACCCGTTACCATGATGGGTTCTTCCGTCGATAAAGCTGTACCGATGGCATTCGTGCCGACTTCGCCCTCCGTCCATCGAACTCCTTCGACAAAATTCATTTTGGATGCGGCCATTTGAACATCTTTATTGCCCGAAATGGATAGAACATAACCTTCCGGATCAATCAATAATGCGATCATGCCCAAATCATTCGCAAAGGAATTCATTCGCTGCAGATGAGGCAGAGCGATATCCTGAAGCAGTGCATTTTTGGCCATTTGGCAGCGAAGCAGATCATTGTTTAAAATCGATCTGCCCTTATCCAGATGAGGATTCACATGCGCGTTCCTGGAACGGTACCAAGATTCAACGATCCTTTGATTGAGGCGCGATGAATCAAGCACACCTTCCCGAACGAAGCGATTCCAAATATCAAGGTTGAATGCGCTTTCAAACATTTTACCCGCTCCTCTGAAATTATGTCGCAGCATATAACTTCAAAGTTTACGTAGGCATGGTTGGTATTCTCCTATTATAACCTTAAAATGGTTTCGCTTACAACGCCGGAATTACAAATTTATCCTCTGTCTGCGCCCGACAACGATTCGCCTCCCGGAAGGAAGCCTCAGGCAGGCGAATCGCTGTCAGGCATTCACTAAACCAATGATGGTGAAACCAGAATTTTGATGTGCTCCTTACTTCGGATCAGTTCTTCAAATCCTTTTTGCGTTAAATCATTGAGGGAGATCTTCCTTGTAATCAATTGATCGACCTGTAATCTTCCTTCCGATATGAGGTCGATGACAGCCGGGAAAATATTGCGGTAAGCCAGCACGCCTTTGATCTCCCGTTCCTTTAGTACGAGGTTGTTTGGAAAAATGGACGCCTGCTTTTCCCAAATGCTAACAATGATGATTTGACCGTCGGTTTTAGCGCAATCTATGGCATCATTCAAGCAGCGGTCAACCCCTGTGACCTCAAAACAAATATCGGCACCGCCGTTGGTGAGCCGGTGAACGGCCTGGATCGCATTTTCTTTTAACGGATGGATGATATGATGGGCTCCCAGGGCCTTGGCCATCTGTTGGCGTTCTTCTGAAACCTCTACAGCAATAATACGGCTGGCTCCTGCCGTGCGGGCCGCTTGGATCACCAGAAGTCCGATGGGACCCGCCCCATAAACAACACAGCTGTCGCCGGCTTTTAATTTGCTTGTGCGGATGGCATGCAGGGCAACGGCAGCCGGTTCGACCAGGGCTCCCTGCTCATAAGACATAGGATCGGGCAGCCGGTGAACCATGCTCTCTTTCACCATGGTAAATTCCGAAAAGCCGCCTCCGCCTCCGCTTAAACCATGAAACCCTAATGTGTCGCAAACGTTGTATAATCCTTTTTGACAAGGAATGCAGGAGCCGCAAGCCAATATCGGTTCAACCGTGACACGGTCCCCAACCTTGACCCTGGTTACCCCTTGGCCGACTTCAACGACTTCGCCGGCAAATTCATGGCCCAAAATAACAGGAGCCTGTTGATGGGTAAGGGCATGCGGTTGATCGGGGATAAAGATGGGGCCCGCCATATATTCGTGTAAATCCGTGCCGCATATGCCGCACCACGCCACCTTGATGTTAACCATTCCCGGTTGAACGACCGGGGCAGGAATTTCATCGATACGTACATCACGGATACCGTACCAAAAAGCAGCTTTCATTTGAACCCCGCCCTTGCAATGAATTTGTCGAAGGCATTCAAGCATGTAAAGCTGGGCCGATGGCGCTGAGCAGAGCCTCGTGAACGGCTTCGGATAATGTCGGATGGGCGGCAATCCAATGCTCCATGACATCCGCAGTCAATTCCGCGTGCAGCATGACCGCGCCTTGCCCGATCAGTTCCGTGGCCCGGGGTCCCACGATAGACATGCCGATAATTTCGTTAAATTCAGGCTCGACCAGCACTTTGACCTTGCCGACAGGCTCATTTAGAATGAGCGCCTTTCCATTCGCAGTGAAAGGGAATTCCCCGATTCGAATATCTCCGTATTGCTGTCTTGCCTGATTTTCGGTCATTCCTACGCCGGCAATTTCAGGCGCTGTATAAATGCAGCGGGGAACCGCCCGATAATTCACTTTTGCATCGCCTCCGCAAGCATGCATCGCAGCTACGGTCCCTTCATGAAATGCGACGTGAGCGAGCTGAATGCCGCCGATGACATCCCCGCATGCATAGATATGAGGAATGTTGGTTTGCATATGTTCATTGACCTTGATGCCCTGCTTGGAAAATTCAACCAGGGTATTTTCCAGGCCCAGCCCTGAAGTCCGAGGCCTTCTTCCAATGGAGACCAGCACATAATCGGCGCTTAGCTCATAGACGCCGCTGCTGTTTTCGAGCCTGGCCTTTTTGTCATGGGAATCCAAATGATGCAGGACCGTTGAAGTATGGATCGTCACACCCGAGTTTTCCAATTGCTGCCGCAGGATAGCGGCAATATCCGCATCTTCGCCCGGAATAAGCTGATCCGCCATCTCAACCATCGTTACTTTGGTGCCCATCCGGCTGTAAATGCTTGCAAATTCGCAGCCGATAACGCCGCCGCCGACAATGAGCAGGGAAGAGGGGATTGCAGGGAGAGCCATGGCTTGGCCGCTATGAACCACCCATTCGCCGTCAAATGGCGCAAACGGCAGGCTAACGGGCTCTGAGCCGGCGGCAATAATGATTTTATCCGCTTCAACGAATACTTGTTTGCCTTCCTGCTCTACACATAAACGGCGATCCGTTTCAAAGCTTGCTTTTCCTTTGAGGACCTTGATTTTATTTTTTTTCATCAAATATCCGATCCCCATGACAAGCTTTTTTACAATATCGTTTTTGTAGCCTTGAACACCGTCCCAATCGATTTCCGCTTCATGGGAGGGGAGGCGTACGCCAAACTGTGCGGCATGTTTGATTTTTTCGGCCGTTTCCGCGCTCTCTAACAAAGACTTTGTCGGCATGCATCCCTCGTTTAAACAAGTGCCTCCCAAATCCTTTTGCTCGATAAGGGTGACTTCTTTACCCTGCCTGGCGGCGACGATCGCCGCCACATATCCTGCAGGTCCCCCTCCAATAACAGCTATTGTTTTCATGAAATTTCCCTTCTTTCTACAGAACCAAACGCAAAGGATTTTCTAAAAAGCTCTTAAGCGTTCGAAGAAACTCAGCAGCCGGCGCCCCATCCAATACCCGATGGTCGAAGGTAAGGCTGAGCGGGAGGAGACTTCTGCGCTGCAAAGCTTCACCCAGGTAGACAGGCGTATCCTGAACGGCTCCAATCCCGAGGATTCCGGCTTCAGGCGGGTTCAATACAGGAGTGAAATGCTCGATGCCGTAAGCGCCGAGATTCGTAATGGTAAAGGTTGAACCCTGCATATGCTCGCTGCCTAACTGGCCGTCGCGCGATTGCTGAGCCAAGGATTTGATGAGTCGGGACAAATCTGGCAAAGAGCGTTTTTCGGCATGGCGTATGACAGGGACGACCAGGCCTTTATCCAGGGCGACAGCGATGCCGAGGTGAACGTGGCTGTACGTAAGAATTCGATCGTCGATATAAGCGCTGTTCATTTGTTTGTGCTGCAGCAGAGAAAGGACGGCTGCGCGGGCGATAAAATCGGTTATTGTCAGCTTGACCTCATATTGCTGCCGGATAAATTCGCTGATCTGTTTTTGGAGCGCCAAAAGCTCAGTGACATCGGCTTTTAAGTTGAGCGTGAGTTGGGCGCTATGGCGCAAGCTGTCAAGCATCCGGGTCGCTATGACCTTGCGGATGCCGGTGACCGGCGATTGCACGGTTTGCTCTTCGTCTTCGGATATATCGGGTTCGGACTGCCGGGCCGGTGTGGCGGAGGATTTGTTCGAAATTTCACGTTCGATATCCTCTTTCGTAATCCTTCCCTGCGGGCCGGTTCCTGAAATAGAAGCGATATCCAATCCGGCGGCCTCCGCCATTTTTCGAGCGATAGGGGAGATCCTGATCTCCCCTTTCTTTTGAGATCCGGCGGCCTCCGCTGAAGCGGCCGTTTCTACACTTGCAGCGGGAGAGTTTTGATTTTGGGCTGCGGGTTGGGCCGTAGCTGCAGCAGGTCTGTTCACTTTTTCATCCGGATGGCCGATATAGCCGATGACTGCTCCCGGAGGAACACCCTGCCCTTCGGGTACAACGATCTCCAAAAGAACTCCGTCTGCAGGGCACTCCAGTTCCATCTCGATTTTCTCCGAACTGATATCGGCAATGATTTCTCCTTTGGCAACCGTATCTCCGGCTTGTTTATGCCAAATGGAAACCGTTCCTTCTTTCATTGCCATTCCTAATTTAGGCATTACAATGTCTACAGCCATTGGTTTTCCCACCGATCATGTTGAAATTAGACGCTTTGCAGCGATTTGTCCCCCAAAAGCTCAGCCACAACGGCCAGTACCTTTTGCGGTGTCGGCAAGTAAATATCCTCCAGCGGAGGAGAGAAGGGGACAGGGGTATGGGGTGCCGTAATCCGTTTAATCGGCGCGTCCAGACTATCGAATCCTTTATCCGCGACCAATGCGGCGATATCCGTCGCTATACTGCATCGGGGATTGGCTTCGTCAATGACAATAAGCCGGTTGGTTTTGCTTACCGAGGCCAGTATCGTATCTTCATCAAGCGGGGACAAGCTTCGCGGATCGACGACTTCCGCCTCGATCCCTTTGCCCGCAAGCTGTTCTGCGGCCTTTAATGCCGTGTGCACTTGTTTGCCGATCGCCACAATGGTCAGGTCGGAGCCTGCCCGTTTAATGTCCGCTTGGCCTAACGGAATCGTATAATACCCTTCGGGAACCTCGCCGGTCGCATTATACAGCGTCTTATCCTCAAAAAAGACCACGGGATCGTTATCTTCAATAGCGGCCAGCAGCAGGCCTTTCGCATCGTAAGGGGTAGAGGGAACGACAACCTTAAGCCCCGGAATGCTCGTAAAAAGCGCGTACAGGCTTTGAGAGTGCTGTGCTGCCGCCCGGAAGCCGGCGCCATACGTCGTACGTATCGTGACGGGCACCTGCGTTTTGCCCCCGAACATATAGCGGAATTTAGCGCCTTGATTAAGGACTTGATCCAAACAGCTGCCAATGAAATCATTAAACATGAGCTCGGCGATCGGTCTTAATCCTGTAGCGGCTGCCGTCATCGCGGCTCCGATGAATCCTGCCTCGGTAATGGGCGTATCGAGAACCCGTTCGCGGCCGAATTCCTGGACCAGGCCCTTCGTAACCCCCAATACACCGCCCCAGGCTTCATCATTTTGCAAATGGTCAACGCCGCCTCCGCCCGCCACGTCTTCGCCAAGCAAAATGACATTTTCGTCTTTACGCATGGCAAGCTTCATCGCTTCATTAATTGCCGATGACATACTCAATTTTCTGGCCATCTTGGTATCCCCCTTTTAATAAGATACATAAACATCGGTTAGCAGCTCGGATTCGTCAGGGAAGGGGCTTTGTTCCGAATATTCGATAGCCGCCTCGACCGCTTGATCTATGGATGTTTCGATTTCAGCCAGATCCGCTTCTGTAAACAGCTGCTGATTCAGCAAATAAGCTCTGAATTGCTGAATGGCATCCTTTTCATTTAGATGCTCTTTTTTCTCCTCTTCTTTTTTATATTTTTGGGCATCTCCTTCAAAGTGTCCGTAGTTGCGGTAGGTGACACATTCAATTAGTGTCGGGCCCTCGCCTCTGCGCGCTCTTTGTACGGCTTCCTCCGCAGCTTGATAGACGGCAAGCACGTCCTTTCCGTCGACCCGGATGCCCGGAATGTTGTAAGCGATTGCACGTTCGGCGATCGTTTTGCAGCTAGAGGCCATATGAAACGGGGTTGCTTCCCCATAGCCGTTATTTTCCGCTATGAACACAACAGGCAGCTTCCAAATGGAGGCCAAATTGATTCCCTCATGAAAGGTTCCCTGATTATTCGCGCCGTCGCCGAAAAAGCATACGCTTACCGCATTGGTTTTCTTATATTTGGCGGTTAATGCAGAACCGCATGCCAGCGGATATCCGCCGCCTACGATCCCGTTTGCGCCCAGCATGCCTTTATTAAAGTCGGCGATGTGCATGGACCCGCCTTTTCCTTTGCAGAGCCCGGTTGCTTTTCCGAACAGTTCGGCCATCATGCCATCCAAATCGCAGCCTTTGGCAATACAATGGCCATGTCCGCGGTGTGTGCTGGTAATACTGTCCTTATCGTCAAGGTGTGCGCACACGCCAACAGCGACCGCTTCCTCACCGGCATACAAATGAACGAATCCGGGCAGCTTTCCCTGGGCAAACAACTCATGAACCTTATCCTCGAACTTACGAATTTCCAGCATTTTTTGAAAGATCCAGCCGGCTTTTTCTCTGCTTAACGTGATCTTCTTGTCCTGCACAACGTCTACCATACGTTCAACCTCCTCTTGAATTTGAAATGACATGGCCTGCAGTTTGTGAATAAGCGGCAGCGGCAATCCGTTTCGCCGCCTTCACACCAAATAACTAAGCAAAAACTGTGCCAAACCAAATCTCCCGCAGCAATGGCCGTTTTGTGCCCATGTCCCATAAAAAGTAGACAAAATGAGAATGGAGTCTCGTTTTGTCTACTTTTGTTCCCGATTTTACCGGTATAGAACTGGCATGGATGCATATTGTGCCATGAAGGAAATTTTTTTCTTTTGAAAAAGGAGAAAATATAGTATTGTGTAATATATATGCTACACATATTGACTTCTGGGAGGATTGCAATGAAAAAATGCATCACAGGCTTGTAGATCTTGAATGTAAGCCCTTACGGTAATGATTCTATTCTTCATTTATAAAAGGAGCGACAGGTGGATGGAAGGGGCATTTCTGGTTGGACTGCTGAAGATTATTTTGATTAATATTGTATTAAGTGGTGATAATGCGGTTGTAATCGCTTTAGCGTGCCGTAATTTGCCTCAGAACCAGCAGAAAAAGGCCGTAGTTTGGGGGAGTTTTGGCGCCATCGCATTAAGAGTCATTTTGACGTTCGTCGCCGTTTGGCTTCTGCAAATTCCTTTTGTACAAGTAGCCGGCGGATTGCTGCTGTTGTACATTGCCGTTAAGCTGTTAAAAGGCGGGGAAGATGAAGAACACTTGAAGTCCGGATCTACGATAACCGAGGCGATTAAAACCATTATCATTGCCGATTTTGTCATGAGCTTGGACAATGTGCTTGCAGTAGCCGGAGCAGCCGGCGGGAATCTTGTTCTGATCGGCCTGGGTCTGGCGATCAGTATACCTCTGATTATTTGGGGCAGCCAATTGCTCATGCGCCTCATGAACCGGTTCCCCATCATTGTGTGGCTGGGTGCCGGACTGCTTGGATATACAGCGGGAGAAATGGTATTAAGCGACAAGGCCGTGGGAAGTTATTTGGAATCGGTGTTCCCGGCGGGCCACTATGTGCTTCCGATCGGACTGGCTGTGCTTGTTATCGTTCTTGGAAAATTGGCTTCAAAGAAAAAAGGGAAAGAAAGCAGCGACGCCGTCATCGCCGAAGATGTTCATTCCACAGTGTCATAAATCATCCGGCATGGACGGCCGGATAGAGATTTGACTCCAAGGTATCGTGTCGGAACAATCATGCATATGGAAAACACCAAAAAGCTTAGTGAAGAAGCTGAAACTTCTTTACTAAGCTTTTTAGGCATTGCCGCATTGATGTGCCGCACCATGCCCCGGAAAACAAAATATATTTAACCTCATTAAACAACAGAATATTTAAAAAATTTAGAAAATTGTTATTGAATTATTAGCGTGTGTGAAGTACTATTTAGTTAGAAAAGAACATTAACTAACTAACATAAGGCTAAAGGAGTTGATGGTGTGAAATTACAGAACAAAACGGCCATTGTAACAGGGGCCGGCCGGGGGATCGGAAAGGCTATCGCCAAGAAGTTTCTTCAGGAAGGCGCACAGGTGGTCATTTGCGATCTGGGAGAAACAAGATTACATAACGCGGCCAAAGAATTGAGTGAATATGGAACTGTGCACCGTATTACGGTTGACGTGACGAAGCGGGAGCAGGTTTTGGAGCTGGTGAAATTTACGAAAACGACATTCGGATCCATTGATATTCTGGCCAATAATGCGGGAATTGCCCGTTTCGAACCGTTCTTGGACATCACGGATCAAAATTGGCAGGATACACTGAATGTGAATTTGACAGGTGTCTTTCTGTGCTCCCAATTGGTTGCACACGAAATGAAACAACAACATGCAGGGGTCATCGTGAACATGGCTTCGACGAATGGAATATTGGGCGAAAAAGGTCTTGCTCATTATAATGCAACGAAAGCAGGGGTTATCCTGCTTGGCAAATCGATGGCGATCGAGCTTGCGCCGTTTAACATTCGGGTCAATTCGGTCTGCCCGGGATTCATACTGACCGAATTGGCGCTGGAAGGCGGCATGTCCAAGGAGGAAGTCCAAAACTACACTTCCAAAATTCCCTTGAACCGTTACGGCAAGGTGGAGGATGTCGCCAACGCATTTGCTTTTCTCGCTTCAGAGGAAGCGTCATTTATAACAGGAACGGAATTGGTCGTAGACGGCGGACAGATCTGTCAAGAATAAGCGAATGGGAAGGGGGCTATTCATGCTCGCTAACATCAGCCGGTGGGTAGATGAACATCGCCAGTATATTTTGGATTTTAACAGGTCCCTGGTTTCGATCCCGAGCGAAAATCATTATCCTGTGGGCGACGAAAAACAGATTCAGGAATTTATCTATCATTTTTTAAGCACGTTGAATTGTGACATGGATATGTTTCTGCCGACCGATGTCCCGGGCCTGACGGAACATCAAGCCTATCTGGGCAATCGGAAGTATGAGAACCGTCCTAATGTTGTGGCAAGAAAGCGGGGAAAGGGCGGCGGAAGGTCGCTGATCTTCACCGGGCATGTAGATACGGTACCCAGAGGAGAAGACCCCTGGTCGGTCGATCCCTTCTCCGGAACAGTAAAAGACGGCAAGCAGTACGGGTTGGGCCTGTTCGACATGAAGGGCGGGATGGCGGCGGCTATGATGGCTCTCCAGCTGCTCGAAGATCTGAAGATTGCCTTAAAGGGAGACGTCATCATCGAGACCGTCGTCGATGAAGAGTATGGAGGCGCAAACGCCACGCTGGCCTGCGTGTTAAAAGGCTACGAAGCGGACTTGGCCATCGTGCCGGAACCGTCCAATCTCGCCATTTGCCCGGCCAATCAGGGCGGCAGTATGTTCCGAATCACCTTCCGGGGGCGTCCGGGCCGTTCCTTCAGCGGAGAGCCTTTGATCAATCCCGTCTTTGCCGCAGCAAGATTCCTTAAGATCTTCCATCAGTTTGAAACCGATCACCGCAGAAAGAGATCCCAATCCCGTTGGTTCGTGAATGACCACGGCCTGCCCGCGTACGTACAAAGCGTGAAAGCGGGTCCCGTTAACTCGCCTCTAAGCGACAGGGTGCCAAGCCACTGTACGATCGATGTATGGATTCAGTGTTATCCGGAGACAACGGAAGAGGAGCTGCGCCGCGACTTCGAAAATTATTACAGGGAAAAGGCTGCCCATGATGACATTCTCCGCGATATGCCGCCTGTCATTGAGAAATTGATCCGTTTTCTGCCGGGGACAGGCATTCCTGAGGATCATCCTTCTTTAGAGGTGCTGTCCAAGGTGGCCCAAACCGTATATCCCGGCGGTCTTCCCGTACAAGGAGCGCCCTTTGCCTGCGACTCCTTCGTATTTAATCTTTACAGCCGGACACCGGCGGTCATCTGGGGACCCAAAGGCGGAAATGCCCATGCTCCCGATGAGTATATCGAGGTGGAGGACTTTTTCCTGCTGGTGAAGCTGTATGCGCTGGCCATGACGGAATGGTGCGGAGTTGACGGCAGTACGGAATGACCAACCGATGACCATTGATAAAAAGGGAGGAATAGACAATGAAAAAACAACTGCTGACCCGTCTGGCGCCGGCTCCTGCGGGTCCTTACTCGCAAGGGATCCAATTCGGCAATACGATCTATACGGCGGGACAAGGACCGATCGATGCCGAAACGGGAACGGTTCAAGGTGATACGATCGAAGAACAAACGGCTAAAACGCTGGATAACCTCAAGTACATATTGGAGCAAGCCGGCGCTACGTTTGACGATGTGGTGAAAGTGACGGTCCATCTAAGCGACCTGGGGGATTTTCAGGCCTTTAACGAAGTGTATAAACGCTACTTTAAGGAGCCTTATCCTGTTCGTACAACCGTAGGCAGCCAACTGCTGGGCATCAAAGTGGAAATCGACGCCGTGGCCATTCTCAAATAAAATCTGATGCATCCGGGCAAATCGTTATACCGTTGGAATAGTGGATACAAAGGTCATATGGAATTGGGGTGAGCCATGGAAATTGAAAAAGGTACGGTCGGATCAGGAATAAAGAAGAAAGAACAAAAAATTCGCCGCAGCAGCCGGATCATCGGGAAAACAACGCCGTATCTCTGGCTGCTTCCGAGTATCAGCCTCATCGTATTCATTACCGTTTTCCCGATTTACGAGCTATTTTCCGCTTCCGTGTCCCAAATCAGCTTATCCGGAGTGAAGAAAGGATATATCGGATTTCGCAATTTCTCCAACGTCCTGAGCGACGCCGTATTTTTGACGGTTTTAAAAAACACGCTGATCTGGACGGTTAGCGTAGTCGGCATCAGCACCGTGCTGTCACTGGGAATCGCACAGCTGCTGAACAGGGATTTTCCCGGGCGGCGATGGGTGCGTGCCGCCCTGATTATCCCATGGGCGGTATCCTTGATTATTACCTCCGTGATTTGGAAATGGATTCTCGATTACAACTACGGTGCCTTGAATTTGATTCTGCTTAAGCTCAACCTGATTAATGAAAATATCTTCTGGCTGGCTTCGCCGTCGACTTCTTTTCCTGCGATGATCGGAGTGGGGATATTCGTGACGATTCCTTTTACGAGCTTTGTGCTCCTCTCCGGCCTGCAGTCGATCTCCGCCGAATTGTACGAATCCGCCAGTGTGGACGGCGCAAACGCCTGGAGCCAGTTTTATCATGTCACCCTGCCGCTTTTAAGACAGCCTCTGACCATCAGTACGGTGCTCAACACCATCTATGTTTTCAATTCGTTCCCTATCATCTGGTCGATGACCAAAGGGGATCCTGTCCATCAGACGGATACCATCATTACCTATCTGTACAAGCTGGCCTTTGCCGCTCATAAGATGGGTGAAGCCGCCGCCGTATCCGTGATCAGTTTTCTTCTTCTATTGTTGTTTTCCATTATTTACACGACCATTGCCTTGAGGAGGGAATAGCCGTGCCAAGGTCAATGAGAATTCAAAATGCATTCCTTTCCATGTTCGCTTATGTTCTCTTTGCTGTCATGGTTTTTCCTTACCTGATCATGCTGATCGTTTCATTAAAAAGCAAGGCCGAGGTCTATTCGATCCCCCCGACCTTCTTTCCGGTCAACTGGACATTTTCCAACTTTGCGGATATTTGGCATATGGTGCCGTTGGCCGATTATTTGCTGAACACCGTCGTGATTGCGGGCGGCGCCACGGCTTTGGCGTTGATCTGTGCAATTCCGGCCGCTTACGTGCTGGCACGGATGAAATTTAAAGGGAAACAAATGTATTTGTATCTGATTATGATAACGCAGATGTTCTCGCCGATCGTGCTGCTTGTCGGCTTGTTCCGCGAAATGCATTGGCTAGGTCTGATGGATTCGGTCTGGGGACTTGTTCTCACCAATGCCGCCTTCAATCAGGCGTTTGCGGTGTGGATACTCAGCGGTTATTTCTCGACGATCCCGTATGAGCTTGAACAGGCCGCCTGGCTGGACGGTTGTACGAAATGGCAGGCCCTGCGCAGGATTACGCTGCCCTTGGCCGTTCCGGGGATCATGACCACCGTCATTTTTGTTTTCATTGCCGCATGGAATGAGTTCGCCGTCGCGTTGACCTTCATTTCGACGGAAACGTCGAAGCCGCTGACCGTCGGAATTTACGCTTTCTTCGGCATGTATGACGTCCAATGGCAGTATGTGTTCGCCACCTCGCTGGTAGCGATCGTGCCGGTCGTTATTCTTTTTCTCAGCATCGAGAAGTATTTAATTAGCGGACTTACGGCAGGAGGAGTGAAGCATTGATGGAAAGTGAAGCAGCTTTAGGAATCGAATCCATAGACACCCCGGCGCTGGTCGTGGATTTGGACATCATGGAAAGAAATATGAAGCGGATGGCTTTAAGAGCGGAGGAAGCGGGAGTGCGTCTTCGGCCGCATGTAAAAACCCATAAAAGCCCCTGGATCGCCTTGAAGCAGCTGCAGTATGGAGCGTTCGGCATTACCGTGGCCAAAATCGGGGAGGCCGAAGTGATGCGAAAGCACGGGATTACCGACATTCTGATCGCCTATCCGATCGTCGGAGAGCAGAAGCTTCGGCGGCTGGAGAAGCTGGCCGCTCATGCCGAGGTAACCGTAGCTTTGGACAGCGTGGAAGCGGCGCGCGGGATTTCCGAGGTTGGCCGCCGGCTCGGCAAAACCATGTCCTTATACATTGATGTGGATACGGGGCTGCAGCGCTGCGGAAGACAGCCGGGGGAAGAAACGCTTCAGCTCGCCGGGGATATCGCCAAGCTGCCGTTTGTTCGCATAACCGGGCTAATGACCCATGCGGGCCACTCCTACAAGGCGGATTCTCAGGAAGAACGGATTCGCATCAGCCGACTGGAAGGAGCGCTGCTGGCGGAAACCAAACGGCTAATTGAGGAAAAGCTCGGGCTGGATATTCCGGAGATCAGCGTGGGTTCGACGCCGACATCGTTTCACTGCAAGGAGGTTGAAGGCATTACAGAAATCAGGCCGGGCACCTACGTTTTCAACGACGCGACGATGGTCTCGCTAGGGCTCGCCGGGATTGTCGATTGCGCCTTGACGATCCATACAACGGTAGTCAGCAGACCTTCGGAAGACCGTGCGGTCATCGATGCGGGCTCCAAAACCCTCTCCTCGGATAAAGGGGCTTATACGGAGGGATACGGATGCATTCGTTCGGCTCCGCAAGTCCGGATTGACCGGCTTTCCGAGGAACATGGGGTCATGCTTACTGCACATGATTTTCCTGTCTCCATTGGCGGCCGTCTGGAGATCATTCCCAACCATGTTTGCCCGACGGTAAACCTGGCGGATGAATTGATCGGTATCCGAAACGGAAAGGTGGAAACCGTGATTCCGGTTGAAGCAAGGGGAAAAAACAAATGAGGGAAGCCCATTACGGATGCCGCATCGATCCTTACGGGACCTACAAAGGCATGAGAACGCTGGTGCTGCAGAACGAATTGATCCGGATGTCGATATTGCTCGATAAGGGATCGGACATTTTCGAATTATTGTATAAGCCCAAGGATGTCGATTTCATGTGGCGATCCCCGATCGGGCTGAGGCATCCGCCTATCCCCGCTTCCATGCAGAATCCCCAGGGCATTTTTACGGATTATTATCACGGAGGCTGGCAGGAGCTGTTTCCTTCGGCCAGCGGACCTTCCTATTACCAGGGCGCCCATCTTGGCTTTCATGGCGAGGTGGCGACATGTCCGTGGGAGTTTGCCGTTCTCGTCGACGAGCCGGAGGCAGTAGAGGTGCTTCTCACGACCAAAACATTAAGAACGCCCTTTATTCTGGAGAAAAGAATCCGCCTGGAAGCGGGCCGGCCGGTCATCCAATTTCGTGAGACGATCCATAATTACGGCAGGACGGAGCTTGACTTCATGTGGGGTCATCATCCCAGCTATGGAGCTCCTTTCTTAAGCGAGGACTGCATTCTCGAGCTTCCGGATTGCACGATTATTACCTCGGACAAAGCGGAGCCATCAAACCGCCTGCCGCACGGCAACCGCTTTGACTGGCCGTACGCTGTCGATGTACATGGAAAACCGGCGGATTTGCGTAAAATTGGAGGCATCGGCGCCGAAACTACGGATATGTTTTATGCGACGGCCTATAAGGAGGGCTGGTATGCCCTGACCAACCGCCGCATGAATCTGGGCATAGGGATGGCGTGGCCTGTGGACGATTTTCCCCATCTGTGGATTTGGCAGGAGTTTGGCGGAACGAAGGGCTATCCGTGGTACGGTAACGCTTATACGGTCGTCATCGAACCTTTCACCAGCCGTCCGTCGATCGGGGAAGACGGCCTTAATGAAGCGATCCGCAACGGAACGGCGAAGAAAATACGCGCAGGGGATAAGATCAGCAAGGAATTAAAGGTTGTTATCTATGAAACCGACAGAGGCGTGGAGAAAATCTTACCGACAGGCGAGGTGATCGAACGGTGAAAGCGGGCTGCTGCAAGATCGATATCACGCCGCAAACCGGTACTCCTATCGGCGGAAACATTCGTCAGGATAACCGGTCCAAGGGCGTACATGATCCTTTATATGCCAATTTCCTGTATTTGAACGACGGAAGGCATGCTTTGTTGTTCATCGGACTGGATTTGATCGGCATTTTCGCATCGTTCGGAAGGCTTATTAAGGAAGGCATCCGCGAAAGAACGGGAATCCTGCCCGAGAGCATCATCCTGTTCGCCACACATACCCATTCCGGGCCTGATGTGATGGAAGCCTTCAAGGACGAATACGATCCGCTCGTCATCTCGTATATTGAAGAACTGACCCGCAAAGTGATCGAAGGGGCCGTCCTATGCACGGACAACGTCTGGGAAGCGGCGGTCGGTATCGGCAAAGGATATGAAGACGCGCTTAGCTTTAACCGGCGCATCATGATGCAGGACGGAACGCTGCGCATGAACTGGGAAGGGCTGGATCCCTCCCAGGTGAAATCTGCGGCCGGGCCGATCGACCCGGATGTATTCGTGATTTCGGTTGCGGACGAACGGCGGGCCATCCGCTCGATCTTGGTTCATTTTACGCTTCATACCGCTGTACTGGTCGGTAAGGATGGGTTGATATCGAGGGACTATGTGCACAGCTTGACCGAACGCTTGGAGCACCGGTTCGGCCGGGATACGGTTGTGCTCTTTGCGAACGGCGCCGAAGGGGATATCAATCATATCGATATATCCAATCCGGGGCAGGCGCGCGATTTTGGGGAGGCGGAGCGCATCGGAAGCCGGTTGGCGGGTCGGGTGCTCGATGTTCTGCCGACATTGAAGTATTCGGCTGCGCTCCGGTTGAAAAGCGTTTCGAAACCGGTTTTACTCCCGAGAAGAAGGATTACGGAGGAACAGGTCCGGCACGCCCTGCAGCTTCTGGAAAATGCAGGATGGAGCATTCCCTCTCTGCTTGACGGCGTGCCGGATGAAGCTTATGCCAAAGAAATATTGATCCTCAGTCAACATAAAGCCGAGTTTCTGCAAACGGAGCTTCAAGCGGTTCAAATCGGAGACCATGCGCTGCTGAGCCTGCCGTGCGAGCTTTTTGCAGAACTGGGTCTGGCTATAAAAGAACGGTCCCCTTATCTCTATACCCTGATTGTGGGGATGGCGAACGATTATATAGGATATGTGCCTACGGAACGCGCTTTTGAAGAAGGAGGATATGAAATCAAAACCGCAAGAACCAGTCAGCTCACGCCGCAGGCCGGAGAGCTGATCGTTCGGGAGTCCATCGGCCTGTTAAACGGACTTAAAGGGGGTGAGAGCATCCCGTAACGGACCCATCGTGCTCTTGCAGACGCTTGCTTCACAAAAAGTAACTTTTGGAGGGATTCAAAGTGAACAACAGGAATTCATTAAAACGGGCGCCGGTATTCTTAACGTTGTTATTACTGATGTCCTCTCTATTGGGAGCATGTACCGGGGGCAATTCGACAGACGGAAGCCCGCCACCCTCTCCGGGCCCATCTTCTTCCGGTGGCGGCAGCGGGGAGAAAAAAGAAATCACCTTCATCGCCGCTCAATACAGCAATGCGACCGAGCCTTTTCTCAGAAAGGTTGTCAGTGCATTTGAACAAGCGAATCAGGATATCAAAGTGAACCTGCAGGTTGTCGGTTGGGACGTTCTGGAGCAAAAAATAAATACGATGGTGAGCACCCAACAGACGCCGGACATTTTGAACTTGAACCATTATGCCGCATTTGCCGCTGATGATCTTCTTCTTCCGTTGGACGAAGTGATTTCTCCAAACCTGAAAAGCAAATTTTACGAGTCGTTTTACAAAGCGGGTGAGCTGGACGGCAAAAGCTACGGCCTTCCGCTTCTCGCATCGATCCGCGGTCTGTACTATAACAAAGATCTCTTTGAACAAGCAGGCATTAAAGAGCCCCCGGCAACATGGGATGAACTGAGGCAAACGGCCAAAGCCATTAAAGAACAAACGGGAGTCGACGGCTTCGGCGTACCGATGACGACCTTCGAAGGGCAAGCCTACTTCTCCTATTTCATTTGGGGGAATGGAGGAGATTGGAAAAAGGGCGATCAATGGGTGCTGAACTCTCCGGAAAACGTGGAGGGACTGCAGTATTTGACCAACCTTGTACGTAATGACAAAGTGACCAACCCCGAGCCGACCGCCATCAACCGGGATGAGCTGCAAAAGGTGTTCGGAGCCGGGAAGGTCGGGATGATGATTACGGCCAACTTCCTGCCGACCATTCTGAAGGCGGATGCGCCGAACCTGAAATACGGAGTGGCGCCGATTCCGGTCAATGCAGGCAAGCAGCCTTTCAACCTGGGGGTACAGGATTTCCTGATGGTGTTCAAGTCGACCAAAAACAAGGAGGCCGTCGGCAAATTCCTCGAATTCCTCTATGAGGATCAACGTTACGAAGAGTTCATGAAAAATGAAGGTATGCTGCCTGCGACAAAGAGTGTCGGGGAAAGTCTATCCAAGCAGGATCCGTTGGCGGCACAGTTCATCAGCCAACTGCCGATCGCTAAATTTTATCCGTTAAACGATCCTAAATTTACTCAAATACGTTTGGAAACCATCAAGGCGGTGCAGCAGTCGCTGCTCGGCCAAAAATCGCCCAAACAGGCATTGGACGATCTGCAAAAAATAGCGGAACAATAATCAATGAAGAGCGGCTGGAAAGCATATTTACGTTCTATCCGCTCCTTTTCCATGAACGGAACAAATGGGGGATACGAATGGACAACGGGATTTTTTTGAACTATGCTCAAATGGAAAAAACTTTAACCAGTGCGGTCCTGGCGGATATTCTGGACGAAATGGGTTACAGGCAGCAGTGCATGACTCATGATATACGACCGGTGATTCCTTTTTCCAAATTTGCAGGCAGGGCTTTAACCGTGCTCGCTGCGGATGTTTACGAAATTCCGTCCGCACCTTATCAAAAGGAGCTTGAAGCGATCGATGCGCTGCAGGAAGGGGACGTCCTTGTTGCTGCGACCAATGGTTCGACCCGCAGCGGATTTTGGGGGGAGCTGCTCAGTACGGCTGCCAAAATCAAAGGATCGAGGGGAGCGGTGATTGACGGGTTGATCCGCGACAGTATGCAAATCAAACAAATGGGGTTTCCTGTGTTTGCCCGTGGCTATAGTCCGTATGATTCCAAGGGCAGGACCGACGTGATCGCCTGCAACGTACCTGTTCAATGCGGCGGTGTGCTCATCCGTACGGGGGATTTGATTTTCGGCGATCATGACGGCGTCGTCGTCGTTCCCAAGGAGATCATCCATGAGACGGTAACAAAGGCTTTGGACAAAGTGAGCGGAGAGAACCAAATGAGAAAAGCCCTTGAAAACGGGATGGGGATCGTGGAGGCGTTTAATAAGTACGGCATTTTGTGAAACTATATATAGATTTGGATAGGAGCTGCGTGAAATTTGCTTATCATTTCAAGAAAAACAGATATCAAACAATCGAATAAACTCAGTATTTTGCAGTGGGTCCGTAATTCGGGCGAAACGACCCAGCCGGAAATCAGCAAGGAATTGGGGCTGAGCCGCCCTACGGTTTCCGCTTTGGTGGAAGAATTAATTTTGGAAGGATATATCAAAGTGAGCGGAATGGGCAGTTCCACGGACCAGGGAGGCAAGCGCCCCAAATTAATCGCCTTTCATGCCAGGGGCGGAGGCATTCTTGCCTTGTATTTTACCGTGAATACCATAAAGGCGGCGCTCATGGATCTTTCGGCAAACCTTCTGCACGAGCTTCGCGTATCGATCACCCCGAAGGATACGACGGAAACGATGCTTGCCAAGGTGAAGGATTTGGCGGGTGCTTTGCTTCTAAAGGCGAAGGAGTTGGGGATTCCCGTCAAAGGAATCGGAGTAGGCTGCCCGGGACTGGTCGAGACAAGCACCGGAACGATTCTGACATCAACCCATTTAGAAGTGTTAAACGGTTGTTCACTGGGAGAAAGCCTGTCTTCGGCCTTTCATCTGCCGGTTTGGGTGGATAACGAATGCCGCAACCAGGTGCTGGCCGAAAAAATGTTTGGCGAAGGCCAAGACGTGGATACCTTTGTCAGCCTCATGACGGACGTTGGCATCGGGGCGGGGATCATTATCGATAACCGGATTATGAGGGGCAAAGACGACAGCTTTGGAGAAATTGGGCATACGACCATTCAAATGGACGGCTTGAAGTGCCGATGCGGAAATGACGGCTGCTGGGAGATGTACGCTTCGTCGAATTCCCTCATGTCAAGAATTCACGAAAACTTATCGCGCACGTTACTGCTGAAAGACATGGTGCAAACGCGGGACGAGTTGACCTTCGAACTGATCGGGGAAGCGATCCGCCGGGGAGATGACGTCGTATACCAACTGGCCATTGAGGATTTGGGCAAATATCTCGGGATCGGTATCGCCAATCTTGTCAATTCAATCAATCCGGAGCTGATCATTATCCATGGCGAAATGATTCACTTGGGAGAACGCCTGATCACCGAAATTGAGAAGCAGATTCAGCAGAGAGCTCTGCCGGTACCGAAGGAAAGGGTGCGGGTCATTTTTTCCAAACTGGGGCCGAAGGCCAACCTTATCGGATCGTGCGCTCTTGTGTTGAAAGAATTGTTCGATAATCCGGAGCTTTTATTTCAGGTTAATTTGTAAGGAAGGCTTGATCCGGCAGGCCGCGATGCCGCCTGCCGGATGAATGGTTAAAAAAGGGTATGGGGAGGGACTATCATGACAGAATGCAGCCTTGTATTGGATGCCAAAGCCGATCTTGGTGAAGGTGCGATATGGGATGCTGAAAAGCAGGTGCTTTACTGGGTGGATATTACGGGAAAAACGCTGCATGTGTTCGACCCGGAGCACCATACCGACCGTTCGATTCCCATTGGCCAATTCGTTGGAACCGTTGTGCCCAGAGAAGCGGGCGGTGTTATGCTGGCCCTGCAGAATGGGTTTTACTCGCTTGATTTGGAAACGGAGGTGCTGACCCCTGTCATGGATCCGGAACAAAATCAGCCGGAGAATCGATTTAATGACGGTAAGTGCGACCCCGCCGGAAGATTCTGGGCAGGAACCATGAACTTGAACGAAACAGGGCGGTCGGGTGCCTTGTATTGTTTGGATACGGATCTGAACGTCCGCAAGATGCTGACGGGAATCGGTATCTCCAACGGTATTGTCTGGAGCCTGGATTGCCGTACCATGTATTACATCGATTCACCGACAAAGCAGGTGGTCGCCTTCGATTACGAAATGAGCTCAGGAACGCTGAGCCGTCAAAGGGTGATGATTGATTTGACCTTAGATCATGCGCTCCCCGACGGAATGACCATCGATGCGGAAGGCATGATTTGGATCGCCCATTGGGGCGGATATCGGGTTACCCGCTGGAATCCGGATAACGGGAAGCAGCTTGACGAAATAAGGGTTCCAGCCTCTCAGGTGACGTCATGCGCTTTCGGTGGAAAGGATCTCGATGTCCTGTATATTACGACGGCCCGCCATAGACTCCATGAACGGGAGTTGGATAAACAGCCGTTGGCCGGTGGAATATTCAGCGTAGCCGCGCAGGTTAAAGGGCTTCCGGCATTTTCGTTCAAGGGGTAATGAAAAGGTTGCGGGCATCAGTCTTGTAATAGAATAGAACAAATTATGGACAGGAAGCTGCGGCTTCCTGTTTTCTTTTCCGGAAGGAAATGAAGTTAATATTGTATATTTTATTGCCCTAACTATTTTCATTGTTGTAGACTGAGGAATAGGACAAACTCGAGGGTTAGTGAATGGAGACGAATGGATGGAGAATATTAAGCGATTCTTTTTAAATCTGACGGTAAGACGATTTCTGATCATCTTAGTAATATGTTTGCTGTTGTTTAGCATAAGGGACATGCTGAACCTCATTCTGTTAACCTTTTTATTCATCTACATTATGAACAGTCTTCAGCATTTTTTAACGAAGCAAATCAATAAATACATCCCGGTCAACAGCAAGGTCATTATCATATTGCTGTATCTTATTTTAGTTACGACCATCGTCATCGGTATCATTAATTATTTGCCGAAGCTTTATGTTCAAATCAAACAATTAAAAGCTACTCTGATCGGGCTGTCGCATTTGCCGGTTCCTCAGGATGAGCTGTCTCAATATGTGTACAAAACCATAAAAGACCTGGATTTGCAATCCTACGTAAGACAAGGCTTCGAATATATTCTTAAAATCAGCAATTGGGGGACGACGTTCGTACTGGCAATCGTGCTGAGCTTTGTCTTTATCCTCGAAAAAAACAGAATTGCCGCCTTTACATCCAGATTGAAAAACAGCAAAATTTCCTGGTTATATGAAGAACTTGAGTATTTCGGGAAGAAATTCGTTTTATCTTTTGGCAAAGTGCTGGAGGCTCAACTTCTTATTGCTACATGCAATACCATCTTTACGGTTACCGGCCTATGGATTCTCGGCTATCCTTACCTTTTTGCGCTAACCATCATGATCTTCCTGCTTAGTCTGGTTCCCGTAGTAGGTTTCTTGGTTTCATTAATTCCTTTAAGTATTATCGGATATGCGATAGGCGGTTATCTGATGGTCATCTATGTGTTATCTATGATTGCTGTGCTTCACTTTCTTGAAGGGTATTTCCTGAACCCGAAGCTGATGTCTTCCAAAGTGAACCTTCCTATGTTCTATACGTTTATTATTCTCATTTTTTCGGAGCATTACCTGGGCACATGGGGCCTGATCGTGGGAATTCCGATCTTTATCTTTTTATTGGACATGCTTGATGTCGATACGTCGGCGTAACACGAAATTTATGAAAGCTGCTGGTGCAGTCATTGCAGTCTACAGACAAAACGTTAGCCGCGGCGGCGCGATTCAAGGACGGGGGAGGATTTTGGGCAGCCCCACGTGGAAGTAGGGAGTGTTAGAGAACGGAAGATTCTTTTATGCAGGCGGTTCATGATCTGGGACAAGTATTTCTGACTTTCTCAAAGTTGGAAATACTTTTTATTTTCCATCACTTTTTTTGAAATGGTTCAATTCAGGATGAAAGTAAAGCCGCATATGTTGTAACAGAATTTTCTTGTTCCTCCCCAAATATTAAGCTATTATCTATACATAGCGTTTTATAGGAATCATTCTATTTTCAGTACGACGTGCAGTCTCACCTCAAAAGCAAAAGCACCGCAATTTCCTTCTCCATCACTCTTGCAAATACCCTTTCCTGACAAGGCTTAAGATCCGTGAAGCATTGTCCAAAATTCAACATTTCATGATCAGCGCGTTAATAAGATTATCATGCCGGGCATCATAGACTTTTATTTGATAAAATTTTTTGATTATTCAGATATTAACGTATTTCTCACAGCTTAATCATGCCCTATAGGAAAGGAGTAACCTAATGCAAATGCAGCACGTCGTTCAAGAAGCGTTTCATCCCCGCGCGTTTGGATCGCTGCCGTCCGAGGTCAGTGAACTTGCAACTCCCCGGTATTTCCCGCGAGGGAGCATTATCATCCGGCAAGGCGAACCCGCACAGTATTTTTTCTATGTGCATGCCGGCCATGTAAGGGCTACCATCGTTCGTCCGGACGGTACGGAGAAAGTGCTGGCCTTTGCGGAGCCCGGGCAGTTTTTTGCGGATGTTCCGTTCTTTCAGCACGCTAATCACTGGTACACGGGAGAAGCCGTAGAATCTACCAAGGTCAGTGCATTTTCCAGGGAAACCATGGAGAAAATTATTCGCATCCGTCCGGACTTCGCCTTCACATTGATGCAATCGATAGCCCATAAGGTATGGATGCTGAGCAACCAGATGATGACCCTGACCTTCGATCCCTCCGAGGTTCGGCTGGCCCGGATTTTGGTGGAGATCCTTGCCCGCAAACCCGAGGGTACGCGGGCGCTGTCCATGACCCATCAGGAGCTTTCCGCTTTGGCGGGTACCTCCAGAGTGATGGTGACCCGGGTGCTCAACGGATTGCGCGCGCGTGGATTGGTCGATCTCCGGAAGGGCGTTCTGTTCATCACGAATATGCCGGAGCTGGAGCGGTTGGCGGCCTTCGAGATTGGGTGAGCGGGACGCGGCGCAATCGGGCCGTACCGGCAAAATGATGGATATGTAACTAATGAACAGATCGGCAGGTCACCTCCCTGTTATACTGGGTTCAGGCAAACGCAGATGAGGTAGAATCTCAACCTTGTGGCGTTATGCACAATCAGGAAGATTCAGAAAGGGGAGGACCGAATGAGTTGGCGCATTGGTATCGACACAGGCGGCACGTTTACAGATGTGGTAGCTCTCAATGATGTGACTGGTGAGGAGAAGGTGTTCAAGACATCGAGTATTCCCGATGATCCGTCCCGCGCCTTCCTTGCCGGCATCGAAGGTGTTCTGGCAGAGATCGGCGCATCCGCTTCCGACGTTGCCATGCTGCTTCACGGAACCACCGTAGCCACGAATGCCGTATTGGAGGCAAAGTATTCACGCCTCGGACTTATTGTTACGAACGGGTACCGTCATATGCTCGAGGTTGCACGCCAGAACGTGCCCGGAGAATTTGGCGCCATCACCTGGTGGATCAAACCGCCCCGGGTTGTACCGTTGGAATTGGTTCGCGAGGTTGAGGGACGGCTCAATTATCGAGGCGAGGAGCTGCGTCCGCTGGACGAGCTGCAGATTCGATTGGCTGCACGCGAATACCGTGATCTGGGCGTTCAAGCGATTGCCGTATCCTTCCTTCATTCCTATCAGAATCCTGTTCATGAAGAACGTGCCCGGGAGATCATTCAAGAGGAATATCCCGAATGCTTTGTATCCATTTCCGCTGATGTCATCCGGGAATATCGCGAGTATGAACGGACACTGACCACGTGCTTGAATACCGGCTTAATGCCTCTTCTTTCCACTTATCTTGACCGGCTGGGCGATCGGGCACAAGGGGCGGGAATAGAAGCCCCGCTATATGTGATGAAATCCAGCGGCGGTGTCGCCACCGCCAATGAATTAATCAAACGGCCTATTGCCGCTTCTCTCTCGGGGCCCGCGGCTGGCGTCATCGCCGCCGCAGCCATTTCCGGCGCGGCCGGGATCCATGATGTGCTGACCCTGGATATGGGTGGGACCAGCACGGATATGGCTTTGATTGAAGGCGGAATCCCCCGTCTGTTATCTGAAGGCAGGATCGATATCTACGACATCAAATCTCCAATGATCGATATGACGACCGTGGGAGCGGGCGGCGGATCCATCGCCTGGCTGAGCGGCAGCAAAGCCCTGCGGGTAGGACCGCAGAGCGCGGGGTCGTTTCCGGGCCCTGTGTGCTATGGAAGGGGCGGCCAAGAGCCCACAATTACCGATGCGAACCTGGTGCTGGGCCGGATTCCGCCTTACCTGCTTGGCGGCTCGATTCCATTGGATCGGCAGGCTGCCTATGACGCCATACAAGCCAAAATTGCCGAACCCTTGGGGCTTTCCGTCGAGAAAGCGGCCGCAGGCATTCTCGAGATCGCTACGCAAAACATTGCTGCAGGAATACGCGTCGTCTCTGTCCGCCGTGGACGCGATCCCCGCAATTATGCGTTGTTCGCCTTTGGCGGCGCAGGCGGTCTCATGGCTTCCCCTGTTGCGAATGCGCTGGACATGAGCAGGATTCTGATCCCTACGGCGCCTGGAGCCACCGCTGCGGCCGGGCTGCTTTATTCGGATGTGCGTGTGGATCACGTGATTACCGATGTGCAGCGCGAAGACGCGCTCGATGTGGACCGGCTGAACGACGAGTTCCTGCAGCTGCGCGACCGGGTCTCGGCGGATCTCGCCCGTCAAGGGTTTGACAGCAGCAGCGGCATTCGTCTGCAGGCGTTTCTCGACATGCGATATGTCGGACAGGCGTTTGAAATTCGTGTACCCCTGCCTGTTCCTGACGGTTCCATTGCCGGATCGCTTGCCGGTACCATCAAAAGCTTCCATGCTGCTCATGAAGACCAGTACGGGTACTCCTACGAGAACAAGACGCTGGTCGAAATCGTAAATATCGGAGTAACCGGCTTCGGGCTGCTCGCACCACCTCGCCAGTATGCAAAGCAAAGCTCGGAGCTCCGGTGGAGCGACTTGCTGAAGTCTATACAGCCGATGTATGTAAACGAGGCGTCAGATTTCGTGGATTGTCCGGTGTACGCACGCCCCACAGAACCCATCCCGGAGCCGCTTGCCGGGCCGGCGGTCATTGAGCAGTACGATACCACTACCGTTGTGGAACCCGGGTGGTACGTTACGGTAAACGAGTTCGGGCACTTGCTCCTCACACGATACGCTAAAGGAGGATCTTAATATGTCAAACGACAAACCTTTGATTTTCGACGCGTCCATTTACCAGCCGCCATTGTATAAGCCGTTCCGGCAGCAGGAGTGGCCCCGTTCGGAAGAGGAATGGGCGCGCATTGAACGCTTCAAGGCCCAAGTGGATCCTATTACTCTGGACGTCGTTGAGGGCGGTTTGGAGGCTGCGGTAGATGAGGGTGAAGCGGCTGTTGAGCTTGCCGGGCGCTCAACCATCATTCGTGAGCAGCACGATTATCGGGCTTCGATTTGTACCGTAGACTGCAATAATGTAACATCGGTTTCCTGGGGAGCCAGTGCGGACCCTATACGCGCCCACTTTCCTCTTGAGGAGATTCACGAGGGGGACGTATTTCTCTACAATGATCCTTACGACTCCCATGGTACGATTACGCATTTGCCCGACTACTGTGTGTGCGTCCCTATTTTTCACAGCGGTCGTCTTATTGCTTTCTCCTTGATCTTTGGTCACACTGAGGATGTGGGCGGCCGGTCGGTAGGCAGTTGGCCGACCACTTCCACAAGTATATTTGAAGAGGGGATCCAGATCCCTCCGGTCAAACTGTACAACCAAGGCAGGTTACAGGACGATATCTATAAGATTGTGCTCCGCAATACCCGCTTCCCGGATACGATGCGCGGAGATCTGGATGCTTTCATCGGCGCCTGCCGTCTCATTGAGCGTCAAGTAAAGCAGCTTTGCGACCGTCTTGGAGCCGATATCGTCGAGGCCGCCATGTACAAGCTGATGGATCGCTGCGCGGAGGCGGTACGGGATGTGATCCTGCCTATGTTCCCCAATGGAGAGTTTACGGGGGAGGATTTCCTCGATAACGATGGAATCAACCTGGACGATCCTGTCAAGCTCATGGTCACCCTGCGCAAGGACCCCGAGAAGATCATTCTGGATTGGACGGGGACGAATCCGCAAACCGAAGGTCCTCTGAACTCGCCCAACGACGGACGCTTTTTGTCCAAATGGGTAGGCTCGTTCCTGGCCGGATTTGCACCGGGGACGGTGATCAACGAAGGCGTGACCAGAGTATTCCGCTGCGAGCTGCCGCCTGGAACCGTGCTCACGTCGGAGTATCCGGCGCCTGTGATCAACCGTATGCAGTGCTGGTTCCGCGGCTTCGGCGTTTATGGAGCGGCCCTTGCCCAGGCTTTTGGAGGAAACGTGTCGGTGGATATGCACTGCGTTCAGGTATATGGCGTTTACGGTTACGACGAGGAAGGAAAGCCTTGGCTGTACCGCGAAGTATTCGGCGGCGGCTCCGGAGCGCGGACCTATGCGGATGGAACCGATGCAGTAGACATGGTGAACGATGCCAAGAACCTTCCGGCGGAATTTATCGAGCAGCGCTATCCTGTTATTGTCGAGCGGGTTGCTCTCAATCCCGATTCAGGCGGATGCGGCAAATATCGCGGAGGGATGGGCTACGTGAAGGACATTCGTATGCTGGCCGACGGGTATTACGTTACGTATGTCGACCGCACGGCGTTCGGTTGTTACGGCGTTAACGGCGGCGGGCCGGGCAAGCCCGGGGGAACATGGATTAATCCCGGTACTGCTGACGAACGGCTGATCCAGTTCTGTCAGGAAGGAATCCCGGTGAAAGCGGGCGATATCATCCGGGTTACAACTCCTGGCGGCGGAGGTTGGGGGGACCCGCTGGAGCGGGATGTGGAGGCCGTACGCATGGATGTGCTGCGGCAGCTGGTTTCCATCGAAAGCGCCGAGCGCGATTACGGTGTGGTGGTTCATAAGCGCATGCAGGGACTCACCGCCGAGTATGTCGTTGACGAGGAAGCCACTCGGCTGAAAAGGCGGGAAATTCATCAAAAGAGGGCTCCTCTGAAGCTGATCGACCGCGGTCCATACGCTGAAGAGAAACGTAAAGCCGGCAAAATCACGTTCAATGATGTGTTTCTTCCCCCTTCTGGCATGGCGGATCAGGAAGTCTCCGGTGAAGCGCAGCTGTTATGAGTTTTGTCGAGCTGAAATATTTGACGTCGTCCGAGGCCAGGGCGGTTGGGCAGGACCGCGGCGCGGTCGGTCTGATCCCCATCGGTGCGCTCGAGCAGCATGGGCCGCATTTGCCCCTGGTGACGGATTCGGCATTGGCTGAAGTGTTGGCGGCCGAGGTTGCGGCACGGTGCAGAGAACCCATCGTTGTAACACCCACGATCATGGCCGGCCTATCGGAGCATCACGCGGATTTTCCCGGCACAGTGACCCTTGGTCCCGTAACGCTCGGAGCCGTAATTCAGGCATACATCACGGCATTGAGGCGTATGGGGCTGACCCGTATCGGTCTGTTCAGTTTCCATGGCGGGAATTTCCGGTTTCTCGGCAAATATGCGGCCGGTTGCAGCAGTATATGGCCCGGAATGCAGGTAGCCGCTTATACCGATTTCAGGCGTTTCCTGCATGTCATGTTTCAAGCCGGGGTGAAGGCAGGGCTCAAGCTTGCGTCTACGGACAGTCATGCCGGCGCGATTGAGACGAGTCTGGCGCTTCATGTCATGGGAGAGCACCGTGTACGCGCGTTTGAAGCCGTCACAGGCTATACGGCAGGAGAAGCAGGATGGTTGGAAGCCATCGAGACCAAGGGTGTGCAGGCCATTAGCCCCAGCGGCGTTTTCGGGACACCGGGCGGCGCCAATGCTGCCGCCGGCAAAGTGATCCTGAATGCTTTGTCTGAAGAGGTCGCGGTTTGGCTGAAGGATGCCTTTAAGCTCAGAGAATTCAATTCATCCGCCCCGCTGCACGAACGCAGCTGATTCCCGGCGAAGCCTCCATTCCAAAAAACGACTTCATTCCTGTATCCCGGGAGTGAAGTCGTTCGTTTTTTGGGGGAATCCCTGTTCACGTTAAGAATCAGTATGGACAAATCGAGAGAAAACATGGATAGTAAGAGAAAAGCAGCATGGGATTCTTCGGATAAGGAGGTTTTATACGGATGATTCATGAATTATGGTCGCAAGGGATCGTTACCCGTGCGGATGAGCTGAGGGATTTGGTAGGCTCTCCTCACGAAGCCGTACTTAAAAAAAGCATTGCACAAATCGATTCACATGTTCGAAATTATGTGTCGATGTCGCCGCTTTTCTTTCTGTCCACAGCCAATCAAGAGGGGAGGTGCGATGTATCGCCCCGCGGAGATGAACCGGGCTTCGTCAAAGTCATAGACGACCGGCATCTGATCTATCCCGAACGGCCGGGAAACCGGCGTGTCGACTCCTTGTTGAATATGCTTGAGAACCCATATGCAGGTATGCTTTTCATCATACCGGGCCTGGAGGAAGTGTTAAGGATTAATGGCCGGACAAGGATCACGCGCAATGAGGACATTTTAACAGCGATGCAATGGAGTGAAGTGCCTCAATTGGGTGTCATTGTAGAGGTGGAGGAGTGCTTTATTCACTGTCCGAGAGCACTGAAGAAATCAAAGGTCTGGGAAGCGGAGTCCCGGCCTGCAAAGAAAGATTTGCCTTCGGTCAACGACATGTTCCATGCTCATCTGCAAATGAATGGGTTCACGATCCAAAAGTAATATACGGAAATGAACAAGCTGGTGAAAGGAAAAGGATCCCCGCACCGGCTTGTTGTTTTAATGGCTAATATACTTGGCGTACAACGATTTGGCGATGTCAATGTCCTGCGTTCCCTGCACCAGCACCCGGCCGTCTTTGAACAGCACCAGCGCATAATCGCCGACGTGAAAGCGCAGAAGGAAGGGATTCCGCTCGACCTTCCCGATCCTGCGAAATACGTTCTCCTCTTCTTCCAGGTTAACCGATCGTCCGCCTCTCGGGGTGATCTGGACCGTATCTCTGCCGCATAAGGCCGTAAACACCTCCAGGCTGTCCGCAGCCGGATAGAGAAACTCGAATTCCCCTTTGCCGCAGGCCGGGCAATCCGGGTGCTTTCCCTGACGAATATCCATCTGCATATGCCGGTTCGTCCACAGCTCGAATTGCTCCAGGTAAGGGTTAAGGTGATGCTCTGCGCCAACCATAAGCTTTAAAGCTTCCGCCGCTTGATAAGAGGCAACAATATGAACGATAGGTCCGATCACGCCTACCGTATCGCAGGTTTCCCCTCGGCCGGCAGGGGGATCGGGGAACAGGCAGCGGTAGCATGGAGTGACGTAGGGCCGGATCGCCGCAAACATGCCTCTGGAGCTTACCGCACCGCCATAAACCCATGGAATGCGGTGCTTGACGGCGACATCATTCAGCAGGTACCGTATCTGAAAGTTATCGGTTCCGTCCAGGATGATGTCCACGTCGCTGAGCAGTTCTTCCGCATTATAGGCATGGACGTCCCCTACGATGGGCTCAATGGTAACCGACGAATTCACTTTTTTTAATTTGTCCGCGGCGGCAACGGCTTTCGGCATATGATTCCTGGCATCCTCTTCGTCATAGAGCATTTGTCTTTGAAGATTGCTGGTCTCTACGAAATCGCGGTCGATGCAGCGCAAATACCCGACCCCGCCGCGAACCATATGGTTGGCCAACACCGTGCCGAGCGCCCCCAGCCCGACGATCGCCACCCTGCTGCCCGACAGCTTCTCTTGTCCCGACGGGCCGATGGGGGGAAAAAGCATTTGCCGCGAGTAGCGGGCGTTCTGATTTGGTTCCATAGGTACCTCCTCTACCCCTGCAAGGGTTAATAGATCATTTTGCCGCTGATAAAATCCTGAAGGGCTTCGCTTTGGGGGGATTCAAAAAAGGCTTGCGTATCGTTTTGTTCCACGATCCGTCCCTGATAAAGGAACAGGCACCGGTCGGACAGGCGTCTGGCCTGCTGCAAATGGTGGGTAACCATGAGGATCGTCATCGGGCTTTCCCGGCGAATCCGGGTAATGATCTGTTCAATGATCAATACGTTCGGCGGGTCGAGATTGGAGGTAGGCTCATCCAAAAGCAGGAGCTTGGGCTGCAGGACAAGCGCCCGCGCCAGTGCAATTCTCTGGGCTTCGCCTCCCGACAGGGATGCCGCTTTACGTCCCTCCGCGGCTTCGAGACCGACCAGCCTCAAGGCTTCCATGACCAGCCGCGCTTTCTCGCTGCGGGGAATGCCTCTATAGCTTAACCCCAACGCTACATTCTCAAAAACCGTGGTCTGAAACATGACGGGCTTTTGCGCGACAAACGCCATTTGCCTTTGCAAATGAAGCCCTCCCGAATGGGAAAGGGAAGTTAAATCCACCCGGTGCCCGGAAAAAAATAAGCTGCCCGATTGAGGCTTCTCCAGAAAGTTCAATACGCGCAAAAAGGTGCTCTTGCCTGCGCCGCTGGGACCTACAATGCCATAAACGGCGCCTTCATCAAAGGCGGCATGGGGGATGGACAACAGCATCCGATCGCCGGCAGCAACGGTAAGATGCTCGACTTCAATGGGCTTCATCGGGACCGGTCCCTCCTGTCGTTTAAGTTCCGCAGCGCGCCTGCAACGAGAAAGCTGTTAAAAATAAAGCTGATCAGCAGAAGGACCATACCGATTTGCAAGGCGGCATCGTAATTCCCCTTACGGGTCTCCAGAATAATGGCCGTGGTCATCACCCGGGTCTCATGCTCGATGTTCCCGCCGACAAGCATGACCGCGCCGACTTCCGATATCGCACGGCCGTAGGCCGTGGATATTCCCGACCCTATTCCGCTTCGGGCTTCCCTGAGGATCGTCCATACCAGCTGGAAAGGGGAGGCTCCGAGGCTTTTGGCCGTTTCCCAATACGTTCTTTCCCGCGCCTGAACGGCAGACATGGTCAACCCCGTAATGATCGGAGCAACCAGGATGCTCTGTGCGATGACCATCGCCTCCGGAGTGAACAGCAGCTGAAGAAAACCGAGCAGGCCGTATTTGGACAGCAAGAAATACACAATCACGCCGGTAAGAACAGGAGGAAGTCCCATGAACGTAAAAACCAGAATGACAATCAAGCGTTTTCCGGGAAAGGAATAAAGTCCCAGAAAAGCGCCGCAAGGGATGCCGATGAGCATCCCGATGAGGATGGCCAGGGTGGAAACCCGGATGGATAATCCTATAATTTCAAGAACATGTAAGCTAAAGATTCCCTACACTCCCTTTTTCTTATCTTTTTTTGGCGCCGGGGACAAACAATCCTTTCCCATACTCGGCCTTCCCGAACTCTTCAATCATCTTTTGGCCTTCATCGCCTGTCAAAAATTGAATGAACTGTTCCGCCTCTTTGGCTTTTTCGGTAGATTTGACCTGGATCACGCCATAAGGATTGAGAAGGGAAGCATCTCCTTCCTTCAAAACGACAAGATCAAGATCTCCTTTGCGGGACAAGTAAGTCGCTTCATCCGTCAGTGTATAAGCATTCTTTTCATCCGCCATTTGGAGCGTCGCCCCCATGCCTTGGCCGGCCGATAAATACCATGGTCCTTCAGGCTTGAGACCTGCGGCTTCCCAGATGGACAGCTCCTTTTTGTGGGTTCCCGAATCATCTCCGCGAGAGATGAAGGCCGCTTTTTTCTCGGCTATCGTTTTAAACGCCTCGGGCGCCGTCGCCATTCCTTTAATGCCCGCAGGGTCGTCTTGGGGTCCGACAATCAGAAACTGGTTCACCATTACATCATAAGCATTGATGCCGAAGCCCGAGGCTACAAATTCATCCTCCGAAGGTCTGGCATGAACGAGGAGAACGTCGGCGTTGCCGTCCTTCCCTAATTGAATCGCTTGTCCTGTACCTACGGCGACGACCTTGACCTGAATACCGGATTTTTGCTCGAATGCCGGAAGAAGGGAATCCAATAGACCTGAGTCTTGAGTGCTGGTCGTTGTGGCCAGTGTAATGGATCTTTTTTCTTCGGATGCGGTCGTGGTAGCTGCTTCTTGTACAGGGCTGCCGCAGCCTGTAATTACGCCCAACAGGAGCAGGGAAATAAAGAAATAAGAAAACGCCGGAATTTTTCTGTTAGATAGCATGCTACCCGATGATGTACAATAGTTTGTGTAACCAGAATTTGTGACCTGCAGGCGCAAAAAAA